>JANYJE010000058.1 GCA_025408405.1 Nitrosomonadales bacterium | reverse complement strand
TGGATAACCACAACTGACGTTTCCCCCAAATTTTTCCTGCATCCGTTGCATTGGAAGTCCACTGCATGTGCGGCTCTCCGTTTTCGGTGTAGAGCGTGACGCGAGGAGGAAAGTAATACATCAGCACGGCAGCAGCGAGCCCGATAGAAAGGCCGAGGACATTCAAGCTCAGGATAAGTGTCACGTAGTTTTCTCCCGAGGATATCTATAGTTCCAAAACTGTGTCCAAGCGCCCCGGAGCGATTGCGTACTTGAACTGCGGCGCAGCCAAGCTCTGCATCATTTGAAATTGAACAGCTAGAACAGCCGTCGAGAACTGGAACGCCAATACAGGAGGGGCCGTAGTGTGGACGCTACAACCGAGGAAACCTGGACGATCCGCGAGCGCAACATCGGCGCGACTGACTATGGTTTGAAGGTCTTCTTGCATCTCGTCCATGAGCAATCTCCAAGAGGGCTAACAGTTATTAGACGGACGCACCGGTCTGCATTATTAACAATAATGAAGCGCGCATATTTCCATTAACCAATTGATTCATTGAAGCCCCCAGAATTTGTCTGTCCGCATATGCATAATAGTACGGGCGCACATGAATGTCTCCATCTGGCACATTGTACTCGCTCAGCTTCTCAAATTGACTGTTCCGAACCGGTCGCTCAAAATTAATTAAGCCGAGACAGAAGCGACGGTCGGCAATGGCCGAACAGCGGGCCTTCATCGTGAGCGTCCTGACAGGCAGCAACGGGTCGAGGTTGTGTGAAAACGCATCATCCTGTGCACGAAAAATTCCTATCGCGCGTTAATGCTGATGTACAAACATTGGCGGAGGCGAGCAGATGAAGCGATTCATTCAGGGCGAGGGACGGAATCAAGTTACGTTGCTACCGGAGTGTCTCGATGATTACATCGGCGAAGACAACCCGGTCAGAGTAGTTGATGCATTTGTCGATGAACTTAGCCTGACTGAGCTTGGTTTTTCGGGTATGTCACCAGCAGCAACCGGACGGCCAGGCTATCATCCATCCACGCTTTTGAAGATATACATATACGGCTACCTGAATCGCATTCAATCGAGCCGACGCTTAGAGCGTGAAGCGCAACGCAACGTCGAACTGATGTGGCTCACTGAACGTCTTGCGCCTGATTTCAAGACTATCGCCGACTTTCGCCGTGACAACGGCAAAGGTATTCGCAATGTTTGTCGGCGCTTTGTTTCAATGTGTCGCCAACTCAACCTATTCACCCAAGCCATCGTTGCCGTTGATGGCAGCAAGTTCAAAGCGGTCAACAACCGTGATAAGAATTTCACACCGCACAAGCTTGAACAGCGGATGAAGCAGATCGATGAAAGTATCGAGCGCTACATGAATGCGCTGGACAGCGCAGACAGAACGCAGACGACTGAGACCGACGCGACAGCAGAGCGACTGAAGGAGAAGCTGGCAAAACTCAGAGAGCACATGCAGCGCCTCAAAGAAACCGAGGTTCTCTTACAGCAGCAACCGGATAAGCAATTGTCCCTGACCGATCCAGACGCACGCTCAATGGCAACCAGCGGACGTGGTACTGGCATGGTTGGCTACAATGTACAAGCGGCAGTCGATGCCCAGAACCACTTGATCGTTGCGCATGAAGTTACCAATGTTGGACATGACCGTACGCAGCTTTCCAACATGGCATTGAAATCACGGGAAGCACTCGGCGGCGAGGCATTGGAAGTCATTGCGGACAGAGGGTACTACAAGGGGCCAGAAATATTGGCGTGCGAGCAGGCTGGCATTACTGCTTTTGTGCCGAGAACCATGACATCCAACAACAAGGCTCTGGGGCGATATGACAAACGTGATTTCATCTATATCGCGCAAGATAACGAGTATCAATGCCCGGCAGGAGAACGACTGGCCCATCACGGTTTCTCGATAGAAGATGGCATGAAACTCAACGCCTACTGGACCACCGCAGGCTGCCAAAGATGCACTCGCAAAGAACTGTGTACGACCAGCAAAGAGCGGCGTGTAAGGCGCTGGGAGCATGAGGATGTACTGGATGCCATGCAAAATCGCTTGGA
>JANYJE010000057.1 GCA_025408405.1 Nitrosomonadales bacterium | reverse complement strand
TGCCTCGGATCGCCTCGAGGGCAACCTTGGCCTTGAACTCGCCACTGAAAATCTTGCGCTTCGTTTCGCTCATAACCTGCTCCTTGTTACAGCAGGTTACCATCTTAATTAACTGTCCGAAAATCGGGGTCCACTATAGTCAACTAAAGTACGCAACGCACTATTTACCCCGCCAAATTTAAGATGATATCTCGCCACACCTTTTTGTTTAACTGAGGTCGTAAGCTTATTCTCGACTTCGCTAGCAAACTCTTCAGCAATAGCACCCGTTACGTTATTCCCAGAAAATTGCAGGTTATTATTCTGCTTCTCGCTGTCCTTCTGCCGATCTTCTTGCTGTGTGCCTAATTCTGTCTCACCGACTATTTCGACATCATTTATTTGATCTAATAACTCGGATAGTAAGGGGCTGACAGTATGAAGTGATAGTGCTTCCGCGTTTTGGGAGACGCTACGTCTGATTTCCTCGTGGATGGCAACAAGTAAGTCTCTAAGTAAAGTGGTGGCTCGATGCGCAAGTGGAAGTGACTGGTCGGAGTAAACGGAAGTCGCTGAACCAAGTGAACTTAGATCAGTATAAGTTGCCAACTGTGTCGGCAGCGTTTGTTGCGCTGCTAGAAACTGCAGTGTGTGAGTTTTGCCCGTTCCGCGCCGCCCATAAATGATTTGATTGTCAACGCTGGATAGTCGTTTGAATAGTGTTCCTGCTTGAACGAAAGTGCTTATAAGGACTGCGTGCTCATTTTTTTCAGAACGGCTCGGAATCGACATTAGTGCTGCGTTGAGAATTTCTTGGTCATTCATTTAATTACCTTTCTTTGGAATATTGCGCTCTAGTTATCGTCTTCATTCGCTCTTTCTACACCAGCTTCTTCAACTGATAAATCTTCTCCAGCGCCGCCTTGGGGCTGAGCTCATCCGGCTGCACATCGCGCAGCGCCGACACCAGCGGATGCTCATCCGGTTCCGGTGTTTCCGGGACGGCGGCGAACAAATCGCCTTGCGGGTTCTGCGCGGCGCTCTGTTGTTCCAGTCGCACCAGTTGTTTCTTCGCGCTGCGGATGACGCTGCCCGGCACGCCGGCGAGGGCGGCGACTTGCAGGCCGTAGCTCTGGCTGGCTGCACCTTCGTTGACAGAGTGCAGGAACACGATGCTGTGCTGGTGCTCGATGGCGCTTAGATGCACGTTGGCGAGCTGGGTGTATTCTTCATTCAAGCGTGTGAGCTCGAAATAGTGCGTGGCAAACAGGGTGTAGCTGCGGTTGCTCTCCAGCAGGTGGCGCGCGATGGCGTAGGCGAGGGCGAGGCCATCGAAGGTGCTGGTGCCGCGCCCGATCTCGTCCACCAGCACCAGGCTTTTCTCGGTGGCGTTGTGCAGGATGTTGGCAGCTTCGGTCATCTCCACCATGAAGGTGGAGCGGCCGCTGGCAAGGTCGTCCGATGCGCCGATGCGCGTGAAGATCTGGTCGATTTCGCCCAGACTTGCGTCCTGTGCCGGCACGAAGCTGCCGCAGTGCGCCAGCAGCGCGATGAGCGCCACCTGGCGCATGTAGGTGGATTTGCCGCCCATGTTGGGGCCGGTGATCAGCAGCATCTGGCGTGCGCTGTTTAACTCGGTGTCGTTGGCGATGAACTGTTCAACCTGTGCCTCCACCACTGGGTGCCGTCCCTTGTTGATGCGCAGCACGGCCTCGTCGCTGAAGGTGGGCGCGCTGAAATTCAGCGTGGCAGCGCGTTCGGCGAAGGTGGCGAGCACGTCCAGCTCGGCAATCGCGCCGGCTGTGCGTTGCAGTGGCGCGATGTAGATGGCGAGCTGGTCGAGCAGCTGTTCGTACAGCTGCTTCTCGCGCGCCAGGGCGCGGTCGTTGGCGGACAGCGCCTTGTCCTCGAAAGTTTTTAATTCCGGGGTGATATAACGCTCGGCATTTTTCAGGGTCTGGCGGCGGCGATAGTCGTCCGGCACGTTGGCAGATTGTGCTGCCGACACCTCGATGTAAAAGCCGTGCACGCGGTTGTATTCGACTTTCAGGTTGGCAATGCCGCTGCGACTCCTCTCGCGCGCTTCCAGCGCCAGCAGGAAGTCGCCGCAGTTGGTCTGGATGCCGCGCAGCTCGTCCAGATCGGCATCGAAGCCGTCGGCGATCACGCCGCCGTCGCGCAACACGCTGGCAGGTTCGGCGCGCAAGGTGCGTTGCAGTAACTCCACCAGTTCGGCATCAGGCAGCAGTGCGGCGGCGAGTTCAGCTACCAGGGGAGATGCGCTGTGTTGCAGCAGGCCGTGCAGTTGTGGCAGCCGGGCGAGGGTGTCGCGCAGGCCGGACAGGTCGCGCGGGCGCGCGCTGCGCAAGGCGATGCGCGCGCTGATGCGTTCCACGTCGACGCTGGGTTTGAGGTTTTCGTGTACTGCGCGATAACCCTCTCCCCCAGCCCCTCTCTTCGAGGGGGAGGGGAGCGACAGTAGATTCTCAACCGCATCCAGACGGCCTCTGAGGGTTGCGCGGTTGCGTAGCGGATGGTGTAGCCAGTGCGCCAGCAGGCGACTACCCATGTTGGTGGCGCAGGTGTCGAGCAGCGACAGCAGCGTCGGTGCGGGTTCGCCGCGCAGGGTCTGGGTGATTTCCAGGTTGCGCCTAGTCGCGGCATCCATGCGCACAAACTGCTCGGCGGCATACACTTGCAGGCTGCGCACGTGGGCGATGTTCTGTCCCTGCGTGAGCCTGGCGTAGCCGAGCAGCGCACCTGCGGCTTCGAGACCTACGCTGAAGTCGTCGCAACCGAAGCCCGCCAGGTCGAGTGTGGAAAATTGCTGGCACAGCGCGCGCCGTGCGCTCTCCAGATTGAAGTGCCACTCCGGCAGGGATTTCACTGCGGCATTTTTGAGCGGCGGCGGGGTGAAGTTTTCAGCGCTGAGGATTTCCGAGGGTTGCAGGCGCTCCAGCTCTGCGGCAAGATTTTGCGCATCGGTTTCGGCCACGAAAAATTTTCCAGAGGCGAGGTTCAGCCACGCCATGCCTACTTCGTTTTGCCGTTGGTGCAGCGCCAGCAGCAGGCTGTCGCGCTTTTCATCGAGCAGGGCGGAATCGGTGAGGGTGCCGGGGGTGACGATGCGCACCACCTTGCGCTCGACCGGGCCTTTGCTGGTGGCGGGGTCGCCGATCTGCTCGCAGATGGCAATCGACTCGCCCATCTTCACCAGCCGCGCCAGGTATTGCTCGGCGGCATGGTAGGGCACGCCCGCCATCTTGATCGGCTGGCCGTTGGAGGCGCCGCGCTGGGTGAGGGTGATGTCGAGCAGCTTGGCTGCGCGCGCCGCGTCTTCATGAAACAGCTCGTAGAAATCGCCCATGCGGTAGAACAGCAGCATGTCGGGATGTTCTGCCTTGATGCGCAGGTACTGCTGCATCATGGGAGTCTGTTTGGTGAGATCGCTGACGGGTGTGTCGGTGGATTTGCTCATTGCATTCGTTTGCCAGTGCCGGTAACTGCGCCCGGTTGATTTCATCGGGTGTTTCAGATTAATAAGCCAGAGTATACTTTCTTCCCTGCCGAGCTAGCCACCCAATAAAGTGTCCATACAGTATGCCCGATAAACATTTAAGCAAAATCTTCAAGGCCGCTCTCGCTGCCGCCGATCCTTACCAGGCCGTGCTTAATGCCGTCCAGCTTCAGGGTAACAGCTTGCGGGTTGCCGGTGCGAGCTATGACCTGGCGGCTTATGACCGCATCCTTGTGGTGGGGGCAGGCAAGGCCACGGCGCGCATGGCGCTGGCCATTGAAAAACTGCTGGGGGAGCGCATAGCCGCCGGGCTGATCGTGGTGAAAACAGGCCACACGGTAGCGCTGGATAAAATTGAGCAGGTGGAGGCCGGGCATCCCATTCCAGACCAGGCGGGGGTGGCCGCCACGCGGCGCGTGCTGAAAATGCTGCAGGGTACGGATGAAAAGACGCTGGTGATCTGCCTGCTCTCGGGCGGCGCCTCTGCGCTGCTGGTCGCCTCGGTGGCGGGGATAACGCTGCACGACAAGCAGGTGGTGACCTCGCTGCTGCTGCATGCCGGCGCTTCTATTGCCGAGCTGAATGCAGTGCGCAAGCATCTCTCTGCGGTGAAGGGCGGCGGGCTGGCGCAGGCGGCCGGTGCTGCGCAGGTGTTGACGCTGATTCTCTCGGATGTGGTCGGCGACCGCCTGGATGTGATTGCTTCCGGGCCGACCGCGCCGGATGGTTCGACCTTTGCCGAGGCCTGGGAGGTGATCGGTAAATACGAACTGCGCGACAAGGTGCCTTTGCGCGTGATGGCGTACCTGAAGCGTGGCATTGCCGCTGAGGAGCAGGAAACGGTGAAGGTGGGTCTTAATAACGTGCGCAACGTTATCGTCGCGGCCAGCAATCTGGCACTGGCTGCTGCGCAGGAGCAGGCGCAGCAGCTGGGCTACACCACCGTGGTGCTGAGCGCCAAGATACAAGGCGAGGCAATCGAAATTGCCAATTTCCTGGCGCAGACCGCACGTAGCACTTTGGCTAAGATGCAAACGGGCGAGCGGCGCTGCCTGCTCAGCGGCGGCGAAACCACGGTGACGGTAAGCGGGGAGGGCAAGGGCGGACGCAACCAGGAACTGGCACTGGCCTTTGCGCTGGAGGCCGAAGGGCTGGAGGGGGTGGCGCTGCTTTCCGCAGGCACCGATGGCAGTGATGGGCCGACGGATGCCGCAGGTGCCATCGTGGACGGGCTCACCACAGCACGCGCGCGCAAGCTGGGCATGGCGCCAGAGCAATATCTTGCGGCCAACGATTCCTATACGTTTTTCCAGAAACTCGATGCGGGCCTGGGTGCGCACAACCATCTCATCACCGGGCCGACAGGCACGAATGTGATGGATGTGCAGATCATGCTGCTGCAAAAATAAAGCTCACCCCGCAATAATCTCTTCGTCGCTGATGATGCTGCGCGTTTGTGCGGTTTATCCGTGCACCACATAACGGCCCGAAAATTCGACGGCAGACTGGCCGTCCTGTTTGATGGTGACGTCGAGGGATAATCGCGCGCGTTCGTGTTTTGCCAGTGTGCGCAAGAAGCGCTGGAACGCGACCTCATCCAGATGGCATTCGGCATGCATGTCCTGGGCGAGCGGCAGTAAGTAGCGGATGTTGCTTTCCTGTATCACGATGTGTTTACGCAGCCCGGCTTCGGCAAGTTTGAGATGCAACATCCCCCAGCCGCACAACACGGCGAGCGAGTAGAGGCTGCCGCCAAATGCGGTGCATTTGTGGTTGATGTTCGGGGCTAGCGGGGCGGCGAGGTGCAAGCTTGCGCCGTCATAGTCGGCGACGCGGATCCCCATGGCTTGAGAGAGCGGAATATCGTGGTGCAGTGTGTATTCCAGTGCCTCAGCCGCAGTCATGTTCAGGCGTTGGCGGATTTCAAGCTGTCGGTCAGGTGCGGCGCGATCACTTGCAGCATCTGCGCAAATACCTTGGGGTTGCCGGCGCACAGGTGTCCGCTGCGCAGGTAGCTGTCGTTGCCTTGCAGGTCGGCTACCAGTCCGCCAGCCTCTGTTATCAGCAGACAACCGGCAGCGATATCCCAAGGCTTGAGGCCGGTTTCAAAGAAACCGTCGTAGCGGCCGGCAGCGGTATAGGCCAGATCCAGCGCGGCCGAACCGGGACGGCGCAGGCCGGCGGTCTTTTGCATCATGTCGCGCAGGATGTTCATGTAGGCGTCGAGGTGATCGAATTTGCTGTAAGGGAAGCCGGTTCCGATCAGGCTGTCGGCCAGTTCCGCGCGCTTGCTGACACGGATGCGGCGGTCGTTGAGAAAGGCACCGCGGCCGCGTGTGGCGGTAAACAGGTCGTTTTTGGTGGGGTCGTAAATCACCGCCTGGGTGAGCACGCCGTTGTGTTGCAGGGCAATGGAGACCGCGTATTGCTGGTAGCCGTGCAGGAAGTTGGTGGTTCCATCCAGCGGGTCGATGATCCACAGATATTCCGACTCGCCTTGGCCACCGCTCTCTTCTGCTAAAATTGCATGGTTGGGGTAAGAGTCGAGCAGGGTTTCGATAATGGTGCGCTCGGCGGCGCGATCTACCTCGCTGACATAATCCGCATTGGATTTTTTGGTGACAGTGAGATGGTCGAGATTGTCGGCGGCGCGGTGGATCAAATTGCCGGCACGACGCGCGGCTTTAACCGCGATGTTGAGCATGGGATGCATGGAAACCTAACTTTAAATTTTAATGAGCAGTTGCGTATTTTAGTGGGAATTGCGTTTTGAAGACACCAGAAGTTGCAGAAAACAGCGTAAATCTTGCAAAAAGCCTGGCAAATGTGCGGGTGGTGCTGAGCCATACCACTCATCCGGGCAATATCGGTGCGGCTGCGCGGGCGATGAAGACGATGGGGCTGGAGCAGCTGTATCTGATCAATCCGCGCATCTTTCCCGATGCCCAGGCCGATGCGATGGCATCCAGTGCCGTGGACGTGCTGCACAAGGCTGTGGTGTGCAGCACGCTCGACGAGGCTTTGCAAGGTGTGGTGCTGGTCGCCGGGATGTCGGCGCGGGTGCGCGATATTTCGCAGGAGGTGCTGACGCCGCGGGCGGCAATGCCGCTGCTGGCGGAGCAGGCAGCGCAGCATCCGGTGGCTTTGCTGTTTGGCACCGAGATGTCAGGCCTGACCAATGATGAGCTGGCGCGCTGCCAAGTGATGGTGCGCATCCCGGTGAGCCCATCGTATACCTCGCTCAATCTGGCGGCAGCGGTGCAGCTGATCAGTTACGAGCTGCGTCTGGCAGCCGGGCTGGGCGAATATGCGAAGCCTTCGCTGAATCCTGCACCGGCAGAACAGGTAGAGAGATTTTTTATTCATCTGGAACAGGCGCTGAACGAGATTGAATTCCTGCACAGCAAACAACCCACCAAACTGATGCACAAGCTGCGCCGCCTGTATGCGCGTGCCAGGCTGGAGCAGGAAGAAATCAATATTCTGCGTGGTATTCTGACGCTCTCGACCGAGTATCACGGTAAGCTTAAAAAAGAAGCTAACAAATAAATTTCCAGCGCATCAACAAATTTGATAGAGACCGCCATGTTCCGAGCTATTAAAGAAGACGTACTCACCGTGTTTGACCGCGATCCGGCAGCGCGCAGCGTATTTGAGGTGCTGACCTGCTATCCGGGTATCCACGCGCGCCTGTTGCATCGCGTGTCGCACTGGCTGTGGCAGGCCGGGCTGAAGTGGCTTGCGCGTTTCCTGGCACACATTGCGCGCGGCCTGACAGGCATCGAAATCCATCCGGGTGCTTCCATAGGGCGGCGTTTTTTTATCGATCACGGCATGGGTGTGGTGATAGGTGAAACGGCCGAAATCGGTGATGACGTCACGCTGTATCACGGCGTTACGCTGGGCGGCACCTCGTGGAAAGGTGGCAAGCGCCATCCTACACTGGGCAACGGTGTGGTGGTGGGGGCGGGGGCCAAGATATTAGGGCCCATACACATCGGCGAGGGGGCGAAGATCGGCTCCAATGCGGTCGTGGTGAAGGATGTGCCGGCGGGAGCTACGGCCGCGGGTATTCCCGCGCGCATTCTGGACGAAGCCAAAAAAATCGGGGGCTTTAATGCTTACGGCATAGGCAATGAGCAGAATGACCCGCTGTCAAAGGCGATACACGGCTTGCTTGGGCATAGCCTGGTGGTGGACAAACGTATTGAGTTGATTTTGCAGCATCTGGAGAAACTCGGAGTGCGCGTGGAAGAGGAGCGCGCGACGGCTGACAAGTTCGATCCCAACCATTTGAATAAAATTGTTGACTAAAAAATTAAGGTATTCTATTATTTCACTCAAGGCGTTTAGTGTAAGGCACAACGGTTTGATTGTGCGATTGAAATCTTGAAGGAGAAATAATGAGACTGACGACTAAAGGACGTTTTGCTGTGACAGCGATGGTTGATCTGGCAGCGCGCAGCGGGCATGGCCCTGTTACGCTCGCAAGTATAAGCGCGCGGCAAAAAATTTCGCTGTCATATCTGGAGCAGTTGTTTGGCAAGTTGCGCAGACACGATGTGGTCGCCAGTGTGCGTGGCCCGGGCGGCGGCTATTGCTTGGCTCGTCCGGCCAACAAGATTTCGGTGTCCGACATTATCGTGGCGGTTGATGAGCCGGTGGACGCAACCCGGTGCGGCGGGATGGGAAATTGCCACGAAGAGCACGAGTGCAATACCCATGATTTGTGGATGGGCTTGAATGAAACAATATTCAACTATCTGGCGGGTGTGAATTTGCAGCAACTGATCGCGATCGAAGCCAACAGGCTGGCAGGCCTGCCCCCGATTACCTTTGCCAATAATGCGCTGAAGCCCGCACAAGCTGCAGCCTGATCCCGCGCCGGGCTGGGGAGTGCGAACTTCCCGGACTGGCTTCTGTATAACAAGGATTGTGAAAATAACATGACGCTGCATTTCCCTCTTTATATGGATTACTCTGCAACTACGCCGGTCGATCCGCGCGTAGCGGCCAGAATGATTCCGTTTTTGACCGAGCAGTTTGGCAATCCGGCCAGTCGTTCCCACGAATATGGCTGGACTGCCGAGGCGGCAGTGGAAAACGCGCGCGCGCAGGTTGCCGCTCTGGTGAACGCCGACCCGAAAGAGATTGTGTGGACATCGGGTGCCACCGAGTCGAATAACCTGGCTTTGAAAGGCGCAGCGCATTTTTATTCCGGCAAGGGCAAGCATATCGTTACCATCCAGACCGAACACAAGGCCGTGCTGGATACCGTGCGCGAGCTGGAACGCCAGGGATTTTCTGCGACCTATCTCGATCCCGAGCCGACTGGCCTGATTGACCTGGAAAAACTCAAGGCTGTTCTGCGCCCTGATACGACCATTGTTTCTGTCATGCACGTCAACAACGAGATCGGTGTGATCCAGGATATCGCGGCCATCGGCGAAATCTGCCGCGAACGCGGCATACTGTTCCATGTGGATGCTGCGCAGTCGACCGGTAAGGTGGAGATCGATTTGCAAAAACTGAAAGTCGACCTGATGTCGTTTTCGGCACACAAGACTTATGGCCCCAAGGGAATCGGCGCCCTGTATGTGCGGCGCAAGCCGCGCGTGCGCCTGGAGGCGCAGATGCACGGCGGCGGCCACGAGCGCGGCATGCGTTCGGGTACCCTGGCAACACACCAGATCGTAGGCATGGGTGAGGCGTTCCGCATTGCCAAGGAAGAAATGGCAACGGAAAACGAGCGTATTCGCGGCTTGCGCGATCGTCTGTGGGCCGGTTTGTCGAGCGTAGAAGAGGTTTATCTGAATGGCGATATGAAGCAGCGTGTGCCGCACAATCTGAACGTCAGTTTTAACTTTGTCGAGGGCGAATCGCTGATCATGGCGATCAAGGATATGGCGGTGTCGAGCGGTTCTGCCTGTACCTCGGCCAGTCTGGAGCCATCCTATGTGTTGCGCGCACTGGGACGCAACGATGAGTTGGCGCACAGCTCGATTCGTTTTACCGTAGGGCGTTTTACCACGGCTGAAGAGATCGACTACAGCATAGACTTGCTCAAGGGCAAGATAGGCAAGCTGCGCGAATTGTCGCCATTGTGGGAAATGTTTAAGGATGGGGTGGATTTGAACTCCATCGTATGGGCGGCACACTGAAAACAGGATTGGGGCGCCAGGATCGAGGATCTGGTGATTCCGGTTTCTCAATCCTCAATCCTTATTCCTAAATATTGGAGATTAAAATGGCATACAGCGAAAAAGTTCTGGATCACTACGAAAACCCGCGTAACGTGGGGTCCTTCGCCAAGGATGAGGCGGGTGTGGGCACCGGCATGGTGGGCGCGCCGGCTTGCGGCGATGTGATGAAGTTGCAAATCAAGGTGGGCCGTGACGGCGTGATTGAAGATGCCAAATTCAAGACTTATGGCTGCGGTTCTGCGATTGCGTCCAGTTCGCTGGTGACCGAGTGGGTCAAGGGCAAGACCGTGGATCAGGCGCTGGAAATCAAGAACAGCCAGATTGCCGAAGAACTGGCGTTGCCGCCGGTAAAAATCCACTGCTCTATCCTGGCTGAAGACGCAATCAAGGCGGCAGTTGCCGATTATAAAAAGAATCAAGGTCACTAAGGAGGCGAGTATGGGGATTTCCCTGACTGACAACGCGGCCAAGCATGTGCTGAATTTCATTGCCAAGCGCGGCAAAGGTGTGGGACTGCGCGTCGGTGTGCGCACCACGGGTTGTTCCGGCATGGCGTACAAGCTGGAGTTTGCCGATGCGCTGGGAGAGGGCGATCTGCAGTTTTCCAGTCATGGTGTCACCCTGCTGGTTGACCCGAAAAGCCTGCCTTACATCGATGGCATGGAGCTGGACTACACGCGCGAAGGCCTGAACGAGGGATTCAAATTCAACAATCCCAATGTCAAGGATGAGTGCGGTTGCGGAGAAAGTTTTAAAGTCTGATGCAAGCTGCGGCCTTCGATTTTAAGCAGAATTTTTTTCAACTGTTTGGCCTGTCGGAGAGCTATCAACTGGATAGTACGGCACTGGAACAGCATTACCGCATGCTGCAGTCGCAGGTTCACCCCGATAAATCTGCCCACCTGTCCGAGGCGGAGCAGCGCGTTTCCATGCAATTGTCCACCCGCGTGAATGAGGCTTACCAGACCTTGCGTAGTCCGATCGCGCGTGCCCGCTATCTGCTCACCTTGCACGGGGTCGATACGCAGGAAGAAACCAATACTGCGATGCCGGTTGAATTCCTGATGCAACAGATGGAATGGCGCGAAGCCATAGAGGAAGCAAAGCTGGCTAAAGACAGCAGCGCGCTGGAACAACTGGAAATGCGCTTGCAGCATGAAATGCATGAACTGCAACAGCAGCTAGCGGTTAAAATAGACCAGGAGCGCGATTACCCGCTGGCTGCCGGTATGGTGCGCAAACTTCGCTTTATGGAAAAACTTGCGGAAGAAATCGGGTCTGCATTCGATGTGATTGATAACTAAATGGCACTGCTACAAATCTCCGAACCCGGCATGAGCACGGCGCCACACCAGCACCGGCTGGCAGTGGGCATAGACCTGGGCACGACCAATTCGCTGGTGGCAGTTGTACGCAACAGCATCAGCATGGTGCTGAACGATGCGGATGGATCCGCGCTGCTGCCTTCTGTTGTGCGTTATCTGGCGGATGGCAACGTGCAGGTGGGGTACCCTGCGCAGGCGCTGCAGAGCGATGATCCGGTGAATACCATCGTGTCGGTCAAACGTTTTATGGGACGCGGCCTGGCTGATATCGGCGATGTCAGCAATCTGCCCTATCGCTTTGCCAACGTCGCTGCGACAGGCTCAGGACAGGCGCCCGGCATGGTGCAGCTGCGCACGGTGGCGGGCGTCAAAAGCCCGGTAGAGGTATCCGCCGAAATTCTCAAGGTGTTGCGCGTTCGCGCAGAAGCCGCCCTGGGGGGCGAGCTGGTGGGGGCGGTGATTACCGTGCCGGCCTATTTCGACGATGCCCAGCGCCAGGCGACCAAGGATGCGGCGAAGCTGGCGGGTCTCAATGTGTTGCGCCTGCTTAACGAACCTACTGCAGCGGCCATTGCCTACGGCCTGGATAATGCCGCGGAAGGGGTGTATGCCGTGTATGACCTGGGCGGGGGTACCTTCGATATTTCCATACTCAGATTGTCGCAGGGCGTGTTTGAAGTGCTCGCCACCAATGGCAATTCGGCGCTGGGCGGGGACGACTTCGACCATCGCATCTATTGCTGGCTGCTGGAAAAAAACAATCTTTCCGCATTGGGCGCACAGGACACACGTTTGTTGCTAACCCATGCGCGTGCCGTCAAAGAGCAGCTTAGCGATTATCCGGAAGCACGCATCACGGCGATTCTGAGCGCGGGTGACGTGATCGACACCACGCTGACGCGCCAGGATTTTTATGACATGACGCAAACGTTGCTGGCGCACACCATGCAGCCCATGCGCCGCGCCTTGCGCGATGCCGGGTTGACGGTCAGTGATATCAAGGGCGTGGTGATGGTAGGTGGCTCGACACGAATGCCACAGGTGCAACGCGCGGTGGGCGAGTTCTTCAAGCAGACTCCTCTCACCAATCTCGATCCGGACAAGGTAGTGGCACTGGGTGCAGCGATACAGGCCAACGTGCTGGCGGGCAATCGCCAGGATGATGACTGGCTGCTGCTGGATGTGATTCCGCTCAGCCTGGGGCTGGAGACCATGGGCGGGCTGACGGAAAAAGTCATTCCACGCAACAGCACCATACCCACCGCGCGTGCGCAGGAATTCACCACCTTCAAGGATGGCCAGACTGCCATGGGGATCCACGTGGTGCAGGGCGAGCGCGAACTGGTGAGCGACTGCCGTTCGCTGGCGCGCTTTGAATTGCGCGGTATACCTTCGATGGTGGCGGGGGCAGCGCGTATCCGCGTCACCTTCCAGGTGGATGCGGACGGCCTGCTTAATGTCTCGGCGCGCGAGATGAGCAGCGGGGTGGAGGCGGCGATCACGGTGAAGCCATCTTACGGCCTGAGCGACGCTGAAATTACCCGCATGCTGGAAGATTCCAACCAGTTTGCACAGGACGACATGAAGGCACGTGCGCTACGCGAGCAGCAGGTGGAAGCGAAGCAACTGCTGGAAGCCGTGCAGAATGCGTTGCAGCAGGATGGCGCTGCCTTGCTGGGAAAAGAAGAGCAGGAGCGCATCGCCGGCAGCATGGCAGCACTGCGCGAAACCTTGCAGGCCACCGACCATCTGGCACTGAAACGCGCCATTGCCAATTTGAACGAGGCGACCGTGGCCTTTGCCCAGGCGCGCATGGACAGCAACGTGGCACATGCTCTGTCGGGCCGCAAGTTATCTGAACTGGAGAGCTAGGAATGCCGCAAATCATTGTGTTGCCACACGAAGAGTTATGTCCGCAAGGCAGTGTATTGCAGGCCGATACCGGGACTGTGCTGATCGAGGCATTGCTCAAGAACGGCATTGAAATCGAGCATGCCTGCGAGAAATCCTGCGCCTGCACCACCTGCCATGTCATTATCCGTGAGGGTTTCCCCTCACTGACACCCGCCGAAGAGCTGGAAGAAGACATGCTGGACAAGGCATGGGGACTGGAGCCTAATTCGCGCCTGAGTTGCCAAACCATGGTGGCTGACCGGGATCTGGTGGTCGAGATTCCCAAGTACACGATCAATATGGCGAAGGAGGGCTGAACATGAAATGGACTGACGTACGCCTGATTGCAATCGAACTGGCCGAGGCGCACCCCGAGGTGGACCCGAAAACAATACGCTTTACCGACCTGCACAACTGGGTGATGGCGCTGCAAGATTTTCACGACGATCCCAAACACAGCGGCGAGAAAATCCTCGAAGCCATCCAGGCGGCGTGGATAGAGGAGGTGGAATGAGCCTGCTGACCCTGTGGCCCGGCCTCTCGCGGCGCTGGCTGTTTCTGGCAGGCGCACTGGTTATCGGTGTACTTTTTGCCGCCGCGCTGTATCTGCAATATGCGCTGCATCAGCAGCCGTGCCCGCTGTGCATGATACAGCGCGCAATTTTCACGGCCATGCTGGTGCTGTTTGCCCTGGCTGCGTTGCACAATCCCGCAAAAACCGGCGCCAGGATCTACGGTGCATTGCTCGCGCTTCTCGCCCTTGGCGGAGTGGGAGTGGCCAGCCGCCATATCTGGCTGCAGCACTTGCCCAAAGACCAGGTGCCGTCCTGCGGCCCCGGTCTGGACTACATGCTGCAGAACTTCCCCATGGCCGAGGTATGGCAGGAACTGATGCACGGCTCCGGCGAATGTGCGGCCAAGGGCTGGACTTTTCTCAGCCTCGGCATTCCCGAGTGGTCATTGCTCTGGTATGTGCTGCTCGGCGCCTGGGCTGTGTTGATCGCACTGCGCAAGTCTTAACTCACTAAGCGCATCCAGATTCCCGCACCGGGTACCTGGATGCGTTCGGTAACGCCTCACGTCCCCCTGTTTTCTTGCCAGCCTCTTCCGAATATCCCGGTCGCCAAATATTAAGCAATTGAAATAATGTATTTTTAATTTTTATGGGGATTTATTGACGGTTTGGTCTTGATTTTTGCAGCGCATAGTCAGGCGCGGCGATTTTCAAAGTGAACGCAACTGTCAAGCCGGACGGATAAAAATTCTGGTTTTTTCCCGTGTCCGGAAAGGGTGATAATAACCTCGTTAAATCATCTTTCATAACGTCCATCGCTAGCTATCATGAAACCCAAAAAAATTATTGCGCCGTTGGCTGAACAGGAAATCACTCCAGAGGTTCTGCGGGAAAAATATTGCAAGGATGGCGAAACCAGCGCCCATGATGTGCGCAAGCGAGTGGCGCGCGGCTTGGCTGCCGTGGAGAAAGATCCTGCCGCCTGGGAAGCAGAATTCCTGTGGGCGCTGGAGCATGGTTTTATTCCCGGCGGGCGCATCAACTCCGCTGCCGGCACCACGCTGCAGGCCACGCTGATCAACTGCTTTGTGCAACCGGTGGGCGATGCCATCAGCGGCATGAGCGATGGCAAGCCGGGCATCTACGATGCGCTGCAGCAGGCCGCCGAAACCATGCGCCGGGGCGGCGGAGTGGGCTACGATTTTTCCGACATACGCCCGAAAGACGCCCTGGTAAAAGGCACCAACAGTCGCGCCAGCGGGCCGGTATCGTATATGCGTGTGTTCGACCGCTCTTGTGAAACGGTGGAGTCGGCGGGTGCGCGCCGGGGCGCGCAAATGGGCGTACTGCGCTGCGATCATCCGGATATAGAGAATTTCATTCACGCCAAGGACAGCGGCGACCTGCGTAACTTCAACCTTTCCGTGGGCATCACTGACGAATTCATGCAGGCAGTGAGCGCCGATGCGGAGTGGGAGCTGGTGCACAAGGCCATGCCAGCGCAGGCGGCACTGGATGCGGGCGCCTGTTTGCGCGCCGACGGCAAGTGGGTATACCGCAGGATCAGGGCGATGGCACTGTGGAACCAGATCATGCAAGCCACCTATGATCACGCCGAACCGGGTGTGCTGTTCATCGACAAGATCAATCGCGACAACAACCTCTCCTCTATAGAGAAGATCGAGGCGACCAATCCCTGTGTCACAGCGGATACCTGGGTGATGACCACGGACGGTGCGCGGCAGGTCGTCGAGCTGATGGGCAGGCAGTTTTCGGTGGTGGTTGACGGGCAAGTGCATCAGGCTGCAGCGGCAGGGTTTTTCAAGACCGGCGAGAAGCCGGTGATTCGGGTACGCACCAGAGAAGGCTTTGCAATCCGGCTGACTGAAGATCATCTGGTGCTCAAGGCCAAGGTGAGCCGCTATGCTCGCGACACAGCCTGGGTAAAAGCCGGTGAGTTGCAGGCTGGAGATATGCTGGTGCTGAACAACCACCGCGAACTTTCCGGCTGGACCGGTAGCGGCACGACAGAGCAGGGTTATCTGCTCGGCCTGTTGCTCGGGGACGGCTTGCTTAAGCGGGAGACGGCAATCTTGCCAGTATGGGAGCATGCGGGCAGCGCATCCATGCGCGCGGCGGTGACGCAGGCAGCCAGTTGCTTGACACGCCGTGCCGATCATCAGGGCTGGCACAACATAGAAGGGCGCGGCGAATATCGTTACCAATCGGCCAGTCTGCACGCTTTGGCAGAGCAATTTGGCATGCGTGAAGTGAAACAAGTCAGCGCTGAAATAGAGCAGTCGTCGTTTGAATTTTATCGCGGGTTCTTGCGCGGTTTTTTCGATGCGGACGGCAGTGTGCAAGGCTCTCAGGAAAAAGGTGTCAGCGTGCGCCTGGCGCAGTCCAATGCCGCGACGCTGGAAGCTGTGCAGCGCATGCTGGCGCGGATGGGGATTGTTTCTACGCTCTACCTGAATCGTCGCGATGAGCAGATGAAAGCCATGCCGGATGGCAAGGGCGGCTCGAAAGAATATTGGGTCAGGGCGCAGCATGAGTTGATTATCACTAAGGACAACCTGGTGCGCTTCGCCGACCTGATCGGTTTTTCCGACAGTGAAAAACAATCCAGGCTCAGTGAGCTGATTGAGAATTACCGCCGCATACCCAACCGCGAACGCTTTGTGGCAGAGGTGGAAAGTATTTTGGCTGAAGGCGTGGAGGCGGTTTTTGACGTTCAGGTGCCCGGCATCAATGCCTTCGATGCCAACGGCTTGTACGTGCACAATTGCGGCGAACAGCCGCTGCCCAATTACGGCTGTTGCGATCTTGGCAGCGTCAATCTCAGCAGTTATGTACAACATCCGTTCAGCAAGGAGGCGCAGTTTGATTTTGCCACTTTCGAGCGTGTAGTGGCACTGGCTGCGCGCATGCTGGACAACGTGCTGGACGCAACGGTGTGGCCGTTAGCGGAGCAGCAGGCTGAGGCGCAGGCCAAACGCCGCATCGGCATCGGTTTTACCGGCCTGGGTGACGCGCTGATCATGCTGTGCCAGAAATACAACAGCGATGCGGGACGCGCGATGGCAGCCCGTATAGCTGAGGCGATGCGCGACGCGGCTTATAACGCCTCGGTCGATCTTGCCATCGAAAAAGGCGCTTTCCCCTTGCTCGATGTGGAACGCTATCTGGTCGCACCGAATTTTTCCTCGCGCCTGCCGGAAGGCATCAAGCAGCGCATCAGGCAGCATGGGCTGCGCAACAGCCACCTGCTCTCGATCGCGCCGACCGGCACTATCAGCCTGGCCTTTGCCGACAACGCCAGCAACGGCATCGAGCCGCCGTTCTCGTGGTTCTATAACCGCAATAAGCGCATGCCGGATGGCAGCAAGAAAGCCATCGAGGTGGCGGATCATGCCTGGCGTTTGTACCGGCACCTGGGTGGTGATGTCGACAAGCTGCCGGATTACTTTGTCACTGCACTGGAGATGTCGGCCACCGACCATATGGCGATGTCTGCGGCAGTGCAGCCCTATATCGATACGGCCATCAGCAAGACCGTCAACGTGCCCGCCGATTATCCTTTCGACGCCTTCGAGAATCTTTATATGGAGGCATGGAGACACGGCCTCAAGGGCATTACCACTTACCGCCCCAACAGCGTGCTGGGCGCAGTCCTGGAAGTGAAACCTGCGGCAACCACCAGGGAAGCACCGCAAGACCTGGACCAGAACGATGTGGACAGACGCGTGGTGCTCGACATGATGCCCACCCCGGCGCTGGCCAGCCTGCGCTGGCCGGGACGACCCGAGCAACCTTTGGGCAGCGATGGCTGGGTGTACATGATAGAACACCCGCACGGCGGCTTTGCCACCTTTATCAGTCATATCCAGAATGGCACTGCGCGGCCGTTTGAAGTGTGGGTGAACGGTGCGGAGCAGCCGCGCGGCCTGGGTGCGGTGGCGAAGACGCTGTCCATGGATATGCGTGCGGATGACCGTGGCTGGCTCAACATGAAGCTGTCCGTGCTGGAAAAAACTTCTGGTGATGATGCCTTTTTCATGTCTTTCCCTCCCAGCGGCGACAAGGTGCGCATGGCCAGCCTGGTGTCGGGTTTCGCCAGGATTGTGCGTTACCGCTGCGAGCAGCTTGATGCACTCAGCATGCAGGAGGGAGACCCGACCCCCGTGCTGGATGCGATGTTCTCGAAGAAGGAGCCCAAGGCCAGCCCTGACGGCACCATGAGCTGGACAGTGGATGTGCTGAATGCGGCCGCGGGTGACGATTTCGTGCTTGGATTGAAAGAGCTGGTGCTGCCCGATGGACAGCGGCGCCCGTATTCGGTGTGGCTCTCCGGCGAATATCCGCGCGCGCTGGACGGGCTGTGCAAACTGCTCAGTCTGGATATGCGCGTGATCGATCCTGCATGGATAGGCATGAAGCTGCGCAAATTGCTGAACTACCCCGAGCCCCTGGGTGATTTCATGGCGCGTGTGCCGGGCAGCGACAAGTCACAAAACTGGCCGTCCACCGTGGCCTATGTGGCGCGCCTGATGATTCACCGTTATGCCATGCTGGGGCTGCTCAGCGAAGACGGTTACCCCATTACCGAGAGCGGCATCCTGTCTACCCCGCATGGCAAGGAACGGCGCGTCGAACGACGCAAGCAGCCTGAGCAGCAGCTGATGGCGGGCAAGAAATGTGCAGAGTGTGGCAACCGCACGGTGATCAAAAAAGACGGCTGCGAATTCTGCACCGCGTGTGGCGCGATCGGGGCGTGCGGCTAGCCTGGTGTGGGTTACACCATAAAGCGCTAGTTGGACACCATAAGTCGCTAGTAGTGACAGCATAAGCTACTAGCGAGTTGTGGCGCATAAGCCTCAACTTTTGACTTCATAAGTTGCATCTAAACAAAAGCCCGAAATTTTTATTTCGGGCTTTTTCTTTGCCGCGCTATTTATGAAATCGATTGTAGAATTTTTACTTCTTGAGATTTGCTGATATGGATTCAAGTCCATTTATTTTCTGTGGTAGCGAAGTATCCACCGCAGGACGTTCCCATAAATGATGGCTTCCCAGTGCCCAGCTTTATCCGTTCGGGCGCGCCATCCTGTCGGGATGGTCGTGATTCGCAAGAGGATG
>JANYJE010000056.1 GCA_025408405.1 Nitrosomonadales bacterium | reverse complement strand
TTCTGGTGGCCGGCTTGGTGGCGTCGTTCTTCCACCTTGGCCATCCAGAGCGCGCCTGGCGTTCTGCTATGCAGTGGCGCACTTCGTGGCTGTCACGCGAAGTCATCGTGCTGCCCGCATTTATGGGCATCGTTTTCCTGTACGGCACTGCACACTGGTTCGACATGCATGCGCCACTGCTGGAGCTGCCTGGCAGCCACCACGTTGAAGCCACACTGATCTTGGGCGCAATTGGCACTCTTCTGTGTTTTGCGTTGTTTGTCAGCACCGGAATGATCTACGCCTGTTTGCGTTTTCTGCAGGAATGGCACACACCACTTACCGTGTTCAACTTCATCCTGCTGGGTGGTGCATCAGGCTTCCTGCTGGCCAGTGTTTTTTCCGCATTCATCGCACCGCAACTTTCCGGCTTTTATGCCGTCTGGACGATCATCCTGACCCTGCTGGCAGGTGTCAGCCGCGTCGCTTCCTTGATCCGCAACAGGCGCATCAAGCACAAGTCTTCGCTGCGCACTGCCATCGGCATCAAGCATCCGCACATCGTACAAAAGACCCAGGGCGCCATGGGTGGCTCATTCAATACACGCGAGTTTTTTCATGGCAAGAACGCAGGGGTTATTCGCACGATCAAACCCGGCTTCCTGATCCTGACTTTCCTGCTGCCATTGTTGTTGCTGGTTGCGGGGATGACCTCTCCCAGCCTGCTGATCGCCGCCTTTGTGCTGCAATATCTGGGCCTGCTGGCTGAGCGCTGGTTCTTTTTTGCCGAAGCCAATCACCCGCAAAACAATTACTATCGCGGCGTTGCCTGATCCAGGCTTGCACCATGAAACACAAGTATTTTGCCACTACACAATCTGACAACCAGCGCCTCTCGTGAAAAACTCACCTTCCTGCAATCTCTGGCTGTATAAACTTCTGCCCTTCCTGCGCTGGTGGCCTATGGTCAGCAAGGACACAAACCGTGCCGACCTGATGGCTGGCCTGACGGGCGCCTTGATCGTATTGCCGCAAGGCGTTGCCTTCGCCACTATCGCCGGCATGCCACCGGAATATGGTTTGTATGCAGCCATGGTGCCAGCGGTGATTGCCGCGCTGTTCGGTTCGTCCTGGCACCTTGTGTCAGGCCCTACGACTGCGATTTCTATTGCGGTGTTCGCTGCTGTTAGCCATATGGTGGAGCCAGGCACGCAGCAATACGTCAGCATGGTGCTGACCCTGACCTTTCTGACAGGTGTATTCCAGCTCGTTTTGGGACTGGCGCGCATGGGGGTGCTGGTCAATTTTATTTCGCACACGGTGGTCATCGGATTTACTGCGGGCGCGGCAATTCTGATTGCCATGAGCCAGGTGAAAAATTTCTTCGGCATCAATATTCCGCGCGGTGCGCGGGTCGATGTGGTGCTGGAGCAGCTGGCCGTACAGGCCGGGGATATTCAGCCTTTTGTTTTGATCGTGGGTGTGGTGACGTTGATCACAGGCATCGCAGCCAAGAAATTTTTACCCAAGTTCCCCTACATGATTGTGGCCATGGTGACAGGCAGTTTTCTGGCCTATTTTCTGAACCTGGAATTGGGCTTTGAACATACACACATCAAAACCGTGGGCGCTCTTCCGGCACATCTGCCCCCCCTCTCTTACCCGGATTTTTCCTGGGACACGATCCATAAAATAGTTTTTCCGGCATTGGTCGTGACGATGTTGGCCCTGACTGAAGCGGTTTCAATTTCCCGTTCTATTGCGGTTAAATCTGAACAGCGCATCGATGGAAATCAGGAATTTATCGGCCAGGGTATTTCTAATATTGTTGGCAGCTTCTTTTCATCCTATGCTTCCTGCGGCTCTTTCAACCGCAGCGGCGTTAACTATGCTTCCGGGGCAAAAACGCCGCTCGCAACCGTATTCGCCTCCATCTTCCTGATTCTGATTTTGTTGCTGGTCGCGCCCTTGGCGTCATATCTGCCGACTGCGGCCATGGCCGGTATTCTGTTTCTGGTAGCATGGGGGCTGGTCGACTTTCACCACATTGCGGCCATTACGAAATCCGACCGCAGTGAGACCGTCATTTTGTGGGTGACCCTGATCGGCACCCTGGTCGACCTGGAAAAAGGCATCTTCTTTGGAATCCTGCTTTCCTTGATGATCTACCTGTATCGCGTTTCACGTCCAAACGTTGATGCGGTTGTGCCAGCCAAGGAGGAGGGTGCTTATCATTTTGTGTCGGCATACGATCATGAGGAATGCCCCCAGTTCAAGCTCATCCGCGTCAACGGGCCAATTTTCTTCGGTGCGGTGGATCATGTGCAGAATAGCCTGCTCAACATTGATGAAAACGATCCGCAGTACAAGTCGGTGATGCTTGTGGCAAGCGGAATTAATTTCGTGGACGTGGCCGGAGCCGAGATGCTGGCGCAGGAAGCGAGAAGACGGCGCAAGCTTGGCGGCGGTTTATATTTTTATCGCTGTCGCGATTCCATTTACAAGTATCTGCGCAAGGCAGACAAGCTCGATGATATCGGCTCGGGTGGTTTTTTTCCGGCGAAGTCAAACTGGATCAAGGCGATTTATCCAACGCTGGATGCGCAGATCTGCCGCAACTGCAAGGCAAGAATTTTTTCCGAGTGCCACAACCATTTGCCCGACGGCACCCCGCGGGGAAAATAATGCGGCGAACATGCTTTCCGGATTTTAACCACTGCTGATACTATCCGCTGTGTAAATATCAGCACTCTCATCGCTGAGTAATCCTGCTGCTAAAAGTACACAAGGGATTCGGGCACATGAATCAAGTCGCGCGATTTTTTCCTTTTCTGCGCTGGTTCCCGCTGCGGCAAGGTGCTATTCGTGCAGACCTTATTGCCGGCATCAGCGTTGCGCTGGTGCTCATCCCACAGTCCATGGCCTATGCCCAGTTGGCCGGCCTGCCGGCCTACTACGGTCTGTATGCCGCCTTCCTCCCAGGTATTGTTGCCGCCCTGTTGGGCTCATCCGCGCAGCTCGCCACCGGTCCGGTGGCGGTCGTGTCTCTGCTGACCGCATCCACGCTGGCACCCTTTGCTGCCACCGGCTCCAACCAGTTTATTGCGCTTGCCGTGCTGATGGCGCTAATGGTTGGTGTCATTCAGCTGGCGCTGGGGGTGTTCAAGCTCGGCGTAGTGGTCAACTTTCTCTCGCACCCGGTCGTGGTCGGCTTCACCAATGCGGCGGCAATCATCATCAGCCTGTCGCAACTCAACAAGATTTTGGGTGTATCGATGGGGCGCAGCGAGCACTTGATGCAGGATATCTGGGGGGTGCTGGCGCAGGTGGGGGAGACCCACATCCCTACGCTGGTCATTGGCATATTCGCTTTCGCCATCATGTGGGTACTGAAGAAATTCGCACCCAAGATGCCTGGCGTATTGATCGCTGTAGCCATTACCAGCGCTGTCAGCTGGTCCATCGGTTTCGAGCACAATGGCACCGGGACTATTGCGCAGATTGCGGATAGCGAAGTGCGCACGCTGGCGAATGAGTTCTCACAGACCGAGGCCAGGATAGGCCAGCTGAACAATCAGGTAGGCGAAAAATCAGCAGAGCTGAAGCGGCATGAAATGGCTCCGGAAGGAGACACGCAAGGCATCGCGGCACTGAAATATGAGCTTGAGCTGATCAAGCTCGAACTGAAAGACGCAGAGAGAGAAAATCGCCAGCGCGCGCGCTCCCTGCGCAAATTCATCTTTGAGCAGGTGCGCCCGGCTGATGGGCATGCCGCGAAGTTGTATTTGCAGGGGCAGGTGCCGCGCAGCGAGCAGTCCGACGGCTATCGCTGGCGCATTCGCAAGGTCAGCAAAGGGGAACTTGCGCTGGTCGGCGGCGGGGAAGTAGTGGGGGTTATTCCCGCCGGTCTGCCCCAGCTGGCCATGCCTGAGTTCAGCTGGGACATGGTGGCGACGCTGTTTTCCGGGGCATTGGTCATCTCCCTGGTCGGCTTCATGGAGGCGATTTCCATTGCCAAGGCCATTGCCGCTAAGACTCGCGACCGCATCGACCCGAATCAGGAGCTGATTGGTCAGGGGGTGGCCAATATTGTCGGCAGCTTTAGTCAGGCCTTCCCGGTGAGCGGATCATTCTCCCGCTCCGCGGTGAATATCAACGCCGGTGCCCGATCCGGCATGTCGTCGGTATTTGCCGGCATGATCGTGCTGCTCGCATTGCTGTTTTTGACACCGTTGCTTTATCACCTGCCGCAGGCGGTGCTGGCAGCGGTGATCATGATGGCGGTAACCGGTCTGGTCAATTTCAAGGCAATGAAACACGCCTGGCTCACCCACAAGCATGATGGTATTGCCGCAGTGGTCACCTTTGTTGCCACTCTGGCTTTCGCCCCGCATCTGGACAATGGCATCATGGTGGGCGCCGGTCTGGCCATCGTGCTTTACCTCTACCGCACGATGACGCCGCGCGTCGCTATTCTCGGTCGATATCAGGACGGCACACTACGCGATGCAAGCTTGCATAAGCTGCCCGTCAGCGAATACATCATCGCGATTCGCTATGACGGCTCGCTGTATTTTGCCAATGTGGCCTATTTCGAGGACATCATTCTCGAGGCGGTGGCCAACAGCCCCCATGCCAGACATCTGCTCATCGTGTCTGACGGCATCAACCAGCTGGATGCTTCCGGTGACGAAGTCATTCAGCATGTTGTCGAACGGCTGCGCTCCAACGGCATGCGCGTGGTGTTTAGCGGGCTGAAAAAACAGGTGATTGATGTTATGCGTCATTCTGGACTGCTCGACTACATCGGGCAGGAAAATATTTTCCCTGATGAGGACAGGGCGCTGGCGTCCATTTACAACGAAGTGCTGGCCATCGACCCGGGTGCGCAGTGCCGCCTGATGAAGCGGACTTCCGCAGGTGACATGAAGCCATAAGCCATTGCCTGAATCAGTCAGGCCGGGTTTCAAAATGGATGCTCAATTCAGCACTGGAGGGTGCGGCGTCACCGTAGCCGTACTCTTGGTGTGAGCGCTTGCGTGGGCGGAGTGGAAATGAGTATAACCCATATGGGTTATACTTCAGATACTCGTGTGGGCTATAGACGCAAACTATACGATTCTTCTTAATAGCAACTATTCTGCCCACTACTATTGCTGGGCCGGGTTTTATTAATAAATATTTCAACGGAGACACTAATGAACGTAGATAAAGAACTGGATGCACGCGGCCTGAATTGCCCACTGCCTATTCTGAGAACAAAAAAATCACTTGCTGACATGACCTCTGGCCAAATTCTCAAAGTTACTTCAACGGATGCTGGCTCTGTAAAAGACATGCAGGCATTTGCAAATCAGACCGGTAACGTTCTGGTATCACAAGCTGAGGTCAATGGCGAATACGTATTCATGATGCAAAAGAAATAATTTTTCACATTTAAAACTCAGCGTTTTTAACTATATATTTAAGGACAACTTCATGAAGAAGATGGGCATTATTGCCACCAAAGGCACACTGGACATGGCTTACCCGCCGCTCATCCTGGCCTCTACGGCCGCAGCACTGGGATGGGAGGTGATGGTATTCTGCACTTTCTACGGACTGGATCTGTTGCGCAAGGATTTGTCCGGCATCAGCATCAGCCCGCTGGCCAACCCTGCAATGCCCATGCCCGTGCCCATGCCGGTGCTGGTAGCCGCACTGCCGGGCATGCAAGCCATGGCCACCATGATGATGAAGCAGAAAATGAAGAGTAAAGGGGTTGCTTCGCTGCAGGAACTGCGCGACCTGTGTCTTGAAGCGGATGTTAAATTCGTTGCCTGCCAGATGACCGTGGAACTGTTCGAATACGAGCACAGCGAATTCATCAGCGGCATCGACTTTGTAGGCGCAGCATCCTTTATGGACTTTGCCGGCGAAGCCGACGTGTGCCTGTTTATCTAAAAGCACCGTAAAAATTAGTTGTAAATTTTGCAGTAGCAGTAAAATAACGCAGTACCGATTAAACCAAGGGAGAGCATAAATTGAATAAGCAAAAATTATTATTAGCAGCGCTGGTTGCGGCAGGTTTTGTTTCACCAATGGCTTACGCTACCAACGGCGACACCATGATGGCTGTTGGTTCAGAAAGCACCGCACTGGGCGGCACAGGCGTAGCCCACTATATGGGGGCTGACAGCCAATGGGCAAACCCAGCCATGCTGGGCAAATCCAAGGGTTCTGAAGTAACTGGTGGCGTCGTGATGTTCAATCCGAAAGTCAGCAACAATGGCTTTAGTAGCGTCATGGCAGACAGCCAGGCAAACGTGAGCTATATTCCGGATGTATCCTTCTCTAGCCGTACCAGCGACAGCTTGACCTACGGCATCGCCATGGCAGGTATTGCCGGCATGGGGGTCGACTACACTAATTCGGCTCAATCCAAATATGTCAACGCGTTTACTTCGCTGAGCCTGATGCAGCTAATGGCAACGATTGCCTATAACGACAAAAACTACGGCGTAGGAATATCTCCCGTTGCGCAGTGGGGCTCTTTGGCTATTGGTTATAACAATGCTGCATTTGGAGGGGGCCCGTACAATACCAATCATAATGCTGACCAATACACCGGTTATGGCTTCAATCTGGGTGGCTACTACGACGTGACGCCAGACGTGACTGTGGCTGCCGCTTACATGTCAGAAATCGAAATGAAATATGGTCAGATGATATCAAAAGCCGGTGCACAGTTCGGCTTGACTGGCGCGTCTGCTTTTGGAGACACCTTGACCCAGCCTGCCCAGATGAAAGCGGGTATTTCTTACAATGCCAGCAACAGCATCACGCTGACTGCAGATTACAAGCTGATCAACTGGTCCGGTGCCAAAGGCTACAAAGACTTCAACTGGAAAGATCAGAATGTGTTTGCCGTAGGTGCCAAATACGCTGCCGATGGTTACTGGCTGGGTGCGGGTTACAACTACGCCGACAACCCAATCAGCGCACTGGCAACTGGCAACGCCGTTTATAAGGATGCCGTGGTTAACTTCTTTAACAATATGATGTTTCCTGGCGTGGTCCAGAGCTCTTACACCTTGGGCGGCGGTTACAGCTTCACCAAGGCCATCGATCTGGACCTGGCTGCTGTGATTACTCCAGAAGTAAAAACTACTGTTAACGTTGCCGGCATGGGTGCTGGCACGACCACCAACACCACAACTCACTCTCAGAGCTCCATCTCCGCATCACTGCGTTACAAGTTCTAATTTGATTGTTGGCAGTTGAGCAGTTTGATTAACTGCTAACAAAAAATGGAACAATGAAAAACCCGCAGCAATGCGGGTTTTTTAACGTCCTGATTTTTCTAGCAAGCTCAGGCATTTTACTTTCGCTGCCCGTATGTCAAGTTCCAGCGATGCGATCAAAATAGCGTGCGCGATACAGCAGGCGGGGCGTTGCCGGGTCATCCACAAAACCCG
Source organism: Nitrosomonadales bacterium (assembly GCA_025408405.1). Lineage (GTDB taxonomy): Bacteria > Pseudomonadota > Gammaproteobacteria > Burkholderiales > Gallionellaceae > 39-52-133. The sequence continues at coordinate 91,234 of JANYJE010000056.1, read as the reverse complement.
AGCGATCATGCAGCACGTTGTTGCACAGCAGGCCCATGCCGGGTTTGAGCCGGGCTCGATAGATATAGGGTGAATCGGAAGCGAGCAGTTGCTCCAGCGCCGCAACCGCAGCCAGCGTGGCGTGGTCTTGCCTCCATTCTATGCTGCGAGTTCTCGCGGTATAACGCATATGCAGTTCGCCATTTTTTTCCACCGAAAATACCGGCCCGGTCTGTGCTGCACGTGCCACGCCATCTTCATCGGTACGCTCGGGTATGGTCATTGCATCCTGCGCACTCAAGGCTTTAATGTGTTCCGGATTTTCATCGCGCAACAACAGGTAAGCCATCTCGTGATCCATCAGGCGGTTCTCGCCGCCCTCGTCTGCGCTGTGCACGCAATGCAGGATCATGCCGCGAATCTGGCGCTCGGGTGGGTTGTAGTAACCATCGGTATGCCACTTGATAGCACGGTTAGTGTAGGGGATGTAAGCCTGCCGGGTTGAGTCTGCGCTCACCTGTATCCGGGAAATACCATCTTCACCAGCCAGCCAGTTGGCATCCAGATTTTCCAAGCCGAACTGATGCCCGATTTTACGAGCTATATCTTTGTCTGCCTGGCATTGCCGTCCGGCGTAGATCACCATGTTGGCGCATTTTAATTTATCCAGCAGCGCCGCATGCTCGACAGTCGTAAGCCTGCGCGGATCGTCAACTTCCACAATCAAGTCAGCGACCGATGTGGGAGCTTGTGCCGACTTGCGCTTGCGCCAAGCCTGATAGGCAGCTTCTTGGCTTAAATCAAATGGCGAGGACATAATCTAACAATCGCCGCATAGCAGTTACTCTGCTGAAACTGGCAGTCTGGTGGGCGTAGGCTTACCCTCTTCAAACAACCCAAGCAAAGCTTTATCCAGCATTTTCACCGCTTCTGGCACTTCGATTGCCATCATCTGATCGATCACCCAGGTTTTATCTTTTTCATCAACGACATCGCGCATGCAATGTCCGAGGTAGAGGACAAAGGTAAACGAGGTGTCAATATCACGGTACTCAAACTCTGCATACTCTCCCGCACGCTGATTGAGGCGCTCGATGAAGTCACGCTTGTAATCGGCGAGCAAACCGCCCAGCCATTCCGCCTGATTTTCGGCAAAATTATCGGCCACGCGGTTTGCCAAGGCAGTGGTGAATTCATAGCGCGCTTCCTCGCTTATGCGTGTGTAAACAATTCTGTCTGCAACTTGCACCAGAAAAATAAGGAATTCGGACAGAAACGCAAAATACTGAGGGCCGATCGCGATATCAAAATCGGCCTTGCGCATGTTCTTCAGGGCATTGTCACTGATACGCCAGACAATAAATGCGAGCGCACCAGCAATTTCCGGTGGCGTTTTTTCCCGCTCACCTTTGAACCAGCGGCTTTTTACGCGCATTTAGGAAGCCTCACTCTTGGGCTGTAATAACAGTTCAGATCAGGATTTCTGAATAAAGAACTCGTATTCGTCAGCACTGATTTTAAAAGTGTCGACGATTTTCGTGCCGGTCGCATCAGCCCAGCCGGTAATATCTGACTGTATTCCGGGGCAGTTACTGACCAGTTTGAGAATCTCGCCCTTATTCATGCCGTTCAATAGTTTTTTGGCCTCAACAATGGGCCCGGGGCAGCTTACGCCGCGTATGTCGAGCAATACATTAGCTTTGCGCGCCTGACGCTTACCCTTCTGGATATAGTAACCAGTACCCCCTTGTGCTTGCGGCTCCGTCTTCAATATGTGATTTTCGGTTTGTTTAGCCCAAGCAAACAGGTCATCCTGCGTTCCCGGACAATCGGAAACCAGCATTAATATCTGTCCCTCGTCCAGCTGGTCGACCATTTGCTTGGCACCCAGTAGCGGCGCCGGGCAAGTCAATCCCTTTAAATCCAGAATCACATTAGCTTTTACGTTTTGTGCGCTCATAGTCCATTCTCTTAAATTCAGCCCTGCTACCGTCCACGATTGGATATGCCTAGTATCCGCCTTTGCCCAGTGGCTGTGGCAGCCCTGCCACTTTGCACCCCTGCTTGGCGGGACCCATTGGGAAGAGGTCGTATAAGGCTTTGCTGTCAGCCTCCGGCCAGAACTCCTGAACACCTTTCAGCATGTTGCGGAAGTTGGGCGTATGGCCATGCTCACGATATTGGTCACGCAGATAATTGATCACATCCATGTGCCTGGACGTCAGTTCGATACCATCAGCAGCGGCAATGACCTTAATTATTTCATCGCTGTAATCCGCTTCCAGCAAATAACCTTCCGGGTCCGCTTCAAGTTCTACACCAGCGACAACATAAGACATCTTAGACTCCTTAAAATTTAAATTACACAACAAACCCAATCAAACAGCCTTAATCCAAACCCGTAATTGCCTTGTAGCGCACAAAAATTCCGCAGCCCAAGCCGCGTGCGCCACCCAGACCGACACTCTGAATATACAGGGAGGCGTCTGGCTTCAGATCATGCAGCACCAGACCAAAGCCTTCTAATGTCCGCTGCGAATTCTTTACAACGACTCTTTTGCTGCAAATCAACTTGCAAGGGATTTTCATCTCCTGCAATTTCTCGGTCATTTCAGCCAGGAATTCAACCTCTCCCAGACTGCTCTCGACCATCCGTGCATGCAGCGTTGTCGCGGGCTGCAGTTGCTTTTCCCGAGCAAGCCCAACCAGCAGTGCACTGCCGTCAACATTGAGCTGCTGCCCTGATAATTCAACAGCCTGCCATGCAAGAGACGCCGGCAAACGCAGAACCAGCTTGGTGCGCCGCGATAATAGCAAGTCCTCACCACTGGCCGAGCCACGCAATGGAACAATACCTGCATGTTTCACCTGCTCCAGCCAGGGAAGACAACGCACCACTTCACGCCAGAGCGAAAAGGCATAGCCCGCTGGAACGCTTACACCCTTCAGGTCAAACACAACATCTATCACACTTGCAGCGGTTTCATCGCTCATCAGGCTTAGTCTCCTGCGATTCCGCCCAGTTCAGCATGGTTTCAGCCCAGTTTCTGGCTGTTACCGGATCAATATCGAAAATAGTGAATCGTTTGGCTTCACGAATACGAATACGCATCAGGCTCATGCCACCTTCAGCGTGGTCAATCTGCTGCAATTCAACTTCCTGACCGCCGAGTGGTATTTTAAATTTGCTCAACTCGCTGATTTGTGACATTTTATCTCCATGCATTTATTGCGCCACAAATTTAAAGCCGATCGCTTGCAACCTTACTTTAAGGTCCATATTGAGCGCGATATGGGACTTGATCGTCTATAGCCAACAAAGGGGGGTTGAAAGATAACACCATAGGATGATTTGCATACCCCCCCATTAGAGTTATTTAATATACTCAAAAATTAAGTATCATCCGCAAACAGCTTGCTACAAGTTTATTATTAGATTTAAAGAAGTGCCTGAATACTCTTCATACGAAGAAACGGATTCCCGTTTATGCGGGTTTTTTCAAAAGTGCGCCAGCCGATATTGTCTGGGCTTAGAATAATTAATGGAAGGAAGATTCATGGCAAAGAAAATGCATGATACACCGAATCTCGATCAACTCGAGACTGGCCCTTGGCCCAGCTTTGTCACTGGAATTAAGCGCTTGGCTAAGGACAACAACATGGCTGTTGACCTGCTGGGTCAACTTGAAACCTCTTACCAGACCAAAAAAGGTTACTGGAAAGGCGGTACAGTTGGCGTGTTCGGCTATGGCGGTGGCGTAATTCCACGCTTCACCGAACTGAAAGACGAGAAAACCGGCGAGCCCATCTATAAAGATGCAGCCGAATTCCATACTCTGCGTATTCAACCTCCTGCTGGCATGCACTACACTACTGACGTGCTGCGCAAGATGTCCGATATTTGGGCGCGTCACGGTTCCGGCCTGATTGCATTCCACGGCCAGTCTGGCGATATCATGTTTCAGGGTGCTACAACTGAAAATGTGCAGCCAGCTTTTGACGAGTTGAACGAAATGGGCTTCGACCTGGGTGGCGCTGGACCCGCTGTGCGCACTTCGATGTCCTGTGTAGGTGCGGCTCGTTGCGAACAGTCTTGCTACGATGAAGCTAAAGCTCATCGCACAGTGCTAAACAACTTCCTGGACGACATGCACCGCCCATCCCTGCCTTACAAGTTCAAGTTCAAGTTCTCTGGCTGCCCTAACGATTGCATGAATTCTATTCAGCGTGCAGACATGGCTGTCATCGGCACATGGCGCGACAACATCCGCACCGATGAGAAGATGGCCAAGCAATGGTTTGCCAAGCATGGTGTGAACGAGCTTGTTAATGACGTAGTAGCGCGTTGCCCAACCAAGGCAATTCAACTGAAAGAAATCAAGACCCTGAAAAAGGGCGCAAACATCTCCAGTGTTGCCGTCAATGACTCACAAGCTCTCGAGATCGACAACCACGACTGCGTACGCTGCATGCACTGCATTAACGTAATGACGGGTGCCCTGGCAACGGGTAAGGACAAAGGTGCGTCCATCCTTGTGGGTGGCAAGCGCACGCTTAAAATCGGCGACCTGTTTGGCACGGTAGTCGTTCCTTTCATGAAGCTTGAGAGCGACGAAGACATGGAGAAACTGGTGGATCTCGGCCAGCGCATCATTGATTTCTTCGCTGAGAATGCACTTGAGCACGAACGTACCGGTGAGATGATTGAGCGTATCGGCTTGGTCAATTTCCTTGAGGCAATGGAGATCGACATAGATCCGTCCATGGTCGCATCTCCGCGCATGAACCCATATGTCCGCACTGACGGCTGGGACGATGAAGTGGCAAAAATCAACGCTAAAAAACAAGCTGGTCGAGGAGAATAAATAATGGCACAAACGCAACTGCGCCGCCCGATTGAGAGCGGAGTTCCAGATAACAAGCAGTATTTGCATCCGGTTCTGGCGAAGAACTACGGCAACTGGAAGTATCACGACAGGCCACGTCCTGGTGTGCTGCATCACGTAGCACACAGCGGCGATGAAATATGGTCCGTGCGTGCAGGTACTCAGCGTCAGATGGATGTGCATACCATACGCAAGCTGTGCGACATCGGCGACAAATTTGCCGAGGGTCATGTGCGTTTCACCATACGCTCGAACATCGAGTTCATGGTTTCGAAAGAATCTATGGTTGCACCGCTGATCGCCGAACTCGAAAAGAGTGGCTTCCCGGTAGGCGGCACTGGCAACTCGGTGTCCATGATTGCTCACACTCAGGGCTGGTTGCACTGTGACATTCCAGGTACTGACGCATCGGGCGTGGTGAAGTCGCTGATGGATGATCTGATCGGCGAATTCAGGTCTGAAGAGATGCCTAACCGCGTTCACCTTTCGACCTCCTGTTGCGAAATTAACTGCGGCGGTCAGGCCGACTTGGCTATCATCGTGCAGCACACCAAACCGCCCAAAATCAATCACGAAATGGTTGCCAACGTGTGCGAACGCCCAGCGGTTGTGGCACGTTGCCCGGTAGCTGCGATTCGCCCCGCCATGGTAAATGGCAAGCCGTCACTGGAAATAGACGAGAGCAAGTGTATGTGCTGCGGCGCCTGCTACCCCCCCTGCCCACCGATGCAGATTAACGATCCAGAGTACTCCAAGCTGGCGATCTGGGTCGGCGGTAAAAACTCCAACGCGCGCGGCAAGCCAACCTTCATGAAGATGGTTGCCTCCGGCCTGCCTAACAATCCTCCGCGCTGGCCTGAAGTAGGTGCCGTTGTGAAGAACATACTCGGCGTATACAAGGCAGATGCGAAGCCGTGGGAGCGCATGTCTGACTGGATAGAGCGAATTGGCTGGCCCCGGTTCTTTGAAAAGACAGGTCTGCCATTCACCAAGTATCTGGTGGATGACTGGAGAGGTTCGCGCGCGACCCTCAACCAATCGGCTCACATCCGCTTCTGACAGGAATAATCAGCATGAAATTTGGAATTGTCGTAAACGAAGGCCCTTATCAGCACCAGTCTAGCGATTCTGCTTACCTGTTTTGCAAGGCTGCCATCGAGAAAGGCCACGAAGTATGGCGCGTATTTTTCTATCACGATGGCGTGAACAATGCCACGCGATTGACAGAGCCGCCTCAGGATGATCGCAACATAGTAAACCGCTGGAGCAAGCTGGCTGAAGAGCATGGCGTTGATCTGGTGGTGTGCGTTGCCGCAGCTCTGCGCCGCGGCATTAGAGACGAAAATCTGGCTCCAGGGTTCCGCATTTCTGGCTTGGGCCAGCTTGTAGAGTCTGGCATTCAGACTGATCGTTTAGTCGTATTTGGCGACTAAAGGGGATAGCGATGAGCGAGATCAAAAAATTCATGTTCGTTAATCGTAAGGCGCCTTACGGCACGATTTACGCTCTCGAGTCTCTCGAGGTCGTACTTATTACCGCAGCCTTTGATCAGGACGTTTCCCTGGCATTCCTTGATGACGGAGTTTATCAATTGAAGAAGGGCCAGCAGACTAAAGGGATTGACACTAAAAATTTCTCTCCTACCTTTCGCGCCCTGGATGGCTACGATATTGAGAAGCTGTATGTCGAGAAAGAATCGCTGGCTTTACGTGGTTTGAGCGAGGCAGATCTTCTGGTTGACGTGACCGTTCTGGACCGCAAGGAAATGGGCAAACTCATGGGTCAGCAGGACGTTGTCCTGAGTTTCTGAGAAAGGTAGATATAGTGTTACATATCATTAACAAATCACCACTGAGCAACGGTTCGCTTGACTCTTGTCTGCGTGTGACTGAATCTGGTGAAATTCTGCTTATTGAAGACGCAGTCTACGCAGCCGCCAAGGGGAGCTTCCTGGAAGGTAAAATGCACGAAGTAATGGGGAAGGTCAAAATTCACGTCCTGATGCCTGATCTCGAAGCGCGGGGACTGGCGGATCGACTGATAGCCGGGATCACGCCAGTGGATTATGGCGGTTTTGTAGACCTCGTTGCAGCAAGCAAAAACTGCCAGTCTTGGCTTTGAATCACTAATCAATAGGAGAATTACACATGCCACAAATTGAAGTTAACGGCAAAAACTACGAAACCGACGAAGAAGGTTATCTGATCAACCTGGCTGAGTGGAACATGGACGTTGCCAAATACATAGCCACTACAGAAAACCTGACCATGACTGACAACCACTGGGAAGTTATCAACTTTCTGCGTGAGTACTATGACGAATACCAGATCGCTCCAGCTGTTCGAGTTTTAACAAAAGCGATCGGCAAAAAATTCGGCGCTGAAAAGGGTAACAGCCAGTATCTGTACGAACTGTTCCCGTATGGCCCAGGCAAGCAAGCCTGTAAGGTTGCCGGCCTTCCCAAGCCAACTGGCTGCATCTAAGCCTGCTACGGAAAAAGCACCGGTCATATCCATTTTCGCTCACCACACAGATTCTGAATGACCATGACTACATTGTTTGCAGCTCTCTTTTACCTGGCGGCGCTGTTATTTTCCGTCGGTCTTATTTATCGTATTAGAGATTATGCACGCACCCCTGCACCGCTAGTAATACCCACTACCCCGGCACCTCGGACAGTTGGCGGCGTTGCAATGCGCATGGCCAGAGAAGTATTTTTCTTTGAAAGTTTGTTTAAAGGAAATCTGTGGACGTGGGCCTTTGGTTGGCTTTTTCACGTTGGCTTGGCACTGGTTTTGTTGCGTCACCTGAGATATTTTATAGATCCAGTCTGGGACTGGGTGATTTTTATACAACCGTTCGGCATCTATGCCGGACTGGTTATGGTTGCCGGCCTTGCCGGGCTTTGGGCACGACGTATTTTTGTTGATCGGGTCAGGTTCATTTCGACGCCATCCGATCATTTGATGCTGGCGTTGATAATAGCCATAGCGCTGTCCGGTTTGTTCATGAAGTTTGTTTCACATACTGATGTGATTGCGGTAAAAAACTTCTTTATTGGCCTCCTGCATTTCAATTTGCAAGCTCTGCCCTCTGATGGGATTCTGTATGCACATCTTTCCATGATTGCGACATTGATGATTATTTTTCCGTTTAGCAAGTTGCTGCACGCACCTGGACTGTTTTTCTCACCCTCACGCAACCAGGCTGACAATTCACGCGACAAACGTCACTTGTCTGCATGGGCGGCAAAACTGGAATCAGGAAAATAAAAAATGGCGGCAGAAATTAAAGCACCGGCATATCGTCAGTTTTCTATTGCGCCGGCTATTCAGCCTGGCTCAATGGCAGATACAAAAACATTCGTTGCCAACGAAAAAATTCAGGAAGCCATTGGCTTCCCTCCGGCGCTGGTGGATGACTGGCATGACCGCGCCATTGCCAAGATGGGCGAGCTGTTAAGCAAGTATCGGTCGTTCAAAGTCTATATGGACGCATGCGTGCACTGCGGCGCCTGCTCCGACAAGTGTCATTATTTTATCGGTACCGCAGACCCCAAGAATATGCCCGTAGCACGGCAGGATTTGATGCGCAGTGTATATCGTCGATATTTCACCATCCCCGGCAAGCTGTTCCCCAAGCTGGTTGGCGCGCGCGATCTGACTCGCGAAGTGCTGGATGAATGGTACAACTACTTTCATCAATGCTCGGAATGCCGTCGTTGTTCCGTATTTTGTCCGTATGGTATCGACACCGCCGAAATCACCATGGCAGCACGTGAAATTCTGAACAGCATCGGCTACGGTCAAAAATATTCCAACGAAATTATTGGCAAAGTCCACAAAATTGGCAACAACCTGGGTTTACCAGGGCCTGCGCTTACAGACACACTGGAAGGTTTGGAAGAAGACGTAAAAGAAGCGACAGGTATTGACGTTCGCTTCCCGATTGACGTCAAAGGCGCAGAAGTGTTGCTTATTACTCCTTCTGCCGATTTCTTTGCCGAGCCACACATAGATAGCCTGATTGGCTATGCCAAGGTATTCCATGCTGCAGGTATCAGCTGGACACTTTCGTCCAAAGCATCTGAAGCCGGCAATTTTGGCATGTTCATCGGTAACTATCAGCAACTGCGTGAAATAGCCATGCGTGTGCGTGAAGCCGCGCTGGATCTTGGTGTTAAGCGTGTAGTGGTTGGCGAGTGCGGTCACGCATGGCGAGTCGCTTACAGCTTCTGGAATACCCTGACTGGCGTTGGCTCTGGCGCCGCAGACCCTTACGCCATGCAATTGCAGAAGCAACTCGATCACCGCTACAAACAACCTATGCACATCTGCGAAGTAACCTGGGATCTGATCGAGCGCAAAGTCATCAGGCTGGACAAGGAAGCCAACGACAAACATATCATCACCTACCACGACTCCTGCAACGTGGCGCGCGGATCGGGCATGGGCGATGTGTTTGGCGGGCAATTTGACATCCCGCGCAACATCATCAGGGCAGCAGCAAATAATTATGTAGAAATGGCGGAAGGCACCACACGTGAACAGACATTCTGTTGCGGCGGAGGTGGCGGCCTGCTTACCGACGATTTGCTGGATCTCAGAGTCAAGGGTGCCCTGCCACGCATGGAAGCGCTACACAATGTGACTGAAACACATGGCGTCAACTTCATGGCAACCATCTGTGCCATTTGCAAAGCTCAATTTACTAAAGTTTTACCTTATTACGGATTCGACAGACGCACGGTAGGTGGCGTGCATCAATTGGTCAGCAACGCAATCAGACTCGGCGACAAATAATAAACTCAGCTATTTTAGGAGATAGGTAATGTCAGGAACTACGGAAGAAAAAGTCCTCAATTTTCGTCGCTACAAAGATGGTGATAACAAACCCGCTTCAATGCGCGACAAAATTTTTCAGTCCAGCTACACCTATAAGTGCCCGACTTATATCCAGTCCACTCCTCCCTGCCAGGGCAGCTGCCCGGCAGGTGAAGATATTCGAGGTTATCTCGCCATCACACGCGGCACCGAGAAGCCGCCCGCAGGCATGCCTTGGCAGGAATATGCATGGCGCCGCTTGACTGAAGCCAATCCCTTCCCCTCCGTGATGGGCCGCGTTTGTCCGGCTCCATGCGAAACCGGCTGTAACCGTAACGAAGTTGAAGACCACGTCGGCATTAACTCGGTTGAGCATTTCCTCGGCGAATATGCGATTGCCAACAATTTGAAATATGTTAACAAGAGCACCCCAACGGGAAAGAAAGTGGCAATTATAGGCGGTGGCCCTGGCGGCTTGTCTTGCGCCTATCAACTGGCACTCAAAGGCCACGATGTCACAATTTTTGATGATCGCGAGTTGTTGGGTGGAATGATGCGTTACGGTATTCCCGGTTTCCGTACACCGCGCGATGTTCTGGATGCTGAAATCCAGCGCATTCTGGATCTGGGTGTAAAAACCCGTATGAATACCCGCATAGGTAAAGACATTACCCTGGAACAGATACGCAAAGATTTTAATGCCGTGTTTCTGGGCATGGGTGCACAAGCCGGTCGTGCACTGCCTATCGCTGATGCTGCAGACATACCCAACGTTGTTACTGCCACCTCCTTCCTTGCCGCGTTTAACGAAGGCCGTCTGCAGCACGTTGGCAAGCGTGTAGTGGTTGTCGGCGGTGGAGATACCTCTATCGACGTTGCGACTGTTGCGCGTCGTCTAGGCCATATCGAAAATGCCAAGCCTACCGATCTGGATCGAGCCATTGCCGGCCAAATGGCACACGATGTTGCTGAAATTTCTGCCAAGCAGGGCGCTGATGTTACGCTGACTTCCGTGTTCCAGATCGACAAGATGGCAGCAAACAAGCATGAAATTGAACAGGCTCTCGCGGAAGGCATTTCCATTCTGGGTGGATTGGTTCCGGTAGGCGTAATTAAAGCAGCCAATGGCCGCGCTACCGCTCTGCGTTTAGCCAAGTGTGACGCAAAAATGGTCGGCGGCAAGCTCGAAATGAACCAGGTACCCGGCTCTGAAATCGATATTGAAGCGGACTTGATCGTTTCTGCTATCGGCCAGGCAGTTGATTTCACCGGTCTGGAGGAGTTCAACAATGGCAAAGGCGCCATCAGCACCGACAAGAACTATCAAATTGCTGGCAAGCCAGGCGTATTTGCCGGCGGCGACGTAATCAAGCCACACCTGCTGACGACCGCAATTGGCCACGGTTCTATTGCGGCTGACGGCATCGACCAATTCCTCGCGGGTGTAGAACTGGGCAAGCGTCCTAAAATTGATGCACACCAGTTCGACCTGATGAGGAAGATGGTAGAAAAAGGTTTGGAGATCAGCCCGGTCAAGGAACCGATACGTGGCACGTGCAATTCTACTGGTGCCGTGCACAACTTTGACAACCGTTCGGATCGTTACGTCATTCCTCATGACGAACTGTTCCTGGGACATTTCTCGTTTACACCACGTAATCAGCGCCACATCATTACGCTGGATAAACAGACTGCCTTGGGCAACTTCGAAGAACGTATCGAGGCACTGGCAGAAAAAGAAGCTGTTGCTGAAGGCAAGCGTTGCATGAGCTGCGGTATGTGCTTCGAGTGTGATAACTGTGTTGTGTATTGCCCTCAGACTGCGGTGTTCCGCGTGCCAAAAGCCAAGGCAACTTTGGGGCGTTATGTTGATACCAATTACGACAAGTGTATTGGGTGCCATATTTGCGCTGACGTTTGCCCAACCGGCTACATTCAGATGGGTTTGGGTGAGTGATGAAAATGGCGCTTCGATGCTCTGCGATTCTGGTCTCGGTATTCTTTGCCGCCTCAGTATTCGCCTCTGAAAAACTACCCGCGCCGCATCTTGATATAGGCAAGGGTGGGCAGTGCGTCGAGGATCCAAAAATAATGCGCAAAGTCCATATGAACTTGCTCAAGCATCAACGCGACGAAACCGTTCATGAAGGAATTCGCGGCAAGAAATACAGCCTTGCCGGCTGTGTGGATTGTCATGCCAGCGTTAAAGACAATAACGTGCTTGGCAGCAATGAGCATTTCTGCCAAGGATGCCACGTCTATGCGGCGGTCAAGCTGGACTGTTTTGAATGCCATTCCAGCAAGAGAAAAGTGACGGCGGAGGTAAGCAAATGAGCGGCACAAATCTTGATCGCAGAGGTTTCCTGACTAAGTCATCAGTTGCGTTTGCCGGCCTGTCAATTGCGCCAGGCATGATTTTGTTTGATCTTGCCCAAGCGCACCCCTTGGGCGATGCAGTCTCCAGCAAAGTGCGCTGGGGCATGCTGATAGACAGCAGTAAATGCGAATCTGGCTGCACGGATTGCGTCACGGCATGTAACACCGAAAACGGTCTTTCTGGTGGCGTTAAAGCTACCGACTCGCAGTGGATACGCAAAGTGGAGCTGAAAGATCTGAGGACTGGGCGCACTACGTTTTTGCCGATGCTGTGCCAGCACTGTGAACAGCCGCCATGTGTCGATGTTTGTCCGACAGCCGCTTCCTTCAAGCGCGCAGACGGTATCGTTCTGGTGGACAAGCACCTGTGCATAGGCTGTCGTTATTGCATGATGGCTTGCCCGTACAAGGCAAGGTCGTTTGTGCATGAAAATCTGACTGATCAAAAAACTGACGTTCCGCGCGGCAAGGGGACTGTAGAGAGTTGCACCTTGTGTGTGCATCGTGTTGACAAGGGGCAGAATACCGCCTGTGCCGACGCGTGCTCAAAAGCAGGACACAACGCAATATTGTTTGGCAATCTTAACGACCCTGAAAGTGAAATTGCCAAGCGCATACGCGCGGTTGCAACGACCCAGATAAGAGCTGACTTGGGACTAAACCCAGGCATCCAGTACGAAGGGATATGAAATAAATGTTAGCAAAATCCTTTGCACGATACGAAACTCGCTATTTCTACGCGCTGGTAGCGCTGGGTGGCCTGATTGTAGCCATGGGCCTCATGGCCATGCACTACATGGAAGAGCATGGTCATATCGTGACTGGCATGAACAATCAGATAGTGTGGGGCATGCCTCACGTTTTCGCGATTTTCATGATCGTTGCCGCCTCCGGCGTTCTTAACGTCGCCTCGATTGGTTCGGTTTTCAGCAAGGCCCCATACAAGGCCAGAGCCCCACTTGCTGGTCTGTTGGCTATTGCGCTGCTGGCTGGCGGCCTAACCGTTCTCATGCTTGATTTGGGCCGTCCTGACCGCATCATCGTCGCTGCAACCCACTTCAATCCGACCTCAGTCTTTGCCTGGAACATCGTGTTGTACAGCGGCATGTTTACTCTGGTTGGGCTCTACCTGTGGACCATGCTGGAGAAGCGCATGAACCCCTGGTCCGCACCTTTGGGCTTCGCTGTATTTGCCTGGCGTATCATCCTGACTTCCGGCACTGGGATGATCTTCGCATTTCTGGTAGCGCGTCAGGCCTATGGTTCGGCCCTGCTGCCCCCCCTGTTTATCGCTCTTTCATTTGCATGGGGCTTGGCCGTGTTTCACGTTGTGCAATCTGCAATGTACGCCTGGAATAGCCAAACTCAGGATCCCGCTATCCTGAAGCGCATGAAAAACCTGCTTGGCGTATTCGTGATCGGTTCGCTGTATTTTGTCGCGGCTTACCATATGACCAATCTGTATTTTGCCAAGCAGACCGCGTTCGAACATTTCATTCTGTCGAGTGGAGGTATCTATCCTGTACTGTTCTGGGCCGGATACGTCGTACTGGGCAGCTTGCTGCCCCTGCTGCTGATTTTTCTCCCGGGCTTGGGTCAAATCAAATGTGTGGTGGCTGCGTCATTGCTGGTTATTCTGGGCAGCTTTGCACTGCTCTATGTTTTCATAATCGGCGGCCAGGCATTCCCTCTCTCCATCTTTCCAGGCTTCGCTGCCAGCAGCAGCTTCGGAGATGGGCAAATTGGCAGCTATATTCCCTCCTGCCCGGAGATACTGCTTGGTTTCGGCGGGCTTGGCGTTGCATTCCTGATCACTATCGTCAGCGTGCGCGTGTTGGATTCCCTGCCGCATGACTTACCCAGCAGCAAAAACTGATGCCATGAACCGGGTGCTGATTTCTGCCGCCCACAAGTCTTCTGGAAAAACGACAGTCAGCATAGGTTTGTGTGCCGCGCTTAAAGCGCGCGGGCACTCAGTACAGCCTTACAAGAAAGGGCCTGATTACATCGACCCCATGTGGCTCTCGCAAGCCTGCGGGCGCGCTTGTCGCAATCTGGATCTGTATCTGATGGATCGCGAAGAGGTTATCTCCACCTTTGTGCGCAACGCTTCCGATATCAACCTGGTTGAGGGCAATAAGGGCTTGTACGATGGCCTGGCGCTGGATGGCAGCAACAGTAACGCCGCACTCGCCAAACTGCTCGACCTGCCTGTCGTACTGGTTATTGATGCACGCGGCATGACGCGCGGCATAGCCCCCTTGATTCTCGGATACCAGGCATTTGATCGTGACATCAACATTGCCGGCGTTATTCTGAACAATCTGGGCGGCAGCAGGCATGAGTCCAAGCTGCGTGAAGTCATTGAGCATTACACCGATGTTCCCGTCATTGGCGCCATTCAGCACGACGAGGCGCTGACTATCATTGAGCGCCATCTGGGCCTCATGCCCAGCAATGAGTCAGGTGAGGCGGTCGCAAGAATCAATGCGCTAGGGACGGCAATCGAGAGTCAAGTGAACTTGGAAAAATTCATTGCGATTACCCGGAAAGAGCCACTTGCCGTCACCGATCACGCCGTTGTTTCCCACTTTCCCAGCCTGGATAAAGTCAGAATTGGCATTGCAAGAGATCGGGCTTTCGGATTTTATTACGCAGATGATCTGGACGCGCTCGCCGCAGCCGGAGCTGAACTCATACCGTTTGATGCAACGCTGGATCAGCACTTGCCAGCAGTAGACGCGCTGTATATTGGCGGAGGTTTCCCGGAGGTTTTCGCTACAGCGCTGGAAGCAAACACTTCCATGCGCGCTGACATACGTCTGGCCATAGATTCCGGTATGCCCACCTATGCCGAATGTGGCGGATTAATGTATCTGTCTAGGTCCATTACCTACCAGGGCCGGCAATACGCGATGGTAGGCGCCATTCCGGGCGATGTCGTGATGCATGCCAAGCCCATAGGCCGCGGCTATGTCCACCTTGCCGAGAATTCCGGACACCCATGGCCGCGGCCTCAGGAAAAGGAAAATAAAATTCGCGCCCATGAATTCCACTATTCAAGCCTGGAAAACCTGCCCACCGATTCAAAATTTGCCTACCGCGTGGCTCGTGGCCACGGTATCGATGGCAAATCTGATGGATATTTGCGCAACAACCTGCTCGCATCCTATACCCACCTCAGAACCATAGGCGGCTGTTACTGGGCCTCTCGATTTGTTGCGTTTATCAGGCAAGTTAAGCAAGATGCACTAGCCTTGCCCCTGCAGACAACGCCATGATTCACGATTCGTTTCTTGATCAGCATCATGGCTCAATCCGCGCCCACAAAGCATGCTGCGCGACGGCGCAGATTATTGACCGATTAGAAAAGTGATATGGATTATTTGCCGATTTTTTTAAATGTAAAAGGAAAGAATTGCCTCGTCGTTGGGGGTGGTGAGGTTGCTCTCCGGAAATCGCGACTGCTGGTCCAGGCTGGCGCACTGGTTACGATAGTAGCGCCGGAGCTGGATCCGGCTTTTGCCGGGCTAGCCGGAATTCAGCATATCCCCGAGCGCTTCAAGCACGGCCATCTCGATGGTTCTCTGCTCGTCATTGCCGCCACAAATGACGATGATACCAATGAGACTGTATCGCGCGAAGCCAAACTGAGAAACATACCGGTTAACGTCGTCGACAATCCGGCGCAATGCTCCTTCATCGTTCCTTCCATACTCGATCGCTCTCCCATCATGGTGGCCTTTTCCAGCGGTGGAGCGTCCCCGGTACTGACCCGCATGCTGCGCGGCAAGCTTGAAACATTGGTACCACAGGGTTATAGCAAGCTGGCAACCTTTTCTGCGCGCTTTAGACAGTCTGTAAAAACCCATGTAATCAATCCGGCCAAACGCCGAATTTTCTGGGAAAACGTACTGGAAGGGCCGATTGCCGAGAAAGTGTTAAGCGGGGACGAGAAATCAGCAGAAACCATGCTGCTCTCCATGCTGGAAAAAGAAAGCACTGGCGAACAAAAATCCATAGGCGAGGTCTTCTTGGTGGGGGCAGGTCCAGGCGACCCGGATTTGCTGACATTCAAGGCACTCCGACTAATGCAGAAGGCCGATGTCGTGCTGTATGACAATCTGGTCTCCAAACCCATCCTGGAAATGACACGCCGTGACGCGCAAAGAATATTCGTCGGGAAAATGCGCGGCAACCACACATTGCCACAAGAAGGCATCAATGATCTGTTAGTTCGCCTGGCGCTGGAAGGTAAGCGCGTACTGCGCCTGAAAGGTGGCGATCCCTTCATTTTCGGCCGTGGTGGTGAAGAAATAGAAAAACTGGCCGAGCACAAAATCAGCTTTCAGGTCGTGCCAGGTATTACTGCCGCATCGGGCGTTTCAACCTACGCCGGCATTCCGCTTACGCATCGGGATTACGCGCAGTCCTGTATTTTTGTCACCGGCCATCTCAAGGACAACAGCATGGATCTGGACTGGGAAATGCTGGCACGCCCCAAACAGACCATCGTTGTCTATATGGGTTTGCAAGGCCTGGAAATGCTGTGCGCCAAGCTCATCCAGCATGGTTTGCCGGGTTCAACACCTGCAGCAATCGTGCAACAGGGAACAACGCCCAATCAAAGGGTCGTGTGCGGCACCCTGGACAACCTGTCTAACAACACAGAGGTCGCCACGTTACATGCGCCCACATTAATTATTATTGGCGGCGTAGTCAGCCTGAGGAAAAAACTCACCTGGTTTCAACCTTAATCTGGCCTGTAAATAACAGAATTAGCGTTTTAACGATTGTTGTACCGCCACATACATAGTGACCACTTGTAACGGGCAAGCGATAGTGTAGTAGTATATTAGAATAATCTAAGGCTGCACATTAGAAGACGGCCATGCAAGTAAACATGCATCAAAATGCAACACACAACAACTTAGTGAAAGGGAGATGAGAATGACGATTAAAAAGATGTTACTGGCAGCGCTTTTTCTGGTGGGTTCCAATTTGGCGATGGCCGCCGATGAGCTGATGAAGCCATTTGTTCTGGCATCAAAAGGTCCTGGCGCGATGGATGCCAAAGTAGCCAGTACCAAGGCCTCTCTTGCCGCAAACGGTTTTATAGTCGTTGGCACTTACTCCCCCTACCCTAGCGCCACCATTCTGATAGTTACCAATGACGAACTGAAGAGCAATGCTGCCGCCTCAGAGCACGGTGGTTATGGCGCAGCGCAACGCGTAGCCATCACCAAAACCAAATCTGATATCCAGGTCAGTTATACCAATCCGGTATACATGGCCAACGTCTACCGCATGAATGGTGACCTGAAAAATGTAGCCGCAAAACTTGAAACAGCTCTCGGCAAGGTGCAAGAGTTTGGCATGGAGCGCCCCATGGCTGTGAGCCGAGCACGCAAGTACCACTATATGTTTGGCATGGAGTATTTCGACGAAAAAAGCGAACTCGGCGAATTCGGCAGCTACGAAGAAGCTATCGCAGCCGTTGAAGCCGGACTCGCTGCAGGCAAAGAGGGTGTAAGTAAAGTCTATCGCGTGGATATTCCGGGCAAGAAGGAAGCCGTATTCGGTGTTGCCATGACAGGCAAGCCGGGCACAACCAAGGTTTCCAAGGAAAGCACTCCCGGACAGAATGAGGAGTTTGGCCTTGCCATGACTGGTGCACCAGAGGCAGACGCATACATCATGAGCCAGATCGACTTCAAGGAAATAAAATCCACCGCTCACCTGCCCTATGAAATGCTGGTTTCAGGCAACAAGGTTTATGCGCAATACGCGCGCTTCCGCGTCGCGCTTAACTTCCCTGAGCTATCCATGATGGGCAAAAACAGTTTTATGAACATCATGGAATGCCCCGAAGCGATTCGCGATACGCTGACTAAAACCATAGGCAAGTAAACGCGCTGCTGGCGCTTATTTTTAATAATGAGGCTATCTGTTCACGCGGCATGGATAGCTTCTTAACAGATTGTTGAAAGACGCAGCGAGACTGGTTCTCCGCAGTGGTTTTTCAACAGCCTGCTAAATCTAGTAGCTCATGAAGCAACCGCCTTGGGCGCCGCTACTGGTAATTGGCCAGCGGTGATCGAAGGTCAATTAATTTTTATATCACATTTACATTTAGGAGATCGGTATGTCTAGCAAAGACAATGTTGTCAACCCGGAACGTCGCAATTTCCTGGGCAAGGTAACAACAGTAGCCGGTGCAACCGGTGCAGCCGCTGCTTGCTGGCCGCTCGTCAGCAGCATGAATCCAAGTGTTGACGTATTGTCCAACGCCACCACTGAAGTGGATCTGTCACACATTCCCCCCGGGGGCATGCACACCGTGGCATGGCAAGGCAAGCCCGTGTTCATCCTTCATCGCACAGAAGAAGAAATCAACAGAATGAAAGAGCTTAGCCAGATCGAGCCAGTAGCCGACGAGAAGCGCGTACAGCAGCCGCAATGGCTGGTGGTGGTTGGCATCTGCACCCACCTTGGCTGCGTTCCAAATCGCAGCGAAAACGGATGGCTGTGCGCATGCCACGGCAGTCAGTACGATGACAGCGGTCGAGTAACTCACGGCCCAGCACCACACAACCTCGATGTGCCCCCCTACAAATTTTTGAGTGCCGATAGAATCGTTATCGGCTAGGCTTTAAGGAGAATATTATGTTCAAAAGCACTCTTGCGTGGATAGATCAACGCTTCCCGCTGACTCATTTTATAAAAAATGATCTTGCTGATTACCCCACTCCGCGCAACCTGAGTTACTGGTGGAACTTTGGCTCACTGGCCGGCCTGGTGCTGGTTATGCAGCTTGTTACCGGCATTTTCCTGGCAATGCACTATAAGCCGGACATTGCAACTGCCTTTGATTCCATCCAGCACATTATGCGCGACGTGAACTACGGCTGGCTGTTGCGCTACATGCACTCAACCGGCGCATCTGCTTTTTTTGCAGTCATCTATATTCACATGGCACGTACGCTGTACCATGGTTCTTACAGAGCGCCGCGCGAATTGCTGTGGTGGACCGGCCAGGGCCTGCTGCTGCTGCTGATGGCGACCGCATTCATGGGCTATCTGTTGCCATGGGGTCAAATGTCCTACTGGGGCGCTGCCGTTATTACCAACCTGTTCCGCGCTACACCATTCTTTGGTGAGCAGGTAGTTGTCTGGCTGCGTGGCGATTTCCAGGTTGGTGACGCAACACTGACGCGCTTCTATGCGCTGCACTTCCTGTTCCCGTTCATCATCGTGGGCGCAGTCATGATTCATCTGATCGCATTGCACACAGTGAAAAGCAGCAATCCAAGAGGCATTGAACTGAAGCCGAAGGACAACATTCCGTTCCATCCCTATTACACGATAAAGGACATGCTGGGCGTTGCTGTTTATCTGGTCGTGTTCAGTGCATTTGTATTCTTTGTTCCTAACACCCTGATTGAAGCTGCCAATAACATTCCGGCGAACCCTATGCAAACCCCGGCGCATATCGTTCCTGAGTGGTACTTCCTGCCGTTCTACGCAATTTTGCGTTCCGTACCTGACCTGGCCGGTGGCGTAGCCGCCATGGGATTGTCGGTGCTGATTTTTGCTGCGATGCCTTACCTTGACCGTTCACGCATTCCGGGTGGCGCGCGTTATCGCCCAGCATACCGGTTCTTGTTCTTCATATTTCTTGCCGACATGCTCGTTCTCGGCTATGTCGGTGCTGTCCCTGTAACTGCGGACACCGCAATAGTCGGCCGGGTAGCGACGGAAATTTACTTCCTTACATTCCTGCTGCTGCCGTGGATTTCCAAGAAAGAAGAGGCGTACCTGATCAAGCGTGGCCTGCCACCTGCAGTTGAAGAATTTCTGCAAAACAACGCCAACAAAAAGCACTAATATATTTCCGGTTTAAAGGTGAACATAATGAATAAGCGATTTCTGCTTCCCCTGCTGCTCAGCCTGTTCTCCTCGTTTGCGCTGGCAAACGAGATTGAACTAGAACACGACCCAATCCCTACTGATCGCGCTTCCGTGTTGCGCGGTGCAGAACAGGTAGCCACAGTTTGTAGCTCATGTCATGGCCTTAAATACGTTCAGTACCGCAGCCTGCTTGATTTGGGCATTGCCAAGGAAACGGTTGACGTTTGGCGCGGTGACAAACCTCTGAACTCAGCCATGAAGCCGCAGATGGCTCCTGATGATGCTGCAGCGGCTTTTGGTGTGACCCCTCCAGATCTGAGCCTGATGGCTGTAGCGCGCGAGGGAGGTGTGCATTATTTGTACTCTTACCTGATGGGTTACGGTGTGGGTGCCAATGGTGAAACCACCAACCGCATCTTCACCGTAACCAAGATGCCAGACGTCCTTGGTATTTCCGCGGCTAGCGATGCCAAACAACGCGAGGAAATCAGCGCCAAAGCCAAAGATATTACTGCATTCCTGAACTGGGCAGCCGATCCACGCGCTGGAGATCGCAGGAGTCTTGGCATTTACGTGATAATTTACCTGCTCATTATGACCATCCTGCTGTTCCTGTGGAAAAAGCAGATTTGGCGCAAAATTGACGCGATGGAAAAGTTATAATTTGTTTCGCCAGTCAGTACCATGAAGGCGACCACTACGATGCACTGGCCAACTGCGGATACACACTTTGCTATTTGACTTGATTGCAGCACTACGCCAGCTGGTTGGCACAAACAACGTGCTCACCGGCTCAGATGCAGCACCCAGCTACCGCGATCATCGCGGTAACTATGTTGGCAATGCCTTAGCGGTAGTACTGCCTGCTGACACGCAGCAAGTCAGCGCGGTTGCATCCCTGTGCGCGCAACATCAAATCACCATCGTACCGCAGGGCGGGAACACCAGCCTGTGCGGCGCCTCCGTTCCCCTTGCCGGAGTCGAGCAACAAATCGTGCTCAACTTGTCGCGCATGAACCATATACGCTCTGTAGACGCTACCAACTACACCATCACCGTTGAGGCCGGCTGTACGCTGGCCAGCGTGCGCGAGATTGCCCTACAGAATAATCGCCTGTTCCCGCTAGGACTGACTGCAATTGAAGCGCGTTGTGAGATCGGCGGCAATCTTTCCACCAATGCGGGTGGCATCGGCGTGCTGCGCTATGGCAACGCACGCGACCTCGTGCTGGGGCTGGAAGTCGTGCTTGCCGACGGTCGCATCTGGAATGGACTGCGTAGCCTGCGCAAGGACAACACAGGCTATGATCTCAAGCAACTCTTCATCGGCGCGGAAGGCACGCTAGGCATCATCACTGCGGCGGTGTTAAAGCTCAGCCCGCGCCCACGCTCGCTTGCAACCGCCTGCATCGCGGTACGCGACCCGGCGGTGGCCGTAGCACTGCTGGCCTATCTGCGCAGCATCTGCGGTGACCGCATCAGCGCATTTGAAATTATCGGCCGCTCCTGTCTGGATCTGGTTTTTAAAAACATACCAGACACGCAAGAGCCTTTTGCAAAGAAGCATGACTGGATGGTCATCACCGAACTGTCTGACCCGCTGGAGGTACCACTAGATGCGGCCCTGCACGGCGCATTAAGCGCCTTTACCGGCGGCATAGGCGAATTTGCAGTCACCGCCGATAAGACCCGAGCTGATGCATGGTGGAAGCTGCGCAAGAACATCAGCGATGCGCAGAAAATTGAGGGTGTCAGCATCAAGCATGACGTCTCAGTCCCTATCAGCGCGGTCCCCGACTTCCTCGATCAGGCCGATACCGCCCTGCAGCAAGCCTTTCCGGGCGTACGCATCATCACCTTCGGCCACATCGGCGATGGCAACATCCATTACAACGCCTCCATGCCCGATACTGATGACAACAAACAATTCTTTGCACAGAGCAACCGCATAAATCGCATTGTTTACGACATCGTATCCAGACTAGGCGGTAGCATAGGTGCGGAACACGGCTTGGGCCAACTTAAACGCGAACAAATTCGCCACTACAAGAGTGCGCTTGAATTTGAGTTGATGGAAAACATCAAGCGCGTGCTGGATCCGCAAGGGCTGCTTAATCCGGGCAAGGTTCTGTAATCAATACGCAAGCTCACGGCCAACCCATTCATGTAGCCAAGGCTGGACAAGCAATGCTCCAAGCTGAGCAACACCAGCCCCAATGGCTACGTGTACAATTCCGGGCTCGTAAAATACAAAACGGGGGATACTCCCCCGTTTGCTTTGTTCAGCCGCATCGTGGCCGGAATTATTTCAGCTAATTTTTAATCGCACTAATTATTTTTAGCGCCCTGATCTATCCATTGTTTTATCAGGTCGAGATTTTGCGGAGCGATATGATCAGCCTTGCCGCTTTCAGGATTGCGTGGCATGTTGATCGTCGGATTGGCACGATGTTCCAGCAAGGCAATCAGCGTACTGGATACGCTGGAGCCGGGGACAATCACAGGACCGAATTTGGTGCCCTTCATCACGGACTGGTAGCTATCCACACTGAAACCGCTGGCGACATAGCCAGCCCCCGCATAGCCAGCCCCGCCTGGCAAATGGCATTGGGCGCATTTCTGCTGCAATAGCGGCTGAATTTCCTGCTGGAAGCTGATTTGCTTGGAGCAACCGGCACTCATCGTCGCCAGCAACATCGCCATCAATAATGTAAATTTAGTTTTAAACATAGCGTTTCCTTTCGATAAATTACGTCCGGCTTGGCAGGCTGGCGGTCTCCCATGGAGGCAACAATTTTGTTGCCAACCACAACGTGATGTAAGGGCAGATAGATATGATTCCGACCACAAACAAACTCTCACGTCCAAACATCTCGGGATAATAGGTCAGCAAGCCTTTCATGGTCTTGGACAATTCCTGCCCACCGATCACTACATTCCAGCGCATCGCAAGAACTCCTATCATCATGGCTAGCCCACTGAGGAATAGCCATGTGACCAGACGCTTCCCGTGCACATCGTACACAAGCATTGTTGATGTAGCCACCAAAACAAAGATAGACATTGCCCATTGAATCGCCATGCCAGCCCAGATTGGCCCCATAATCAATTCACGGACGGTTTCGACGCCCTCTCTAGCCTTGTAAAATATTTCCAGCAGCTCCAGGCCTTCTATCACCATCACCACGGTGATGGCGGTAAACAACACATACAGCAGGCCGCGCATGGTATCGTCGGCTATTGCTGTCTTGCGGAACTTGGAGACGATCACATACAGCACGATCAACAGCCCGACCCCCGAGCCCACGGCTGACAGCAAGAAAATGACCGGCATGAGGTCAGACGACCACCATTCACGCGTCTTGAGCGAGCCAAACACGAACCCGACGTAGCCGTGCAAGCCGCATGCACTAGGTATTCCGATCATGGCCAGTATGCGCGCAATTTTATGATCAATCGCCAAGGCGTGCGGTGAGACATCATCCGAGCCCAAAGTAAGCCAGCCATAAACTTTTCCCATAATGCCGGTTCTGGTCTTGGACATAGCAACAATGTCGGCACGGAATGCGAACCATGTTTCCAATATCAACAGGCATACATAGAATCCTGCTACATAACCAAATGCGGCCATCGCTGATGTCCAGTGCGGTGTTATCACGGCATTGAACGCGCGGGTTGGCTGGCCCAAATGGAACAGCAGAGGCGACGGTGCAAAAAACATAAAGCATAAGGCAGTCAGCAGGGCAAATCTGGAAACCGCAGCGAAGCGCTGAATCCTGAACACATGATGCAGGCTTGATACCACAAACGCACCGGCCACCAGACCGGTGATATAAGGATAAATTACGATGAGCTGTGTCCACGCCATATCGCTTTCATTTGGATAAATGAACCCGATGTGGGGTGTCACATGATTGAATACGCTTTCCATCAGACCACCTCCTTGTCCGTTCCCTTGTAAAACACATTGGGCGCGTTTCCCATTTCCGGTTTTAGCACTTGCACATGATTATTGCGGATAAACAGGCTAATGGGACTCTCCGGGTCTTTTCGATCACCAAAAATACGCGTACCTGTCGGACACACCTCAACGCATGCCGGGTTGAGGCCCTTGGTGATACGGTGGTAGCACCAATTGCATTTATCTACGGTGCCTCTCGACTCATTGAAAGTGCGCGCACCATAAGGGCATGCCTGTACGCAATACTGACATCCAATACAATAAGTCGTATCGATCAGCACCGGGCCGTCATTGGCTTTGAAGGTTGCTCCCGTCGGGCACACCTGGACGCAGGATGGATGCTCACATTGATTGCACAGCTTGGGCACAAAAAATGCCTTGTCAACTTTCACATTCCTGTAGCGGTTATCAAAACGGAATTTTGTTTCTGATCCGGCATTTTCGATATTCTTGGGATCGGACTGGCTATCGACGACTGCCGTATTCGAGCCTTCCAGATAAACATAGCGCTCGACCCATGTGCGGAAGTGAAACGCATCCATCTGTACGCTGTTTTCCATCTTGCATGCTTCCATGCAGCGCAAACAGCCAATACAGCGATCTGTATCCACACCCATCGCCCACTCGTGATCGTTCCAGTTGTAATCGGGTACCTTGGGCGGATTATTGACCGCCTCGGCGAACTGCTCATCATTTTGTTGAAAACCGCGCTTGCCGTGCACCAGCTCTGTTGCGCCAATCGTGCTGCTAGCGCCCGCGATGGCTCCAACACAAGCAGCGCTCTTTCCCAAGAATCCCAAGAAGCCTCTGCGTGTCATGCCGCTGGCTTCCTGTTTTGCATTCTCATCCAGAGTAGTCATTTTTTCCTCGTTAGATAATTTACTCATTTGCAACTCACGCTGGCGTAATAAGCCGACAGGTTGTCTATATCGGAGTCACTCAGCGATTTGGCCACGCTGGACATGACCGCGTGATTGCGGCTGTCGTCTTTGAATGATTTGAGGGCGCTGGCCAAATAATCTGCGTTTTGGCCGGCCAGGTTCGGCCATGCCGGACTGGCACTTATTCCGGCCGCTCCTGTGCCGCGAAGGCCGCCGGCATTGTGGCAGGCAGCACAACCGGCAGCTGCTGCCTTGGTTTTACCCGCTTCGATCTTGGCCTTGTCTCCACCAGTGACACGACAGCTAGCCTTGGCAAAATAAGCAGCCACATTGCTTATATCTGCTTCGCTGAGACCCGCAGCAATGCCGCTCATCATGTCGTTTTTGCGTGCGCCTGATTTGAAGGCCTTAAGCGCATTAGTCAGATATACGGCATGTTGGCCTGCCAGGTTCGGCCATATCGGGTTGACGCTTACCCCTGCATTACCATGACATGCTGCGCATACTGCGGCGGCTGACTTGCCCGCGCTGGCATCACCTGTTTTGAACTTCTCCACTGCAGAAATAGCCTTACCTGTATTTGGGTCAACCGCTGGCCTGGGTAATGCGGCAAAATTGTCGATTCTGGGTGAATGTGGATTGTGACAAGTAGTACATAGCTCTTTGCCGCTATGACTATCAACCGCAACCTGACGCTGCACAACAGGTCGTGCCTCTAATTTATCGTGACAATTGAGGCACACTCCACGCATGCTTTCCGGATCAAGCATCAGATTCCTGCCGGGCACATTGGCGGGATGAACTTTATGTTCAAGATGGGTGATCGATGTCACCCTGTCCTCGACAGACAGAGGCATAGGCTCTTTGGAAGGATGGTTACCGGCCGGACCAGTGTGACAAACTTCACATCCAGGGCCATATTTAACGACCACTCCCTGAACTTTGTTATCTTTGGTTGCTTTGCGGTGGATGCCAGACGTCCATACGGCGTACGCTTCCTTGTGACATGATTGGCATGATGCCGATCCTTGGAGCTTTGGAGCTTTGGATGCGATTTCAGCCACCGCATTACCGCGGTAATGTCCGTACTGATAGAACGAATCCGGTACAAGAAATTTTTTCACTGAGAATACGACGACTGCAACTACCGCGATTAAAGCCAACAAACGAACTATATGTTTAGGCACGCTCATCATCCTTCTTTTAAATTTAGCCCAACAAAGAATTTTGCATGTGGCTATTTTAGGCAGGCACGCTCACCGTTTCTTGACCTAGATCACATTAGGCTTGATTTTCAAGCTCGGGAACTTCCATAAACCACTACCCTTGCTTCTGGAAAATATGTAGCAACACCAAACAGCCAAAGTTCATGCGCGAGCAAAGCGCGTCTTGGGAGCTCGGGCAGCAACATGAATGAAATTTGCATCGCTTGGCATTAAACTGCGGAAAGCACCGCAAGCAAGAACAATTTCGGCCGGATTGTGGAAAAATTGTGTCGAGTTAAAGTTAAAATAGTGCACGATTAAATCGTATTTATAGAGGTTCACTCATGTCCAACATTTTGAAGATCGGCCTGGTTTCCATCAGCGACCGCGCCAGCAGCGGGGTTTATCAGGATGCCGGCCTGCCCGCATTAGAAGACTGGTTTACCCGCACCCTGACCAGCCCATGGCAAGCCATCACCCGGCTCATTCCCGACGAGCAGACGGACATCGAAGCGAATTTAATCGAGCTGGCTGACTATGAGGGATGCCATCTGATCCTGACCACGGGTGGAACCGGCCCCGCACCACGCGATGTCACGCCGGAAGCCACACTGGCCGTTGCCCACAAGATCATGCCCGGTTTCGGAGAGCAGATGCGCGCGGTCAGTTTGCGCTATGTGCCAACGGCCATCTTGTCGCGCCAGGTGGGTGTGACACGTGGGCAATGCCTGATTCTGAATCTGCCGGGCCAGCCCAAGGCCATCAAGGAGACGCTGGATGGTATCTTCGCCGCAATCCCTTACTGCATTGACCTGATAGGCGGTCCCTACATAGAAACCAATCCCGAAGTACTGGTAGCGTTCCGCCCAAAATCGGCGCTTCGCCCAGCTTAACTATTTTTTATTCACACACTCAATACTGATGAAATCTTCTTGGCTAGAACGCTTGCACGCAGGACTATTTGCCATTCCATTGGGCCTGCTCACCCTTTCCAGTGCGTGGCACCGCGCCATTGGATTCGGTTGGGAGATGGCGGCAGCCATCAGCACAGCCATACTCTATTTTGCAATCGTGGTTTGGGGAGTATTGTTGTTACTGTACATTGCCAAATGCGTACGACACTCAAAGGCAGTGCGGGATGAATACATGCATCCTGTGCAAGGCGCATTGATAGCCCTCTTGCCTCTCTCCATCCTGATGCTCGTGATAATCCTCGGCCAGGCAGAATCAGGCGCATGGCTTGCGTTCACACTCTGCGGACTTGCCTTGCAACTTGCCATCGCGGCGCGCGTAGTCTCTCTGCTATCTCATGGCCATTTGCAAAGCCAAACGGTGACACCGGCCCTGTATCTCCCCCCGGTAGCCGGTGCATTTTTTGGAGCCATGGCGATGTCCGCGCTGGGCTATGCCGGCTGGGGCGCACTCCTGTTTGGCATGGGTCTGGCTGCATGGGCGCTGCTGGAAGCGCGCGTGCTGAACAGGCTGTTCCACGGCCCCTTGCCAGATGCGCTGCGCCCCATCATTGGTATCGAAATGGCACCTCCCGCAGCGGCCACTCTTGCTGCGGGGGCAATCTGGCCTGGTCTTCCCGGAGAAGTTCTGATCGTCGGACTGGGCATAGGCGCCGGCCCCATACTCGCCGTCATGCTGCGTTACCGCCTGTGGCACAACGTGGTTTTTTCCGCGGGCTTCTGGTCATTCTCCTTCCCCGCTGCAGCCTTCGCCGGCGCGGTCATCGAAGTCGTGCGGCGCGGTCACTGGCCTGCGCTGGCAGGCGGGGTTGCATTGCTGATCGCATCGCTGGTGATTGCCTTTCTGCTGTTCAGAACATTATTACTTCTGCTTAACGGACGACTCCTGCCGCCTGCCATACCTCGCCAATAAGCATCTCAAAATTGAGCTCGCAAAGCGCCTTAATGTCAGGTCATGTCGCAACCGACACGGCTCATCACAAACGTCCTTTTGTGCATTCAGTTTTAACTGGAAACACCAGGGATGCTGGATGAAACAAATCTGCCGCTGTGCACATCCAGAATAGAAACCTCGCCTTCTTCTATGGTGTAGTGCCAGCCGTGCAGGAACAGCTCGCCCTTCTCCACGCGCTCGCGCACCATCGGGTAGCTCATCAACCGCTCCAGCTGCACGATGATTGAGCGCTGCTCGGTGCGGCGCAGCGCCTCCTCGCTAAGCGTCACCGGAAGGGTGGCTTCCTGCGCCAGCTCCAGCCACTTTGCCAGATGAGTCGAGCCCGGTAGCGGCGGGCTGTAGAGCGCGCGGATGGCGCCGCAATGGCTGTGACCGCACACCACGATGTCCTTGACCTGCAGGTTGAGCACGGCGAATTCAATTGCGGCGCAAGTGCCGTGGTACCCCAGTGCCGGTGCAAAAGGCGGCACGATATTGCCCACATTGCGCACAATAAATAATTCACCTGGTGCTGCGCCGGTCAGCAGATTGGGCAATATCCGGGAGTCTGAACAACCGATAAACAGGGTATTGGGGTGCTGACCATCATCCACCAGCTTGCGGTACTCTTCTTCATAGCGCGGGAAATACTCTTCCTTGAAGCGCCGCAATCCTTTGAGTAAATGATCTTCCGGCATGATTTTCCACCAGACACGAAATGGTCAGATATGAAACAAAAGCGCAACGCCGTCCTCATGGCAGCGTTGCTCAGTTTGTTGCTTAAACCCGAACTCGCTTGGCGCGCACGATCTGGTATGCGCGGCCCAGATAGCCCAGGGGAACACTCCATACATGCACCAGCCGCGTGAAAGGGAAGAACAGGAACACTGACATGCCGCAGAAAACGTGGATCTTGTAGACCAGGCTGATGTGCAGCAGCAGATCAGAATTTGGGCGCAGGTAGACGATGCTCTGCGCCCATTCGGCCAGCGCGATCATGGTGATCGCGTTGCCTTCATTGGCATGCATGATGGAAACAGGCAGGGTGGACAAACCCAGCATCAGGGTAATCATCAGCCATCCCAGAATATTGATATCCATCCAGCGGCTGGCGGCACGTACCCTGGTATTCAGCATGCGGCGCAACCAAAGGGTGGCGCCACCGAGAAGACACAGCGTACCGAATACCGCACCCGCGCTGATCGCAAGCCACTGGTGCGCCATATCGCTCACGCTCAAGCCGCTAAAAATTGCATGCGGCGTGAGCAAACCAACCAGATGGCCGAAAAATATCGCGATGATGCCCAGATGAAAAAAATTGCTGGCAACGCGCATATATTTTTTCGACAACAACTGGCTGGAATCACTCTTCCAAGTGTACTGTTCGGTGTCGAAGCGTATCCAGCTGCCCAGCAGGAATACGGTGAGGGCAACATAGGGATAAACCTCGAAAATCAATTTATGCAAATCCATGGTTCTCTCCTCAAGCTGAAACGGGGACTAATTGCCCGCGTTTTTCGATAACCCTGACCAAGGGCGCGTAAGGGCTCTCAGCCTTTTCCAGATTCAGGGCAAGCTGGGTCAGCACCTTCACCGTCTGTCCCATAAAGACCTTGGCTTCTACGGGCTCCAGTGTGGAGGCGAACTCCAGCACCAGCGGCAAATAATCCGGCAACTCCTTTTCGTCCACCACCAGACCAAATTCCTTGTAATACTCGGCCAGGTCTATCAACGCAGGCCCGCGCCCCCGGTCATCGCCAAACAGGTGATGGGTCAGGTGCAAGCTGTGTTCCGGCGTCATATCGAAAGTTTGCACGTAAGCGGCCTGCAACTCGGTCACCTCCATTGCGCTCATCCACCCGGTGAATTTTCTGATGACGGCGAAATCTTCTGCGGAAAGCGCCAGTTCGTTGCGTAACAATTCATCAATTTCCGGAATGGCCGACTTCAGCTCCTGATCGGGATATTCCAGCAGGGCCGACATGATTTTATAGAGTCTCACGACATCGCCTCCTTATGGGTTTATGGACGCTCGTCAGCGGACGGGGCGGGTGCCAGCGAATCCACTGTCTGCTTGCGACGTTCCGGAAACAGGGAATTGGGGCTGATACCTGCAGAACTGTCGTTACCGAAGGTAAAACCGTTCTGTCCCTGGAAACTGTAGAAGTCTTCGAGGCTGACTTCCGCATGGCCGGTGGGAATCACAAAGCGGTCTTCATAGTTGGCAATGGCCAGATAGCGATACATATCCTTGGCCTGATCCTCGCTAATTCCCGCTGTTTCCAACGCACGGAGATCTGCCTTACCCTCCACATGCACTGAACGCTGGTAGCTGCGCATTGCGATCAGGCGATTCAGCGCCGAGCGTATGGGTGCCTCCTTGCCTGCGGTCAGCAGATTGGCCAGGTACTTCACCGGCAGGCGCATGGTATCGCCGCGTGGTATTGCGCCATCCGGGCCAACTGGCAGATTGCCCTGGTCGATCTGCGATTGCACAGGAGACAGCGGCGGCACGTACCACACCATGGGCAGCGTGCGGAATTCCGGGTGCATGGGGAACGCAATTTTCCAGTCTATGGCCATCTTGTAGATGGGCGATTTCTGCGCGGCGATAATCCAGTCTTCCGGTACGCCGTCGAGGCGTGCCTGCCTGATCACTTCCGGATCATTGGGATCCAGGAATATGTCGAGCTGAGCCTGATACAGATCCTGCACATCGCTCATGCTGGCCATGGCTTCGATCTTGTCTGCATCGTAGAGCATGATGCCGTTGTAGCGAATGCGCCCCACACAGGATTCAGAGCAAACAGTAGGCATGCCGGACTCTACGCGCGGATAGCAGCCTATGCATTTTTCTGCCTTGCCTGATTCCCAGTTGTAGAACACCTTCTTGTACGGGCATGAGCTCACGCACATGCGCCAGCCGCGGCACTTGTCCTGGTCCACCAGCACGATACCGTCTTCCTCGCGCTTGTAGATGGAGCCGGATGGGCAGGCCGCCACACAGGAAGGATTAAGGCAGTGGTTACAGATGCGCGGCAGATACATGTGGAAAGTATTCTCGAACTGCGCATACATCTCGCGGTCGATGTCATCCATATTTTTGTCTACGCTACGCTTGGCAGATTCACCGGCCAGGTCATCTTCCCAGTTCGGCCCCCAGCTTATCTTCTCCATGCGTGTACCATCGAGCAATGAACGCGGACGCGCAGTGGGCGCAGCTTCCAGCAACGGTGCGTTTTGCAGGTGCGCATAATCGAAGGTAAACGGCTCGTAGTAATCGTCGATTTCCGGCATGTCGGGATTGGCGAAGATGTTCAGCAAGCGGTCTAGCTTGCTGCCCGATTTGAGCTGTATCTTGCCGTTCTTCAGCTCCCAGCCGCCCTTCCAGATTTCCTGGTTTTCCCATTGTTTCGGGTAACCGATGCCGGGCTTGGATTCGACGTTATTGAACCACGCATACTCTACCCCCTTGCGGTTGCTCCATACGTTCTTGCACGTCACCGAGCAGGTATGGCAACCAATGCACTTATCCAGGTTAAATACGAATGCAAATTGTGCACGTACTTTCATTTGTCATCTCCTTTGAGCCGCGGCATGCGCTAAACTTCTTAGCCAATCCCGAGACAAATATTTCTGCAATAGCGGTTAACGTGGCCCCACTCCGACAGGATTCAGCTGCGCTTCGCGCTCATCGGTAAGCGGGCGCTCCAGCCAATCGATGTCCTGATCGTCTACGCGGTGCAACACCACCACCTCGTCGCGCTGGCTGCCTACCGTGCCGTAATAGTTGAAACCGTAGGCCAGCTGCGCGTAGCCACCCACCATATTGGTCGGCTTCACGGTGACGCGGGTGACCGAGTTGAGAATGCCGCCGCGCTTGCCGGTGGAATTGGCACCGGGCACGTTCACGTTCTTCTCCTGCGCGTGGTACATCATCGCGACACCGCGCGGTATGCGCTGCGACACCACTGCGCGTGCCATGGTGGCACCGTTCGCATTCACCGCTTCCACCCAATCGTTGTCGCCAATGCCAATGGATTTTGCATCCAGCTCGGAAATCCACACATACGGTCCGCCGCGGAACAGGGTCAGCATGCGCAGGTTGTCCTGATAGGTGGAGTGGATGCCCCACTTCGAGTGCGGCGTGATCCACGCCAGCGTCAGGTGCGGTTTGTTGCGCACACTCGCGGGAATAATCTCGTGCGCCTTGAAGTCGACGGGCGGCTTGAAGGTGCAGAAGCCCTCACCGAAATCCAGGAACCATTCGTGATCCTGATAGAAATGCGCGCGACCGGAAAGCGTCCTGAAAGGAATGTGTTCGTGGATATTGGTATATCCAGCCGTATAGGAAACATGCTCTGACTCGATACCAGACCAGGTCGGCGCCGTAATGATCTTGCGCGGCTGCGCCTGGATGTCACGGAAGGTGATCTTGTCTTCATGACGACCCGCGTACAGGTGACGGTGATCGATGCCAGTTTTCTTGGACAGCGCCGACCACGCCTTGTGCGCCACCTCGCCGTTGGTTTCCGGCGCCATGCGCAACACCGCCTCGCACACCGAGATATCTTCTTCGAGTGAAGGCATACCGAAGGAAATACCGGGAACCTTCACCGTGTAGTTGCACTTCGCAAGCTCACCGTATTCCTGCTCGGTGTTCCAGTCCAGCCCTTTCACACCATTGCCAACCTTGGTCATCAGCGGCCCCAGGGCGATAAACTTTTTGTAAGTATCGGCAAAGTTGCGCTCCACCACTTTCAGCAGCGGCATGGTCTTACCCGGCATCGGCGCGCACTCGCCTTTTTTCCAGTCGCGCACCTGGCCAAAGGGTTGTGCCATTTCAAACGCGGAATCATGCTGGATCGGATGCGCAATCACATCGCGGCGCGTACCCAGATGTTTTTCCGACAGAGTAGAAAATGTCTTGGCGATAGTCTTGAAAATCTGCCAATCCGACTTCGATTCCCAGCCCGGAGAAACCGCCTCAGACAGCGGATGGATGAAGGGATGCATGTCGGTGGTATTAAGGTCGTTCTTCTCGTACCAGGTCGCCGTCGGCAGGATGATGTCGGAATAGGCGCCGGTAGAATTCAGGCGGAAGTTGATGTCCACCATCAGGTCCAGCTTGCCGATAGGCGCATGCTCGTGCCATTTTATTTCCTTGTTGTCGCGGCCCAAGCCGCCTTCCTGTAGCACGCCGTTCTGCGCGCCCAGCAAGTGTTTGAGGAAATATTCATGGCCCTTGGCGGAAGAGCCGATCAGGTTGGCGCGCCACACAAACAGGTTGCGTGGCCAGTTGACCGGATTGTCCGGATCGGCAAAGGCGACGTCCAGTTCGCCGGACTTGAGCTTGCCAACAATGTGCCTGGCAATGCCAGCCTCATCCGTGGCGCCTGCCTTCTCAGCCTCGCTCACCAGATCCAGCGGGTTGGCATTCCAGTGCGGCGCGGAAGGCAGCCAGCCGAGCCGCGTTGACACCACGTTGTAGTCGGCCAGCGAATAACCCTTGTACTTGCCCTTGGCGGCAGGCTGCATCAGATCATCCGCCTTGATGGTCTCGTAGCGCCACTGGTCAGTGTGGAAGTACCAGTAGGATGTCGAGTTCATCTGGCGCGACGGGCGCTGCCAATCGAGTGCAAACGCAATCGGTGCCCAGCCCGCCTGCGGACGCAGTTTTTCCTGGCCCACATAGTGCGCCCACCCGCCACCGCTCTGACCCACGCAACCGCACATGTGCAGCAGGTTCATGATGGAACGGTAGGTCATGTCGTTGTGATACCAGTGGTTGATCGCAGCACCCATGATCACCATCGACTTGCCTTGGGTCTTGGAGGCATTGTCGGCAAATTCCCGCCCGGTGCGCTCGATGTCGGCGGCCTTGATGCCGCTCACCCTGGACGCCCACGCCGGGGTATACGCCACATTGGCATCGGCGTAGGACTTGGCCACATGGTCGCCACCCAGGCCGCGATCGATACCGTACTGTGCAATCTGCATATCGAACACGGAGGTGACCAGCACCTCTTCGCCGCTGGCCAGCTTGACCTTACGTGCCGGCACGTTGCGGTACAACAGCTTGTCTTCACCCGGCTGATAGTGCGGAAAACCAACCGACACCACCTCGTCCTGGCTGCCCATACAGCTCAGCTCCGCATCTATTTCCTGCTGGCCTGAAGCGTTCTTGGGCAACAGGTTCCACTTGCCCTCTTCGCCCCAGCGGAAACCGATGGAGCCGTTAGGCGCGACAAATGAATGGCTGTTTTTGTCATAGACGATGGTCTTCCATTCCGGATTATTGGACTCGCCCAGGTTGTTGGTAAAGTCCGAGGCGCGCAAATTGCGGTCTGAAACGAAGCCCGCGCCGAATTTGCGCAGTATCACCTGCATCGGCAGGTCGGTGTACTTGCGTGCGTATTCCTGGAAATAGGGATCCTGTTTGTCGATAAAAAATTCTTTCAGCGCCACGTGACCCATCGCCAGAAATACCGCGGTATCGGTGCCCTGCTTGACCGGCATCCACAGGTCGGCAAACTTCACATACTCGGCATAGTCGGGCGACATCGACACCACTTTCGCGCCCTTGTAGCGCACCTCGGACAGGAAGTGCGCATCCGGTGTGCGCGTCATCGGCAGGTTGGCGCCGGTGATGATAATGTAGGTAGAGTTGTACCAGTCGGCCGCTTCCGGCACGTCGGTCTGCTCACCCCAGGTCTGGGGGCTGGCGGCAGGCAGATCGCAGTACCAGTCATAGAAGGAGCCGCAGGCAGCGCCGATCAGCGACATGTAGCGCGAACCTGCGGCGTAGGAAATCATCGACATTGCAGGAATCGGTGAGAAACCGTAGATGCGATCCGGACCCCATTTCTTGATGGTGTGCACATTGGCTGCCGCGATGATCTCGGTCATCTCCTCCCAGCTGGCGCGCACAAAGCCGCCCAGACCGCGCACAGAGACATAGGATTTGCGTTTATTTTCGTCGGCCTGAATGGCCGCCCAGGCTTCCACCGGGTCGAGGCCATTTTTGCGTTCGGCACGGTACAAATCGAGCAGACGTCCGCGAATCAACGGGTGCTTTATGCGTAGCGGGCTGTACAAATACCAGGAGAAGCTGGCACCACGCTGGCAACCGCGCGGCTCATGGTTGGGCATGTCTTCGCGCGTGCGCGGGTAATCCGTCTGCTGCATTTCGAATGACACCAGGCCATT
Organism: Nitrosomonadales bacterium; assembly: GCA_025408405.1. Classification (GTDB taxonomy): domain Bacteria; phylum Pseudomonadota; class Gammaproteobacteria; order Burkholderiales; family Gallionellaceae; genus 39-52-133. The sequence goes on along the minus strand of JANYJE010000056.1, from coordinate 56,098 downwards.
CTTCACAAAAATTTTCCACGAACAACCGCCCGTACAGTTCACACCATGGGTAGAGCGCACCACCTTGTCGTGTTGCCAGCGATGACGGTAGGCATCTTCCCAGTTGCGGTCGCCATCGGTGACGATGCCGTGACCATTGGAAAAAGTTTCTTTAACTCTCCCGAAGAATTTCAGGCGGTCTAGAAAGTGACTCATGCTCTACTCCTGTTTGAAAGAGCCGGAGAACTCCCCGACTCATAGTACTCACGTATTTGTTCCGGCACCCTTCATTGTCATGGATTTTTGATCTCCGCACTGCTGCGCAAGTAGAACCACCAGTTCAGTATCAGGCACAGTGCGTAGAAGATGGCAAAACCGTACATCGAATTTTGCGGAGTACCCGCCTTGATCTGTGCACCTATCACCACCGGCGCGATAAAGGCGCCGTAGGCTGCGACAGCGGAGGTCCAGCCCAGCACAGGGCCTGCCTGAACGCGGTCGAAAATCACCCCGATGGTGCGGAAGGTTGAGCCGTTGCCCAAACCCGTTGCCGCGAACAGAACCAGGAAGGCCAGCAGAAACTGGGTGAAGTAGATTTCCGGCGTGGCCGAACCATAGGCCTGCATCATGATGTAACCGGTATAAGCCGAGGCCACCACCATCACCACGGAAATCACCTGCGTCACGATGGAGCCACCTACCTTGTCGGCAATCCAGCCGCCTAATGGACGGATCAGCGCGCCGATAAATGGACCGATCCAGGCATAGGTCAGCGCGGAAATTGCATTGGGGTTCTTGATGGTATGGGTCATCAGGCCAGTGACGGGATCGACTACATGGCTGATGCCGAAGATCACCGTAATAGACAGCGGCAGCGCCATCGAGAAGCCGATAAACGAACCAAAGGTGAGCACATACAACACGGTCATAGACCAGGTGTGCTTGTTTTTGAAAATGGCAAACTGCTTCTCGATATTGGGCTTCATGTCGCCGAACGCAGCCGCTTTCATGACAAACAATGTAATGATCATCACCAGCGGCAACGCCACCCACATGTTAAGCAGGCCCAGGCCGGATGGTGCTGGCAGGTACAGGTACAGACCAATGACCGACGTCACCAGTGCCAGTGCGTACAGCCACAGGATCTTGGCAAATGCCCCCAGGGTGGAACCCAGATTGGGGGTGATCGGCAACAGGTTGCTCATGCCGAAGAAACCGAGGAAGGCCAGCGGCACCAGCGCCAGCAGCCAGACAAAGCCCGCATTCTGGATAAAGGTCGGGGTGCCCGCCTTGATCTTGCCGAGTATCCAGCCGCTATCCTTGATCAGTGTCATCGGCTCGCCGCCCAGTGCGCTAAAAATCCCGGCTGTCATCACCAGCGGAATCAGAATCTGCATGGTTGTCACGCCGAAGTTGCCGAGGCCGGCATTCAAGCCAAGCGCGGTTCCCTGCAGGCGTTTCGGAAAGAACGTGCTGATATTGGACATCGAACAGGCGAAGTTGCCGCCGCCAATGCCCGACAGCAACGCCAGTAACTGAAACGTCAGCAGCGAGGTGGTCTTATCCTGCAGCGCGATCCCGGTGCCCAATGCGGGAATCATCAGCAGGGCGGTGGTCAGGAAGATGGCGTTGCGACCGCCCGCGATGCGGATGAAAAATGAGGCCGGTATGCGCAAGGTCGCACCTGACAGACCTGAAATTGCAGTCAGGGTGAACAGCTCTTCCGGCTTGAACGGGAAGCCCAGGTTAATCATTTGCACAGTGATGATGCCCCACATCACCCAGATGGCAAACCCCATCAGCAGACTGGGTATCGAAATCCACAGATTGCGATAAGCAATGCTTTTGCCGGTAGATTCCCAGAATTTCTGATCCTCCACATTCCACTCTTTGATGTTAGCCATAGCCATGCTCTCCTGAAGTTATGCGACGCCATTACTGTGTGAGCTGTTACACCCGTGCTTATTCCATCGTGTCTACAGGGCGGTGTTTTTTCATGCGCAACATATCGAGTGGCCGCACCTCGGTGAAGTACATCCACATTAGCGACACCCACACCACTCCGAACATCAGCATGAATGCGGATGAGCGGATGCCGGTCAGATCCACCAGCGCGCCGAACATGATGGGCATCAGGAATCCACCCATGCCGCCAGCCAGACCGACCACACCGGAAATCACACCGATGTTCTGGGGGTAGTCGTCTGCGATGTATTTAAACACCGATGCCTTGCCAATCGCGAAGGCGATGCCCATGGTGAACATGATGATGGTAAACATGGTGGGGCCAAGACCCACATGGAAAGTTGATGGGCCACTCACGGTCTGGATGGTGAAATCTGTCTGTGGATAGGACAGGAAGAACAGGCACACCAGAGAAATCCACAGCACCCACCAAGTGATGGTATGCGCACCAAACTTGTCAGAAAAATAACCACCTACCGCACGCAGCATGCCACCGGGTATGCTGAATGCCGCCGCCAGCATGGCGGCAGTCTTGAGGTCGAAGCCGTATTCGCTCACATAGTATTTGGTCATCCACAGAGCCAGCGCGACATAACCGCCGAACACGATGGAATAGTATTGGCTATAGCGCCACACCTTGGGATCTTTCAACGCCATCAGCTGCTCCCGGACTGTGATCTGTGCACCGGCAATGTGTGTGGCATCGGAGTAGGTAAACAGCCAGAACAGCACAGCGGTGGTCAGCATGAGGGCGGCATAGGCCTGTGGCACCATGGCCCAGCCATAGGCCAGCACGATGGTGGGCGCCACCAGCTTGGTGATTGCTGCGCCGGTGTTGCCTGCGCCAAAAATGCCCATCGCCAAGCCCTGGCGCTCTTTGGGGAACCAGCGCGCGCAGTAGGCGATACCCACGGTAAACGAGCCGCCTGCGATGCCGACGAACAGGCTGGTAAAGAGGAAGTGCCAGTACTCGGTCGCCCGGGAAATCATCCAGATCGGAATCACGGTAGACAACATCAACACAAAAAATACAATGCGCCCGCCCAATTTGTCTGTCCACATGCCTAGCGGCAATCGGATCAATGAGCCGGTAAGCACCGGCATCGCGATCAGCAGCCCAAACTGTGTTTCATTGAGATTCAGCATTTTTTTGATCGGGATGCCGATTACGGCAAACATCATCCAGATCATGAAACACACCGTGAAGGCGATCGTGCTCGCACTCACCACAGACCAAGCTTTATATTTTTGTGAGGCCAATTTTTACTCCCCAGTCAGCATTGATGTACATTGCTCATTGAATCTGGCCGCAGTGTAGTGCTACTAATTTAGTAGCGCCAGACAGGATTAACCCGAGTAAAAAACTACAAATACCACCAAAGTGGTATGCGGATGACAAGCTAACTCATTGGCAATATTTAACTTTTACAACTACCACGCATTCATGTCATGCTTAAAACTTCTTTGGGGGTAATTCCTCTGCTTTTTAGTTTGCGGTTAACCGAGCGACTCCTGCTAAGGCGATAACACCATGCAAATTCTGTATAAACTTTCCGAGCGCTCCCTGCTGTTGCGCATCGGCATAGCCATGGCAGCGATTACCCTGCTGGGCATTATCGGCATGGCCAGCTCCATCATCATTGCCGGCATGACCCAGGGCAGCGCAGCCACGATTGATGAAGCCGGCGCGTTGCGCATGCAGAGTTACCGCATGGCCAGCTTGATCCTGGTCGCACAACGGCAAGGCACGCCAGAGAGCTGGGATGCGGTCGAGAATACGATTACCATTTTCGAGCGCAGCCTGCAGAGCGCGCACCTGCTCTCGATCACCGCCTCACGCTCCGGCAATGCCTCAGACAACGATTACCGCGACATTGCAGGAGAATGGAAAAACCAGCTCAAACCCCAGCTCACTGAGCTGGTTGCGCGCGGCCGCCTTTCACCACAGCAACAAACTGCGCAACAGGATCTGCTACTGTTGAGCAACATCAGCAGCTTTGTGGCGAAGGTCGACAACTTGGTCAAGCTGCTGGCACAACAAGCCGAGAACCGCATCACCCTGCTCACCACCCTTCTTAGCATCTCGCTTTACATTACCTTGGGGGTGGTTTTGTTTACCATCTACGTGATTTACTCGGACGTATTGCTACCGTTGCGCGATCTGCTCACCTGCGCAGCAAGCGCGGGCAAGGGGGATTTTTCTGTGCGCGCGCAGCACACCGGTGAAGACGAATTGGGCCGCCTGGGCGATGCTTTCAATGCCATGGCCGAAGACCTGTCCAAGCTCTACAAAAATCTGGAGGCACGAGTTGCCGAAAAAACGGCCGATTTGGAACGCAGCAACCGCTCACTGGAACTGCTTTATCAATCCATATCCCGCCTCTACGACGCACCGATTGCGCAGAATACTTACCTGGTATTGCTCCGCGACCTTGAGAACGTCCTTGGCATCGGTCATGGCCTGACCTGTCTGGTAAATAACAATAGCGATTCCGCACTGGTGCTGGCTTCTACGCTCAAGCCAGAGCAGGACGATGTTGCAGTGTGCATGCTCAGCAATTGCGGCGAATGCCTGCAGGGAAAAACACTGCATATCCGCCAGCTGGGCGAACATGGAAATAAACAGCTGGTGACGATCCCCCTGCGCGATATGGAAAGACAATATGGCGTCATGCAACTGGAAGTACCTTCTGGAAAACCGCTGCAAGAATGGCAAACTCAGCTGCTGGAGGCGTTGAGCCGGCATATCGGCATTGCCATCGGAACTGCGCACCGCGCCGAACAGAACCGCCGCCTGTCACTGTTTGAAGAGCGTGGCGTGATCGCGCGCGAGCTGCACGACTCGCTCGCGCAATCCCTGTCCTATATGAAAATTCAGGTCAGCCGCCTGCAAAGCATACTGGCCAAACGCGAACATGCCGATGATGCCGGCAAGGTGTTGGCCGAATTGCGCGAAGGACTGAATGGTGCCTACCGTGAACTCAGAGAGCTGCTCACCACTTTCCGCCTGAAAATAGAAGGCGACGGGCTGGTGCCTACCCTGGAAAAAACGGCACAGGAATTTTCCCAGCGCTCCGGCATCGTCATCACTGTCGAGTCCAGGCTGGCAGAAAGCGGATTATCTTCCAACGAAGAAATACACGTCATGCAAATCGTGCGCGAAGCGCTGGCCAATGTCATACACCACGCCCATGCGCACCATGCCTGGGTTGTCATCGAGCAAGCCGCTGATGGCATGATCTCGGTCGCCATCGAAGATGATGGCATTGGGCTCGCACAGGAATCTCCGGAAGCGCATCACTACGGCATAGCTATCATGCAGGAACGTGCGCGTACCCTGCACGGCACACTCCAAGCGCAAACCCGTGCAGTAGGTGGTGCCCGCATCGCACTGCTGTTCCGCCCTGTAGCACGTATCATCCCACCACTACCAGCAGCCGCAACATGAACAAAGACGCTCACCAAACCATACTGATCATCGACGACCACCCCCTGTTTCGCAAAGGGCTGATCCAGCTTATTCAAACCGCAAATGAATTTGAAATTGTGGGGGAGGCCTCCGGCGGCAGGGAAGGCATAGCGCGCTCACTCTCCCTGACCCCTGACATGATCCTGCTGGATCTCAACATGAAGGACATAAACGGCCTTGATGTGCTCAAAGCCATCAAGGCCGCCGACCTCGACTCGCGCGTCATCATGCTGACTGTGTCCGACAGCGCTGATGATCTCGTCGCGGCACTGCGTGCGGGTGCCGACGGCTACCTGCTGAAAGACATGGAGCCGGAAGACCTGCTCGCCAGCATCCGCTCTGCAAGCCTGGGACGCATGGCGCTGAGCGACCGTCTCACCTGGCTGCTGGCCCACTCGCTGCAGCAGGAAAGCCGCCCAAAAAACAGCGCCGAAGCCGGCCTGACCGAACAGGAAAGCAAGGTTCTGGAACACATCTCTGCCGGTAAAAGCAACAAGCTCATCGCGCACGAACTCGGCATTACCGAAGGCACCGTCAAGGTGCACGTCAAACACCTGCTGAAAAAACTCAACCTGAAATCACGCGTGGAAGCTGCGGTGTGGGCGGTGGAAAAAACGAAGAAAACCTGGCCATCAATTTAGCCACAGAGCACACATCTATAATTCGCCATGCGGCCCAAGTCTCTGTGGTTCAGTCTTTAAATGCAGTCAAGCAGGATGGAGCGCAGCGACGCACCCATCAGGCCTTGACCCAAACCTGTCCCGCTTCCACCTTCAACGGATAAGTGCGGATGGGCTGATCTGCGGGTTCACAGGTGGGCACACCCGTGACCAGATCGAAATAACTGCCGTGCAGCGAACACTTGATCTGGCCATCCTTGATGCAGCCCAGATACAGGGAATAATCCTCGTGGCTGCACATCTCATCCACACAATACAAAGTGCCTGCCGAGTTGCATAACAGCAGGCGCTTGCCAGCCACCACCACGCGTTTCATTTGCGCGGGTTTAAGTTCATCTGCAGCAGCTACAGCAATGTAATCGCTCATCAGCGCACCCGTTTAGCAGCCTTGCCCGAATTCAGCACCGCGCGAATCTGGCTGGCAGCGTCAGCCAGATTCCTGGCTTTGCCGACGTGGTGCAGCACGATGGCTCCGCTCAATACCAGCGAGTCATAGAATGCCCCCTGGCCACCCTGCAGTGCCAGCATGCCGGCCTCGGCAGCAGCGCGGGCAGTCGCGGGTATATCGATGGCAGCGACGATTTCATCCTCGCCCTCGGCAGTGACGACCGAGCCGGGCAGCGGCACGGCACGCACCTCCTGCGTGATTCCCAATTCTGCGGGTTCGATAGACGCTTCGATCTCGGCACCCATGTCGTGGTAATGGAAATATCTTCCGGACTGGCGCAAGGATGGAATCACGCCACCTTCCACGCCGCGAATAATGCAGGCCGTGTCGAATCCCGCCACGCGCGCCATATCCGTATAGATAGGCGGATAGGGCTTATGCACGAAGCCGGTAATGAAATGGGTCTTCTTGCGCCCGGCAATGGGTTTGGAAATCACCTCCACCATGGTCAGCACCTGGCGTTTGATCATCTGCGCGCGCAACGGCACCAGATCGTGCATCCCCGGGTTGGACTGCGCCTGATCGATATAGCTCCAGCCGATGCTCTTGTCGGACAGCCGCGCTGCCGCCTGCTCTGGTGCCAGGTCTACCGCAACACCCGCAGCCGCCAATACATGACGCGCTGTCACGCCATACTTGGGCCCGACGCGATCCAGTCCGTGGCTCACCACATGCACACCCAGCTCGGCCAGCAACGGCCCCAAAAATGGCGCAGCAGGCAGGCAACGATTGTAGCCATCGTAAGGGTCGGCGATATCCACCACCTCATCCACCGCTGCTGTAACACGCCTGGTAGTTTCCAGCACGGCATCCAGGGCGCCACGATTTTCATCCATCGTCTCGCGCTTCATGCGTAGCGCGATAAAGAAAATGGCGACCTGCACCGGATCAATGTGGCGCTCGATAATGGCCTTGGTTCCCAGGTACGCTTCCTCACGGCTGATGTCCTTGGATAAATCCGGGCCGGTGGCAATGCGCTGAATAATGGAGCGCATCAATAGTTTTGGATCGGATGGCAGTGGGGTATTCATGAAGCAACTCCTGACGTGGTGTTCTCTAGTTAACGGATTCTACCAATTGCACCGCTTCTTTGTGCCGGCATGCAAGCGTAGTGGGCTGTTCATTTTTCCCATTGAGTGCGGCAAGAATGCCATCCCAGAACAGTATGCGCGCCTCGATCGCAGCAGTGGCGGCAGCCGCGGCTTCTTTCAGCCTGGCGGCCTCGCCTCCACACAGTTCATCCAGCAACTGCAGCGAGATGGGGCCATGAAAATCGGCATCCAGATGGATGTGCCGATTCAGGTAGTAATGGAACGTGGGCGCATCCTGTTCGGTGATGCCCATGCGCCGCAGCAACGCGCGGAACATGCCGGGGATAATATGCTCGCGCCCCAGGGCAAAGGCAGCGGCAACCACATGCGGCTTGCCGCTATCCAGGAAACCAAAGGTGGACTTCATGAACTGCAGCGCGGCCGCAGGCGCAATATTCATCGCAAAAGCCGGTACCATTCCCTCGCTGGAGGCCTTGGCCACGAACGCCAGCACCACGGACGGATCGGCACCGATCTCCTGCATTGCAGCGCAGTACAGCTCGAAGTGGCTGGCATAAGTCGGATTGCCTTGCGCATCGGGCAATCCCAGATCCGACTCCTCCTCCAATACCAGCTGGTTGATGAAATAGCGCACCGAAGGCTGGCTGCGCGGACTCCACGGGTAAGCAGTCGGGGCGATCTCCTGCTGCAGGTATTTCACCACCGACATGAAATCCCAAACCGAAAATACATGCTGGCTCATAAACACGCGTAGATCATCCACGCTATGCACTGCCGTGTAAATCGGGTGATTATCCAGCTTGTGTCGCAAAGCATCCAGGACTGAAACGTCGAATCTGGCTTTCATTGCTTGCTCCTTGAATACCAAACCGCCAATAGTATATTAACGTTTGCTAATTTCAAAATGCAACAAAGCTGTAAAATGAATGCGCATATTAGGCCATGCCGATGACCATCAGCCTGCTAAAGTCCTCCTCACAAGTGTCGATAACTCTATTAACGAGGAGATGATCATGATGAAAGTATTTCTTACCAGAGACCTGGCAACAGGGCGCGGACTTTATGACGATGAGTCAGAGTTCCTTGGCGCATTCCAGTCTGTGCATGAGGCAGTCGTCGCACTCGGTGACATACTGCGCTATTGCAGCATTCGCTAGAGAATTGCCGTTTTTCAGTTGTCCCGGTTTCGTTGCACGCCTTCCGCCCCTCGACAGGCCCATTTTCTATGCGTATTCTCGGCCTGTAATTATTCTTCATGGGCTGCATAAATGAGCGAGATCAAAGAAATCACCGACGCATTGCACGCATTCAGAGACGAGCGCGACTGGGCGCAATTTCACAACCCCAAAGACTTGGCGATTGCCTTGAGCGTAGAGGCGAGCGAGTTGCTGGAAGTATTTCTGTGGAGCCCGGCCGAGAAGGCCGATGTGGCGCGAGTCAAGGAAGAGCTGGCGGATGTGTTCGCTTTCGCCTTTCAGATTGCAGCGCACTACGACCTGGATATTCAGCAGATCGTCAGCGAGAAGATGGAAAAAAACCGCTTGAAGTACCCGGTCGAAAAGGCCAAGGGATCGGCGAAGAAATATACCGAGCTGTAGCACTACTACCCATTTCCTGAAAGGCGTCTTTGCACTATCAAAGATGCCATACATAATTCAACTCTGCACTCCAAATCAGGTGCCTAACACGGAGCTGAATATTTACTTCGCAGCCAGCCGCCACAACGAGGTCACCTCTGCCGCACGCGCGGCATGCAGCGGGTCGGTTTCATCTGCACTCTTGGGGTGATGCGGCTGTATGTCGGTGCGCCCAACGACTCTCAAGCCCGCAGTCTCTATGGCCGCCAGCAGCTCCTCGCGCGAGCGCAGGCCGAGATGCTCGGCAAGGTCGGACAGGATCAGCCAGCCTTCCCCGTTGGGTGTCAGGTGCGCAGCCAGGCCACTGAGGAAGCTGCGCAACATGCGGCTGTCCGGATCGTAGATCGCATGCTCGATGGGCGAGCTGGGCCGAGCGGGTAGCCAGGGGGGGTTGCACACGATAAGCGGTGCACGCCCCTCGGGGAAAAGATCGGCCTGCGCCACTTGCACCTGTTTCCCCAAGTCGAGCCGCGCGATGTTGTCGCGTGCGCACGCCAGCGCGCGCGGGTCCTGGTCGGTGGCGACGATGCGTTTGATGCCGCGCTTTGCGAGTACCGCGGCGATCACGCCGCTGCCTGTGCCAATGTCGAAGGCCAGCTCTTTCGAGGGCAACGGTGCTGCGTTCACCAGTGAAACATACTCGCCGCGCACCGGGGAAAACACGCCGTAGTGCGGATGAATGCGCGCACCGAGTGCGGGAATTTCCACACCTTTCTTGCGCCACTCGTGCGCGCCTATCAGGCCCTGCAACTCGCGCAGCGAAACCACCGAGTCTTCCTCTCCAGGCCCGTACGCTTCCGCGCAAGCCTCGCGCACATCTGGGGCGCGGCGCAGCGGCACGCTGTAGTCGGCATTCAGCGGCAACAGCAACATGGCGAGGACGCGCGCGCGCTGCCCTTGCGCCTGACGGTGCAAATTGAAAGCTTCCTGCGGGTTGGTGGCCAGCTTGCGCGGCTTGCGCCCGGCGCGCTTTGCCAGCGCCAGCAGCAGCTGGCGCGCATTGTGGAAGTCGCCGCGCCACAGCAGCGCCGTGCCTTCACAGGCCAGCCTGAAGGCCTCATCGGCGGTCATGCGGTCATCCGCAAGCTGCACGCGTTTCGGTGGCGGCACGGCACTCTCGGAGCGCCAGCGCGCGCTGCGCGCCGCCCCCGCCTCGTTCCAGCTGATCACAGGGTAGTCGCTCACTGCGGCGTTGGCTTGGGTTTCAGCGCGGCACTTTTAAACTCAACGCCCGTCCAGCCCGCCTTGATGAAGTTGCGGATGTTCTGGTGATCTGTGCCATGCGGGTGAAGCAGCACATCGTCGCGGTAATAGGCACCGAAGCATTGCAGCGTTTGCTGAGTCGACAGGCCTTGCAGTTTTGCGAATGAAAAAAGTTTGCACGAACCGTTATTCTGTCCGGCTTCATTCATCAGCTCGCCGTTCTTGAATGCCGTGGGCGTGAAGTCGTATATGGCCTCGATCACGTCCATGGCATCTTTGAACTCGATGGAATCGGGTGACTCTTCCAGTTTTTGCAGTAGCGTTTGCAGATTCATGTTGCCCCTTGCTTCCGTATGCTTATTATTTAAATTCAATGTCAATGCGGTAATAATTTTGCAGGGGGCGCAAGCGCACCCTGCATTTATTTTACTTATGCTTGCCAGTGGCCGGATTTTCCGCCCATTTTTTCCAGCACGCGCACCCGGGTGATTTCCATGCCGCGATCGACCGCCTTGCACATGTCGTAAACCGTAAGCAGCGCGATACTGACTGCAGTGAGCGCTTCCATCTCCACTCCGGTGCGACCCAGCGTTTCGGCGCTGACGATGCACTCCACCGCGTGGTCTGCCGCATCGATATTGAACTCCACCGCCACGTGGGTGAGATAGAGCGGATGGCACAGCGGGATCAACTCTGATGTGCGCTTACTGCCCTGTATGGCCGCAATGCGCGCCACGCCCAGCACATCACCCTTTTGGGCGGCGCCGGAAATAAGCAGTGCCAGCGTTTCCGGTTTCATCCTGATGCGCCCGCTGGCACGTGCGATGCGTCTGGTTTCATTCTTGTCGCCCACATCCACCATGTGGGCCTGGCCGTCCTGATCGAAGTGGTTGAGTGTCATGCAGATTCCTTTTCCGTTATTTATTTCTGGCTGCGCCAGTGGTCCATGCGTTGCACGTCAGTTTCCCTGGTTTCCAGCCACTCGCCGCCTTGCGGCTTCAATTCTTTTTTCCAGAACGGCGCTGCAGTCTTCAGGTAGTCGATGATGAATTCGCAGGCTTTGAATGCTTCGCCGCGATGCGATGCCGCTGTGGCGACCAGCACGATCTGGTCATTTGGGTTGAGCCTTCCGATGCGATGAATGACGCGTGCGCCTATCAGCTGCCAGCGTGCGGTTGCCTCGGCGATGATTTTATCCAGCTCCTTCTCGCACATGCCCGGATAGTATTCCAGATAGATGCTTTCCACCTTTTCATCCGAACTCATGTCGCGCACCAGCCCGACGAAACTGACGATCGCGCCCACGTTGTTGCTGCTGGCGCGCAGCGCTGCCATTTCGGCAGACAGGTCAAAATCTTCATGCTGAATTTTCACGCTCATGTCAGCCTCCCGAGATCGGCGAGAAGATGGCAACCTCATCGCCGTCCTTGATGGCGGCGCTGGTGGTGCAGAATTCCTGGTTGATCGCGCAGCGCACGCGCTTGTCCGCAAGTTCATGCTCCCACACTGCACTGCGCGTGCGCAGCCAGGCCAGCAGCTCGGCCAGCGTCTGCAGATGTGCCGGCGCTTGCACGGTTTCGCGCGCAAGCTTCAGGTTTTCGCCGGGGCGGCCAAAATATAGCAGCTCGATCTTCATGATGGTTTCCTGCCAAAAGAAAAATAGTCCAGGACAAATTCGGCTACCTGCTGCGGCGCATTGATATCGAGACCTGGCACCGGCAATATAGTCTGGCTATCCGAAGCAACAGCGATGATGCAAGGATCCTCAGGATACAGATGCGGGTGGCCCGTTTCCTTGCGGTGCACTTCTATCTTGGGAATCTCGGAATACTTGTAGCCCTCCACGATCACCAGGTCGCAGGGACTCAGTCGCTGGCACAACGCTTCCATGCTGGGCTCTTCTTCTTCGCGCAGCTCGTGCATCAGCGCCCAGCGATAGCCCGAAACGAGCAGCACCTCTTTTGCACCCGCCTCGCGGTGGCGGTGGCTGTCCTTGCCCGGTTTATCGATGTCGAAGTTGTGATGCGCATGTTTGATGACCGCGATGCGCAGGCCTTGCGCCGTCAGCAGCGGGATCACTCTTTCCAGCAGCGTGGTCTTGCCACTGCCGGAGAAACCGGCAAAACCAATAATTTTCTGTTCAGACATAAGCTATTTTCAATCCGATCAGCTATTGCTTCTGTTGTATCTGGTTGGCGCGGGCCAGATCGTCCTGCGAATTGATGTTGGCAAAGTCACCGGCATTGGCAAACTCCACCTCGCATAGCCGCAACGAATTCAGCCAGTCATTAACCTTGCGTCCGCCCGCAACCAAGTAGGCGTCCAGCCTGGGCAATACGTCACGGCGGTACAAGGCGATGGCAGGCTGCCTGCGTCCTGCCACGACGGCAACGGCAGCTTGTGCTGATGAGTTATCCATCACTGCATACAAGCGCGGCACCAGATCGCCGGGCAGGAACGGCGTGTCGCACGGCACGCTCATCACCCAGTCGTTGCGCGCGCCGCGCATGGCGGCCTGCAATCCCGCCAAGGGCCCTGCCCAGTCAGCCGTCTCGTCTGCGATCACGCGGCACCCAAACACTGCATAAACATCGTGCCGGCCATTCGCGCTTAGCAGCACCTCCTCGCTCTGCCTGGCTATGCTGTCCAGCACCCAGCTGATGAGTGCACGACCATGCAGCATTTGCAAACCCTTGTCGCCCCCCATGCGCGTGCCCAGGCCGCCAGCCAATATGACGGTGCTGATGGCAGGCGCCGGGGATTCAAAATGCGGCATGATTCACTTGAACAGGATGAAGGCTTTCTGCATGGTGATCCAGATTCCGATGGCCAGCGGAATGCCCACGGCCGACCACGCCAGCGCAATCATCAGCGGATGGTTGCCATAACCCACATGCTCTCCTGCCGCGGCACTTCTTGGAGCATCGCGGTCATGGGCAAGTTTCCTTTCCTGCGCCAGCTCTGCATCGCTCATGCAGTGCTTGTCCGCCACCGGACGCACCAGCGCATTGCACAGCAAGCCCAGCAACAGCATGCCTGCCATGATGTACATGGTCACGTCATAGACGTGCGCCTTGGGCACACCATGGTCAATCTGGTACTCGCGTATATAGTTGACCAGCACCGGGCCCAGCACGCCTGCAGTTGCCCACGCGGTCAACAGGCGCCCGTGGATGGCGCCCACCATCTGGGTGCCGAAAATATCCGCAAGATAGGCGGGAACCGTGGCAAAACCGCCGCCATACATGGACAGGATGATGCAGAACGCGCCCACGAACAGGGCGATGCTGCCGGCCTGACCCAGGCTGGGTATCGACACATACAGGATGAAACCGAGGATGAAAAATACGTAGTAGGTACCCTGACGGCCGATGTAGTCGGAGAACGAGGCCCACACAAAGCGCCCGGCAATATTGAACAGCGACAACAGACCGGTGAAGCCTGCAGCTATGGCCGCTATCTGCACCTTCTGCTCACCAGTCAGTTCGTTGAAGCCTGCGCTGAGGCCGATGAGCTTGCCGGCAAACACCTCCTGCAACAGCGGCGAGGCCATGCCTATCACGCCGATACCCGCGGTCACATTCAGACACAGCACACCCCAGATCAGCCAGAACTGCGGGATGCCCCAGACTTTGCTGACATGCACATGCTTGTGCGTGATCATCGACTTGCTTGCTTTGCGCTCGGGCTCGCTCCAGCCATCAGGCTTCCAGCCGGAGGGCGGCACGCGGTAACCCATGGCCCCGGCCATCATGAACACGAAATAGACAGCGGCCAGCACCAGAAAGGTTTCCCAAACGCCGACTGAGGTGGGTGTGGCAAAGTGATGCATCAACTCGTTGGCCATGGGCGCGCCTATCATCGCACCGCCGCCGAAGCCCATGATGGCCATGCCGGTGGCCATGCCGCGCCGGTCTGGAAACCATTTGATCAGTGTGGAAACCGGCGAGATATACCCCAGGCCCAGACCGATGCCGCCGATGACACCTGAACCCAGCCACAACAACATAATCTGGTGGGTATATACACCCAGCGCCGAGATTACCAGGCCGCCAGCCCAGCACAGCGCGGCCACTACCCCTGCCTTGCGCGGGCCGGCACGCTCAAGCCAGCCGCCCAGCAGGGCCGCAGAGGTGCCCAGCAACACGAAGAACAGGGTAAACATCCAGCCCAGCATGGAAATTTTCCAGTCACAGGTGCTGGAAAAAACTTCAGCCAAGAAGCCCATGTCACTTGCACAGGCCAGCGGCTCCTTGATGCCTATCGCCTTGGACAGCGGTAACCAGAACACCGAAAAGCCGTAGGCCATGCCGATGCACAGATGGATCGCCAGCGCTGCCGGGGGCACCAGCCAGCGGTTATAGCCGGCATGGGCGATGCTGTGCTCTTTGTCCAGGAAATCCAAATACGCCATACCGTCTTCTTCCTTATTTTAAGTGGATGTACAATGATTGCGCCCCGTGGGCGGGGGTGTAGCCATTACCAGCCTGATCCCGGCCTCAACGACCCGAATGATAAACCGGTTTCATATTGAATCTGCAACTTTGCTGGATTTCTGAGCTCTCATGTTTTTTGCAACACCACAGGCATGACCGAAAAGTTTATACACATCGCCGATCAGCGCCAGCTTGATGCCGTGCCCAGGCTGACAACCGACGTTGCAGCCCCAACCGGCTTGCTGCTCGATGCAAGGGCGCGCCCCTTGCAGGATCTGCGCATCTCGCTCACTGATCGCTGCAACTTCCGCTGCGTCTACTGCATGCCCAAGGCCTCCTTCGACCATAACCACCCCTTCCTGCCGCGTTCCTCTTTGCTGAGCTTTGAGGAGATCGTGCGTATCGCCAAAATTTTTGTTGCGCATGGCGTGGCCAAAATTCGCCTGACCGGCGGCGAGCCGCTGCTGCGCAAAAACATGGAAGTTCTGGTTGAACAGCTGGCACTACTCAAGACTGCAGATGGCCGCGACCTCGACATCACTCTTACCACCAACGGCTCCCTGCTCGCCAAGAAGGCGCGCGCGCTGAAAGATGCCGGGCTAAGCCGCGTCACCGTTTCGCTGGACTCGCTGGATGACGCCACTTTCAAGCGCATGAACGATGTCGATTTCCCCGTAGCGGAAGTGCTGCATGGACTGGAAGTGGCGCATGCGGCGGGACTTGATCCGATCAAGGTGAACATGGTGGTGAAGGGCGGCATGAACGATCAGGAGATCGTGCCCATGGCGCGCCACTTCAAGGGCTCGCCATTTATTCTGCGCTTCATCGAGTTCATGGATGTGGGCACTTCGAATGGCTGGAAGATGGACGAAGTCATTCCCTCTGCCGAAGTCGTGCGCACATCGATGCGCAGCTGCCGCTGCAACAGCTGTCACCCGACCAACCCGGCGAAACCGCCGCGCGCTGGCGCTACCGGGATGGCGGCGGCGAGATTGGCGTGATCTCCAGCGTGACGCAGAGTTTCTGCCACGAATGCACGCGTGCGCGCCTGTCCACCGAAGGCGTGCTCTACAACTGCCTGTTCGCCTCGCAAGGACACGACCTGCGCGACCTGCTGCGCAACGGTAAATCCGATCTGGAAATTTCCTCCATCATCGCTCAGATATGGCGCAAGCGCGACGACCGCTACTCGGAGCTGCGCAGCCTGCAGACACCGGACGCCGCGCCGCGCCGCAAGCGGGTGGAGATGTCGTATATCGGCGGCTGAGCTACGCCATTCGACCTGCAATGTTGCACCACAGCTATTTGTTACTTCGCGTTTCACGCTCCGCATTCAACAGCAACCCCTCAAAGCTACAGTTCTAGCAGTCTTACGGAAGAGGCCGCGAAATTTGCCGTTTCCTTTGGCACTTGTGTCGCGGAGCAATGACTCTTCTATATACGGCTGTATACAATCACTCGGGGAATTTCGCCTTCGAAAATGCAGATGTCAGTTTCAAATTCTGACTTACCGTTGCATCCAGACTGGTATTCCAACTTCTCCCCGCGCTCAGCTAAAACTCCAGCGGATCCACATCCAGCGACCAGCGCAGCTTCTGCGCAGGCAGTTCATCCAGCAGCGGCTTCCACGCGCGCAGGAATTGCTGCAGTGATTTGCGCGTAGCGCTCTGTACCAGCAGCTGTGCCAGGAAATGGTTGGCACGGCGCGGCATGGCGGCAGGCACCACGCCATACACTTCCACATCCATGCCCTGCGCTTTGGCAGCCGCGTGCGCCTTGTGCATAAAGGCAAACACGTCGCTTTCCTGCTTGCCTTCCGCACGCAACAATACCTGGTACACGAAGGGTGGGAAGCCGGCCTGCTCGCGTTCCGCCAGCATAGTGCGCGCCCACGTTTCGTAGTCATGCGCAATCAGAGCACGAAACAGCGGGTGCTCGGGGAAGGCGGTTTGCACCAGCACTTCGCCGGGTTTGTCGGCGCGGCCGGCGCGGCCGGCCACTTGTGAAAGTTGGGCAAAGAGTTTTTCCGAGGCGCGGAAGTCGCTGCTGTACAGCGCGCTATCCGGGTTGAGTACACCGACCAGGGTGAGGTTGGGGAAATCGTGGCCCTTGGCCAGCATCTGCGTACCCACCAGGATGTCCACTGCGTTTTCCTCTATCTGTTTGCGCATCGCATTCCACGTGCCCTTGTTGCGCGTGCTGTCACGATCCACGCGCAAAATGCGCGCATCGGGGAAGTGCTCCTGCAGGGCAGCCTCCACGCGCTGGGTACCTATGCCTACCGGCTGCAAGTCGGCGTTGCCGCAGGATGGGCAGGTATGCGGCACGCGCTGCTGGTGGCCACAGTGATGGCAGCGCAGGCGCCGGTCTTTCAGGTGCAGCACCAGCTTGCCCGCGCAGTTGGGGCAACCGGACAGCCAGCCGCAGGCGGTGCACATCAGCACCGGGGCGTGGCCGCGGCGGTTAATGAAGATCAGGCTTTGTTCGCGGCGTTGCAGGCGCTCACCCAGTGCGCCGAGCATGGCGGGACTTATGCCTTCGGGCAGGATGGCATTGCTGATGTTGAGGCAGCGCACGCTGGGGAGCTGAGCCTGCGCATTGGCGCGCTGGCTCAGGCGCAGCAGGGTGTAACGTCCGCTCTGCGCGTTGTAATAACTTTCCAGCGATGGGGTAGCCGAGCCCAGCACGATGGGAACCATTCTTTGCTTAGCGCGAAAGATGGCGACGTCGCGCGCGGAGTAGCGCAGGCCGTCCTGCTGCTTGAACGAGGCGTCGTGCTCCTCGTCCACGATGATCAATGCCAGTTGCGGCAGCGGAGTGAATACTGACAAGCGCGTACCCAGCACGATGTGCGCCTGCCCCGACTGCGCGCGCAGCCAGTTTTGTGTGCGCTCACCCTCGTTGAGGCCGCTGTGCAGGCTGACCAGCTCAACATCCGGGAAACGGCTCTGGAAGTAGTGCTCCAGCTGCGGGGTGAGGTTGATCTCGGGCACCAGCAGCAACACCTGGCCACCGCGCTGCAAAACTTCATGCATGAGGTGTACATAGACCTCGGTCTTGCCGCTGCCGGTGATGCCATGCAGCAGGAAGCAAGCATAGGCTTTGGCTTGATTGACGGCATCTACCGCGTGTTGCTGCTCGGCAGTCAAACTGTGCGCGTTGTTGAAACTGGGTGTAGTAAGAGGCTTGGCCTCGGCGCACTCTTCCACCCAACCCGACTCCAGCAATAACTTGAGCGTGGTCATGGCTGTAGCCGAAATGCCCCGCACCTGATTGCCGCTCAGTGCATCGGCCTGTAGCGCTCTCAGGATGCGGTGTTGCACGACCTTGCGCCTGGGCAGCAACTCCAGATCCAGGGCACGACCACTGGCACTCAGGGCATAAGTCAGCGCCCGCTTCAGCGTGATGGGCTCGCTGCTGCGCATGCGCGTGGGCAGCGCCGACAATACTGTCATGCCGAGAGGGTGCTGGTAATAGTCGCTGCAGAAGCGCAGCAGTTTGAGCATGTCGGCCGGCACGGGCGGCACATCATGCAGCACTTGCACCACAGCCTTAATGCGTTCGGCGGGGACTGCGGTTTCGGACCGGCACTCCATTACCACGCCCACCACCTGCTGGCGTCCAAACGTAACCAAGACGCGTTGGCCCACACTCGCACTGATATTTTCAGCCAGAAAATAATCGAATAGTGTTGACAGCGGCACATCGAGTGCAACGCGCACAAAGCTCATGTTAGTCAATTTTTCTCCGGTAATTTCTGCTGAATTTTTCTAATCACGTTGACTGAATTAGGTTTTTTATCTTACCCACACAAGCTGTGGATAACTATGTGCGTAATTCCCAAATAAGTGCACTAACTACTAATGATATATACGGTTTTTTGCTTCTGCCTGTTTTACGCGCAATCATTTATTGCGTTTAAAATCAATCTGATACCAAAAAACAACAGAGGCCACAGGGAAATCTCCTGCAGCCTCTGTATTGCGCACCCTTGTTGTGCATAAGCACGGGCTTGTCAAGCGTTTTCAGTGATATTTTCTGCTCAGCTCGTGCACCGCTGCTACCAAGGCTGCCGCGTTATTCGGGTCGGTAAATTGCGAGATGCCGTGCCCCAGATTGAACACATGGCCGCTGCCGAAGCCGTAACTGGCCAGAATTTTTTCCACCTCGTTGTGGATGACTTCCGGAGTTGCAAACAATACTGCTGGGTCGATATTGCCCTGCAAGGCAACCTTCTGTCCGACTTTCTGGCGGGCCACACCTATGTCCATGGTCCAATCCAACCCTACCGCGTCGCAGCCGATGTCTGCAATGCTGTCTATCCACAGGCCGCCACCTTTGGTAAACACGATGACCGGCACCTTCACGCCGTCGTGCTCACGCTTGAGGCCTGCCACGATGCGCTGCATATAGGGAAGTGAGAATTCATGATAGGCAGCGTGTGACAGCGCACCACCCCACGAGTCAAAAATCATCACCGCCTGTGCGCCGGCCTCTATCTGCGCATTGAGGTATTGCGTAACCGACTGTGCAGTCACCTCCAGAATGTGGTGCATCAGCTTGGGCTCTTTGTACATCAGCGTTTTCACGCGAGCGTAGTCATCGCTGCTGCCGCCTTCCACCATGTAACAGGAAAGAGTCCACGGGCTGCCGCTAAAGCCGATCAGCGGCACGCTGCCGTCCAGCGCCTTGCGGATTTGCGACACGGCATCGGTCACATAGCGCAGATCCTTGCCTATGTCCGGGACACGCAATGCCTTGATGGCAGCCTCGTCGCGCAACGGGCGCTGAAATTTCGGGCCTTCCCCTTCCGAGAAGTACAGGCCCAGCCCCATCGCATCGGGCACGGTGAGGATGTCGGAGAACAGAATGGCGGCATCCAGCGGGAAACGCTCCAGCGGCTGCAGGGTCACCTCGGTGGCCATGTCCGGGCTCTTGCACAGTTCCAGAAAGCTGCCGGCGCGTTTGCGCGTGGCGCAGTATTCCGGCAGGTAACGTCCGGCCTGGCGCATCATCCACACCGGTGTGTATTCAGTAGGCTGACGCAGCAGTGCGCGCAGGAAGGTGTCGTTCTTTACTTTGAAGTTCATTATTATTTCCGGTTATCGTGGCAACACAGATGTGCCCATTAAAAATTCATCCACCGCACGCGCGCATTGGCGGCCTTCGCGTATCGCCCACACCACCAGCGACTGGCCGCGACGCATATCACCCGCCGCGAACACCTTGGCCACGCTGGTCTGGTAGCAGCCGGCGCCATCGGTCGCGGCTCTGGCATTGCCGCGACCATCCTTTGCAATGGCAAATGCATCCAGCACTTTCTGCTCCGGACTCACAAAGCCCATCGCCAGAAACACCAGATCGGCCTTCATTTCAAATTCGCTGCCCGGCACTTCAACCATCTTGCCGTCCTTGAATTCGACGCGTATTGCGCGCAGACCGGTTACTTTTCCATTTTTGCCGATCAGCTCCTTGCTCGCCACCGCCCAGTCGCGCGCGCAGCCTTCTTCGTGCGAACTGGAGGTGCGCAGCTTGAGTGGCCAGTTCGGCCAGGTCAGCAGCTTGTCTTCCTTCTCGGGTGCACGCGGCATCACTTCAAACTGGGTGACAGAAGCAGCGCCGTGGCGGTTAGAGGTACCCACGCAATCGGAGCCGGTATCACCACCGCCGATCACGATGACGTGTTTGCCTTTTGCGCTGATGGGGTTGTTGCCATCGCCGGCCACTGCCCGGTTTTGCGGGATGAGGAATTCCAGCGCGAAGTGTACACCAGACAATTCACGACCCGGCACCGGCAAGTCACGCGGTGTTTCCGCGCCGCCGGCCAGGATGACCGCATCATATTTTTTCTGCAACTCTTCCGGGCTGATGGTTTTTTTGGCGTCACAGGCTATGCGTTTGTCCAGTGACTCACGGCCTACAAACACACCTGTCTTGAATTCCACTCCCTCAGCCTGCAGCTGCGCCATGCGCCAATCGATCAGGCGTTTGTCCAGTTTGAAATCCGGGATACCATAGCGCAGCAGACCGCCGATGCGGTTGTTCTTTTCATACACAACCACCTTGTGTCCGGTGCGTGCCAGCTGTTGTGCGGCTGCCAGCCCGGCGGGACCTGAGCCGACCACCGCCACTTTTTTGCCGGTTTTCTTTTTCGCGGGTAGTGGCACTACCCAGCCGTTTTCGCCGCCCTTGTCGATGATCGCGTGCTCGATACTCTTGATACCGACCGCGTCATCATTGATATTCAGCGTACAGGCCGCCTCGCACGGAGCCGGGCAAATGCGCCCGGTCATTTCGGGGAAGTTGTTGGTCGAATGCAATACCTCCAGCGCCTGTTTCCAGTTGCCGCGATACACCAGATCATTCCAGTCCGGAATGATGTTGTTGACGGGGCAGCCGCTGGTGCAGAACGGGATGCCGCAATCCATGCAGCGCGCTCCCTGCACCTTGGCCTGTGCGTCATTTAAATGCAGGGTAAATTCCCGGTAATTCTTCACCCGTTTGGCAACCGGCGAACTCTCTTCGCTCAGTCGCTTGAATTCCATGAATCCGGTGGGTTTGCCCATTTATGCGGCCTCCTTAGCTTTTTGTGCTGCTGCAATTTCCAGCAGCGCGCGTCGATATTCTGTCGGCATCACCTTAACGAATTTCGGCAGGTAATGCGCCCAGTTATCGAGTATCTGTTTGGCACGAGCACTGCCGGTATAGCGCAGATGTTTTTCGATCTTGCTGCGCAGCGCAGCCTCATCTGCCTTGCCGAGGTGATTCAGGTTGACGCGCCCGTGGCCTTCCAGAGTGCCGGTTTCACTGTGCGCCACCTCCTCGGGAACCGCCTCGAGTTGCACCATCGCCATGTTGCAGCGCAGCTCGAAGCTGCCGTCTTCATCCAGCACGTAAGCCACGCCGCCGGACATGCCGGCGGCGAAGTTGCGCCCCGTCTGACCGAGCACGATCACCATGCCGCCGGTCATGTATTCGCAGCCGTGGTCGCCCACGCCTTCCACCACCGCTACTGCGCCCGAATTGCGCACGGCAAAACGTTCACCCGCTACACCGCGCAGGAAGCATTCGCCGCTGGTAGCACCGTACAGGACAGTATTGCCGACAATGATGTTTTCTTCTGCGACGATGTTGCAGTCCTTGGGAGGCATCACCACGATGCGCCCGCCGCACAGGCCTTTACCCACGTAATCGTTGCCCTCGCCGGACAATTCCAGCGTGATGCCGTGCGCCAGGAACGCGCCAAAGCTCTGGCCTGCCGTACCGCGCAGCTTCACCGTAATGGTGCCGTTCGGCAGGCCGGCCTGGCCGAAACGCTTGACCACTTCGTGTGACAGGGTGGTGCCTACGGTGCGATTGGAGTTGCCTATGGCGCTTTCAATCACGACCGCCTGCTTGCTTGCCAGCGCTTGGCCGGCCTGGGCAATCAGCTTGTTGTCGAGTGCTTTTTCCAGTTCGTGATCCTGCGTTTCGGCATGGCGACGCGCCACGCTTGCCGGCATGGATGACTGATGCAACACCCTGGAGAAATCCAGGCCGTTGGCTTTCCAGTGCTCTATACCGTGTTTCATTTCCAGCAGGTCGCTGCGCCCGATCAGGTCTTCAAACTTGCGTATGCCCAGCTGCGCCATGTATTCGCGCACTTCTTCGGCCACGAAGAAGAAATAGTTCACCACGTGTTCTGGCTGGCCGGTGAATTTGCGACGCAGCTCGGGGTCTTGCGTCGCCACACCCACCGGGCAGGTATTCAGGTGACATTTACGCATCATGATGCAGCCCTCTACCACCAGCGGAGCTGTGGCAAAACCGAACTCGTCCGCCCCCAGCAACGCACCTATCAGCACATCGCGGCCGGTCTTGAGCTGGCCATCTACCTGCAATGCGATACGCCCGCGCAGCTGGTTCAGCACCAGTGTCTGCTGTGCTTCGGCCAGGCCCAGCTCCCACGGAGTACCGGCATGCTTGATCGATGACAGCGGTGATGCACCGGTGCCGCCGTCGAAGCCGGACACCACGATGTGATCCGCCTTGGCTTTGGAAACTCCGGCTGCAACCGTACCTACGCCGACTTCGGAAACCAGCTTGACCGAGATGGTAGCGCTCGGGTTGGCGTTCTTCAGGTCGTGTATGAGTTGCGCCAGGTCTTCGATGGAATAAATATCGTGATGCGGTGGTGGCGAAATCAGACCCACGCCCGGCACCGAGAAACGCAGCTTGGCGATGTACTCGGACACCTTGTGACCGGGAAGCTGACCTCCTTCACCGGGCTTCGCACCCTGCGCCATCTTGATCTGGATCTGGTCGGCGCTAGTCAGATATTCCGCAGTCACACCGAAACGACCCGAGGCTACCTGTTTGATCTTGGAGCGCAGCGAATCGCCAGGCTGCATCACGCGATCCGCCTCTATACGCCCTTTGCCGATGATGTCGGAAAGCTTCTCGCCACCTTTGAGTATCTTGAAGCGCGCCGCATCTTCACCGCCCTCGCCGGTATTCGATTTGCCACCGATGCGATTCATCGCAATCGCCAGCGTGGTATGCGCTTCGGTCGAAATCGAACCCAGCGACATCGCGCCGGTGGCAAAGCGTTTGACGATCTCCTTGGCCGGCTCAACTTCTGCCAGAGGCACAGCTGTGCCGGCAGGCTTAAGCTCGAACAGGCCGCGCAACGTCATCTGGCGCTGCGTCTGGTCGTTGATCAGCCTGGCGTATTCCTTGTAAGTCGCGTAGTTGTTCGCACGTGTGGCGTGTTGCAGCTTGGCGATCGAATCTGGTGTCCAGGTATGCTCTTCGCCGCGCACACGGTAGGCGTACTCGCCGCCGGCTTCGAGCGTATTCGCCAGCACCGGATCTTCACCGAAAGCCGCTTGATGCATGCGCACTGTTTCCAGGGCGACTTCTTGCAGGCCGATGCCTTCTATCTGCGTCGCCGTGCCGGTGAAATATTTTTCCACAAAGCTCGCATTCAGGCCGATGGCTTCAAATATCTGCGCACCACAATAGGACTGGTAGGTGGAGATGCCCATCTTGGACATCACCTTCAGCAACCCTTTGTTGATGGCCTTGATGAAACGCTTCTTGGCATCCTTCGTCTCCAGCCCGGCGGGCAACACGTCCCCCATATTGGCGATGGTATCGAACGCGAGCCAAGGGCAAACCGCCTCTGCACCGTAGCCTGCAAGCAGCGCGAAGTGGTGCACTTCGCGTGCAGAACCGGTGTCGATAACCAGGCCGGTACTGGTGCGCAAGCCGGAACGCACCAGGTGGTGATGAACGGCGGCACAGGCCAGCAGCGCCGGTATGGCCACGCGTGCAGAAGCAACTGCTCGGTCGGACAGGATGAGTACGTTATAACCCTTGGCGACAGCCTTGGCTGCAGCGTCGCACAGCGCGGTGATGGCTGCTTCGCAACCAGCGGCGTTGTGCTTTGCCGGGTACGTAATGTCCAGTACGTGAGATTTGTAGCGGCCCTTGGTCGACTTGTCGAGGTTATGCAGGCAATCCATGTCCTCCTGCGACAGCACTGGCTGGTGCACTTCCAGACGCATCGGCGGGTCGGTTTCGTCTATTCCGAGCAGATTAGGCCTGGGGCCGATAAATGATGTGAGCGACATCACGATCTCTTCGCGGATCGGGTCGATAGGCGGATTGGTTACCTGCGCGAATAGCTGCTGGAAGTAGTTGTACAGCACCTTGTTCTTCTGCGACAGGATGGGCAACGCTGCGTCCGTCCCCATAGAGCCTGTGGCTTCTTCACCTGCCGCCGCCATCGGCGCCATGATGAACTTGAGATCTTCCTGTGAATAGCCAAAAGCCTGCTGCACATCCAGCAGCGCGCTTCCTGCCAGGCTGGCTTGGCTCGTTTTCTTGGCGGCAGCCAGATCGCTCAGAAAATAGCGTGACTGCTCAATCCACTTGCGGTAGGGCTTGGCCGTTGCGAGCTGGGTCTTCAACTCTGCATCATCCACGATGCGTCCGGCCTGCATGTCGATCAGGAACATTTTCCCTGGCTGCAAGCGCCATTTCTTCACGATTTTGTTTTGCGGAATGGGCAATACGCCCATCTCGGATGCCATCATCACCATGCCGTCGTCGGTGATGATGTAGCGCGCCGGACGCAGGCCGTTGCGGTCCAGCGTGGCGCCTATCATGCGACCATCGGTGAACGCCACTGCAGCCGGCCCGTCCCACGGCTCCATCAAGGCGGCGTGATATTCGTAGAAGGCGCGGCGCTCTTCATCCATCAGCGGGTTGCCAGCCCAGGCTTCCGGAATCAGCAACATCATTGCGTGCGGCAAGGAATAGCCGCCTGCAACCAGCAGTTCCAGCGCATTATCGAAACAGGCAGAATCCGATTGGCCGTCGGTGATCAGCGGCCACAATTTTGCCAGGTCTTCACCCAGCAATTTGGACGACATCGCGGCATGGCGCGCGGCCATCCAGTTGACGTTGCCGCGCACGGTATTGATCTCGCCGTTGTGCGCAATCATGCGGAAGGGGTGAGCCAGATCCCAGGTTGGAAAAGTGTTGGTGGAGAAGCGCTGATGCACCAGCGCGAGTGCGCTGACTACACCGGGGTCTTGCAGGTCGAGGAAATATTTTCCCACCTGATCGGCCAGCAACATGCCCTTATAGACGATGGTGCGTGCCGACATGGAAGGCATGTAGAAGCCCTTGCCTTGAGTGCGCGGCAGATTGCGCACAGCATGCTCGGAGGTCTTGCGGATGACGAATAACTTGCGTTCGAGTGCATCCGTATCCATGCCGTTGTTGCCACGGCCTATGAATACCTGACGCACTACCGGCTCCACTGCCTTGACGCTCTCACCCAGACCGGAGCCATCCACCGGCACATCGCGCCAGCCCAGCAGGACTTGCCCTTCTGCAGAAATCTTGTCGGCCAGAATCTGTTCGCACGACTCGCGCGCGGCCTTGTCGCGCGGCAGGAACACCATACCCACGCCGTACTCTCCCGACGGCGGCAGGTTCACGCCCATCGCTGCGCATTTCTGGCGCATGAATGCATCTGGCAGTTGCAGCAGTATGCCCGCGCCATCGCCCGCCAGCGGGTCGGCTCCGACCGCGCCGCGATGGGTCAGATTTTCCAGAATCTGCAAACCCTGACGCACCATATCGTGGCTCTTCTGTCCCTTGATATGCGCGACAAACCCCACACCGCACGCATCGCGCTCCTGGCGCGGATCATACAAGCCTTGCTGGGCCGGCATCCCTGATTGAACGGGCAACCCTGGCGCTATGGGCAACGAAAGGTGGTTCACGTTGTTCCTCATTTAATTCCTATTAGCATCGTAAATACTGCCCCAAAAGTTGGGGCGCCAAACTTGGGGCACACGCCACCAGGTCGTCAAATCAAAAGCGAAAGGGCGGGAATGTTACCCTGTCTGAGGGTTGAGGGCAATATTGGATGAGAGACCGCTAATCTTGCTTGAAATACGCTACGGATAATTGCAACTGCACCAGTCAGGAATCTTCAGATTTCTTCTACTGCGAAAATGCGCCTGTGCTCGCGTATGGCATAGCGGTCAGTCATCCCTGCGATGTAATCAGCAACCGCGCGTGCATGATTCTGTTCGGCCTGCTTAATGTATTGCGGCGGCAACATGCGTTTATCATCCATGAATGCCTGAAACAAGTCGCCAATGATGCGGCGAGCCTTGGCGCTCATGCGCATCACACGGTAATGCCGGTACAGGTGTGTATGCAGAAAGGATTTCATTTCCTTGTTCTGCGCATGAATTTCTGCGCTAAATGCCACCAGTGCCGGGGCGGAACGCACATCGTCAATATTTCTGACGCCGTGCAACTGAATATTTTTTTGGGTTGCCACCATCAGGTCGTTGACCTGTGTGTTAATCATGCGGCGAATTGTTTCGTGCGTCATACGGCGCTCGTCCAGCTGGGGATAGGCTTTGCGTGCAAGCTCAAGATGGCTGGCAAACAGGCGTACTGCGCTTAGCTGCTCAAGGGTGATCAGGCCCGAGCGCAGGCCATCATCCACATCGTGGTTGTTATAGGCAATTTCATCCGCCAGATTGGCGAGTTGGCCTTCCAGTGTGGTGCTTCGACCCAGCAGGAAGCGTTCGCCTACCTCTCCCAGCCTGCCTGCATTTTCCAGCGAGCAGTGCTTGAGAATACCTTCGCGCGTTTCGAAGCACAGATTCAGCCCGTTAAATTCTGCATAGCGTTCTTCCAGCACATCAACCACACGCAAGGATTGCAGGTTATGCTCAAATCCCCCGTACTCCTTCATGCATGCGTTTAAAGCGTCCTGCCCCGCATGGCCGAAGGGGGTGTGACCTAAATCGTGCGCCAGCGAGATGGCTTCTACCAGATCTTCATTAAGGGACAGGCAGCGCGCAATGGAGCGTCCGATTTGCGCAACCTCGATACTGTGCGTGAGGCGAGTGCGGAACATATCGCCCTCGTGATTGACGAACACTTGCGTTTTATATTCCAGGCGCCGGAATGCGCTGGAGTGAATGATGCGGTCGCGATCCCGCTGGAATTCACTGCGGCCCGAAGGCTTCTCCTCGCGCACCAGCCTGCCCCGCGTGTTGTTGGCGTCAGCTGCGTATGAAGCCAGCTCAGTGCTCGGCACTGCACGCCTCTATGGTCTGTTTCAGCATGTCCGGCTGCACCTCGCTGGAGATGAGCGCATGACCTATGGGTTGCAACAGGACAAAACGCATTTTTCCAGCGATGACTTTCTTGTCCAGCCCCATCAGATTCAGATATTGCTCCACCCCCATATGCGGCGCCACCACTGGCAGCCCTGCACGGTCAAACAAGGTGCGAATGCGCGTTACATCCTGTTCACCAAGCCACCCCATGCGCCGTGACAGATCCGCCGCCATCATTGTGCCAGCGGCCACCGCTTCACCGTGCAGCCAAACGCCGTAGCCCATGCCGTTCTCAATAGCATGCCCGAAGGTGTGGCCGAGATTTAGCAAAGCTCTTTCCCCACTTTCCCGTTCGTCGGAGCCAACCACTTCGGCCTTGTTTTGGCAGCTGCGCGAAATTGCATACTGCAGTGCATCGACATCCCGCGCCAGCAGTTTATCCATATTCTCTTCCAGCCACACCAGAAACGACAAATCGCGGATCAGTCCGTATTTGATCACCTCAGCCAACCCTGCGCGCAACTCCTGGTCAGGCAGGGTATTGAGCGTAGTAATGTCTATCAGCACCACTTGCGGCTGGTAAAAGGCACCGATCATGTTTTTACCCAAGGGATGGTTGATGCCGGTTTTACCGCCGACTGAGGAATCCACCTGGGACAGCAATGTCGTAGGTATCTGGATAAATGGGACACCGCGCAAATAGGTGGCTGCCGCGTAGCCTGTCATATCGCCAATTACGCCGCCACCCAGTGCGATCAGGGGGGTATTGCGTTCGCAACGATTGCTCAGCAGTGCGTCATATATCAGGTTTAATGTTGCTGAGTTTTTGTATTGCTCGCCATCGGGCAGTATTACCGGTATCACGCTGATGCCATGGCTTTCCAGCATGCTGCGCAAACGTCCCAGATACAGCGGTGCCACAGTGGTATTGCTGATTATCGCCACACGTTTTTGCGGCAGGTATGGCAGCAGCAGATCAGCGCGTTCCAGCAGGTCGCACCCTATATGTATTGGGTAGCTCCGCTCAGCCAGCCCTACAGTTAATGTTTGCATTTCTTTTGATGGTTGCGTTGAGTTGCTCGATTTATTCAGTTTGCTTTCCAATGCCGCCAGCAACACCTGCACACTCTGTTTTCCAGTATGCATGACGATATCAGCCAGCTCGGTATAGACAGGATTGCGCTGGTCATACAGCTCTTGCAATTTGGCGCGAGGATCGGATATTTGCAACAGCGGCCGGCTGCGATCATGGCGTGTGCGTTGCCACAAGTCATGCACTCCGCTTTTAAGATACACCACCACACCGCGTGTGCGCATTTTGGTTCGGCTATTGGCGTCCAGTACTGCACCACCCCCTGTTGCCAGCACTATATTTTCGCCTTGCAGCAACTCCTGGATTACGGCCGCCTCGCGTTGCCGGAAGCCTGCCTCGCCCTCAACATCGAAAATGTGAGGAATAGTTACTCCGGTACGCTTTTGAATCTCCTCGTCGCTGTCTATGAATATTTTGTCGAGCTGTTTTGCCAGCAAACGGCCGACAGTCGTCTTGCCCGAGCCCATCATGCCCACGAGAATTATGTTCCCCGTCTTGGGCTTGTGCTGCATTGTGTCAACAATATTCATACTCCGAATTGTATCGGAAAGCACAATGCCCGAGATATACCAGAAAACAAAAAAGCCCGGAGCAATTCCGGGCCTTTTTGTAAAAATCGCCGAACTTATTTTAAGCTTAGGCTCTCTTTCATAATTTTTGGCGTGATAAAAATTAACAGCTCCTTCTTTTCTCGCGTAATTGTCTCGTTCTTGAAAAGCCACCCTATGACTGGTATATCGCCTAGCAGAGGCACCTTGTTGATTGAGTCTGCATCGTTTTGTGTGTAAACACCGCCGATGACCACCGTGCCGCCATTCTCAACCAGAACCTGTGTAGAAACCTGCTTGGTATCTATGCTTGGCACGCTGAAATATATGGCTCCCACCGAGTCCTGATTCACGTTTACCTTCATGTTAATGTGGTCGTCCGGCGTAATGATCGGTGTGACCTTAAGGCTCAGCACCGCTTTCTTGAATGCCATGGTCGTTGCACCGCTGCTTGAGGCTTGCGGATAGCCTATTTCAACACCCGACTCGATGGTCGCCTCTGACTTATCCGCTGTTACCACGCGCGGACTGGCGATATTTTTTGTCACACCGTCCGTTTGTGAAGCCAGCAATTCCAGATTTAGTGTAGCCGTGCTGGTCGAACTAACCAGCGCGAGGGTCAAATCGCCATTTAAAGCAGCTGGTAGACTCACATTTCCTGCCGCGGTACCAGAAAATGTATTTATGTTCGCCGGTTGGCCACCAAAGGACAGCTTGCCTCCAAGTGCCCTGGAAAAGGTATCTTTGGCTTCAACAAAACGTGCTTCAATCATTACCTGACGCACGGCCACATCTATTTGCTTGATTAAGTTGCGCACATCTTCCAGATGCGACGGAGTATCTTGAACAAACAGAATGTTGGTTCGCAAATCTTGCACAGCGCTACCGCGCTTTGACAGCATTCGTTGCGTCGGATCCGATATCAATTTCACAATATCTATTGCCTTCGCATAACTCAGTTCGAAACTTTCCGTATGCATGGGCTCCAACTCGGCAATGTCCTGAATTGCAGTTAAATCACCCTTTTCTTTCGACGCAATTTCTTCACGAGGTGCGATTTGAACCACATTGCCGTTCTTGCGCATATCCAGCCCCTTGCTTTGCAGGATGATATCCAGCGCCTGATCCCAAGGCACATCTTTCAGTCGCAGAGTCAAGCTGCCACCAACCGTGTCGCTAATCACTATATTCAAATTGGTAAAGTCTGCAATTACACTTAACGCTTCACGAACTGTTATGTTTTGAAAATTTAGCGTCAGCTTTTCACCGTCATAGGCCTTGGGGCCAGTCTTTGCTTGCTTTTTGACCTCGGCAATTACCGGTTTCACTTCAATGATGAATTTCGTATCAGCCTGATACGCAGCATACTCCCACGCTCCTTTAGGTTCTATTGCCAGACGTACGTTTTCGCCCTGCACGGTTGTATCCACAATTTGCACTGGTGTACCGAAATCGACCACATCCAGTTTGCGTTGCAAATTACGCGGC
This sequence comes from Nitrosomonadales bacterium, assembly GCA_025408405.1. Lineage (GTDB taxonomy): Bacteria > Pseudomonadota > Gammaproteobacteria > Burkholderiales > Gallionellaceae > 39-52-133. Next base: position 25,459 of record JANYJE010000056.1, on the reverse strand, counting down.
AAATCGGTTTTCATAAATTCGACAACCAGTTTTGCGCCTTGCTGTTTTATGTCTATGCCGACATTTGAATCCGACAAGTCTATTTGGATTCGTCCTTCGCCATTTTTACCACGATGAAAGTCAACATCACGCAAGCTGTGTTTTTGAGCACCTGTTTTCGCATCTGCGAAATGAGCCGACACCGCACCTGGCTCACCTTCCAGGCCCTTTAAGGTAATCAATAAATTTTTACCCTCAATTACCGGTGCATCATAAGTCAGCGTCTGGCTCAGATTTAATACCATCCGAGTACGGAATTTCTGTATTGGGTCGGCCGCTTGCACTATGGTTGCGCTACGCAACGCACCCTCGGTAAATTCCTGGGTTTTTTTCCCCAGTCCATTTGTGGTTTTCGGAAATGTTAATGCTATGCGCGGTGGAGTGCCAATAGTAAAAACTTCAGGTGGTGCTGAAAGAGCATTTTTCATTCCCACCTTGATTACAATCTGACCGCCTCCCGAACGGATTGTGCTAATTGACTCTATGCTGTTCAGGGCCTCTGCGGCAGTACTTTCGGGCAAATCCTGCGCACTTGCACCCAATGCATGCATTGCAATAATTGCGATAGCCAGTCGAAAAATATGTTGGGCTGCGTTATTGAACTGTCTCATGATTTTCACTCCCGATTACTCCACCAGTTGCAGACTGCTCTCGCGCTCTGACCAATCGCCCGCACCATCTTGCACCATTTCCTTTAGTCTCAACTCTGTTTCCGTCACAGATATTATTTGTCCAAAATTGAGTCCCATATAATTGCCCGTTTTAACTCGATGCACTTTGCTATCAGGCGAGCGGATAACCGCATATCCGACACCTGCTCGCTGCAAATACCCTATCATTTTCAGCCCTTCCAGTGGAAACTCTTCCAACTCCTGCTTTGGCCTGTTCAAATCGGGCTGATTCAGGCCTCCGCCACCGACATTCTTTACCTCGGGTTTGCGCGGCTTGAATGGATCAGGCAACCCGGCACTGTTATCGTAGCTCATGGGTTCATAAGGCTTAATATCAGGCGGCGGCTCTACTTTGCCGCGCATATCAGCCCCAGAATTTTTTACGAAGTCCTGTAAGTCCTGGAATTCCTCTCCGCCACATGCAGTGAGTAACAACGTCGCCAACAGCAACGAAATTATTGACCTCATTTTTTGGCCCCCGCAGATTTGGCCGTTTTTCTCTGAGCCGCAAGCTCGTCTTCATCAAGGTAGCGATAGGTTTTAGCGATTGTATCCATGCTCAACTGTCCGCCGGCTACTAAACCGATATTTACGTCATTCAAGGTCACAATACGCGGCAGTTGTGAAATATCGCTGGCGAATTTCCCCAAGTCATCATAATTGCCTGTCACTCTAATAGTGATAGGCTGCTCGGTAAATACACCTGTTGCCACTTCTGAACCGGGCTTGAACAGATCAACCTGCAAACCACGCCCCAGGCCTGCCTGGTTGATATCGGTCAGCAAAGCATCCATTTCTGATTTACTTGGCAACTGTTTAAGTAATGCGCCAAATGATTGCTGTGTATCAATCAACTGCTTTTTAATTAAGTCCAGATTGACGGCCTGGCTTTTTTTCGCAAGAAAGGTTTCCTTCAACTTTGTTTCTTGATCGCGAATTGCTGTAAGAGCATCCCACTGATCTTGCCAATCCAACAGCGCGCCCGCCGCCACTACCACTAAAAACATACTGGCGAAGGCTCCCAATTTAATGGGTAACGGCCAGCTCCCCGGCGTTTTGGGGTTTATATTTTTTAATTCGTCTAATATATTCATGGGCTCAACTAACCTTTCGTTCCAGTTGGTTTGGCCACAACAGGAGCGGGGGGAACAGGCGCTTGTTTAGTCAAATTAAAGTTTAGTTGGAACTCGCTTAGACGATCATTGCCCACTTTCGTGGCATGGATTTCTATGAGGGTGGGCGTATCCAGCCACGGCGAATCTTCAATCGCACGCATCAGCGTAGAGACACGCGCATTTGATTGCGCATTACCAACCAGGTTAATTTTCGTTCCAGTCTGTTTAATTGACTTTAAGTAAACACCATCCGGCAAGATACGCAGCATCTGATCTAGCAGGTGTACAACATCTGAGCGCGTGCTTTGCAGGTTCTCAACAACCGTTTTGCGAGCCAGCAAAGATTGTGTCTGTTCGCGCAATTTCTTGATTTCATCAATCTGCTTATCAAGTACGGCGATTTCCTTGTTCAGGTATGCGTTACGGCGCTCCTGATAAGATGTTTCGGTCATGATGGCGACGTGCACGAAACCGACAATAACCGCACCCGCTATCAGGGAAATGGCGCTGAATGCAATAAACTGTATCTGTTTCGCACGGCGTTTCTCGGCACGGTGCGGTAAGAGGTTAACGCGTATCATGATGGGTCAAACCTCCGCATAGCCAGTCCACAGGCAATCATTAAGGCTGGGGCATCTGCCTGTAATTGGCGAGGTTTTATTCGACTAGACAGAGTCATTTGAGCAAAAGGATTGGCGACCAGAGTGTTCACCTGTGTTCGTGTCGCAACGGCGTCATCAAGACCCGCGAGAGTTGCACAACCACCAGATAACACCACGTAATTGACCTCGTTATATTGCGTCGAAGTAAAAAAGAATTGCAAAGCGCGAGTCACTTCCGTGGCCACACTTTCCAGAAATGGTGCAAGCACATCACTTTCGTAATTTTCCGGAAGACCACCATTGCGCTTGGCTGCTTCCGCTTCCTCAGCAGACAAGCCGAATACATTCTGTATTTGCTGCGTCAATTGTGCACCACCAATTTGCTGATCGCGCGCGTATACCGACTGACCGTTGCGCAACACATTCACGTTCATTACGTTTGCGCCTATATCCACCAGCGCCACGCACTGATCTTTGGCTCCACCCGGAAGTTGCGAGCAGATTTGATCAAATGCAGCTTCAGCAGCATAGGGCTCGACATCAACAACGATTGCTTTCAGTCCGGCTGACTGCACAGCTGCAACACGGTCTTCAACATTCGCCTTGCGGGAGGCGGCCAACATCACTTCCACTTCCTCGGGATTGTTGGGGGCAGGCCCTATCACCTGAAAGTCCAGATTCACCTCTTCAAGTGCAAATGGAATATATTGATTTGCCTCTGACTCAACCTGATATTCAAGGTCTTCCTCACGCAAACCTGCGGGCAGCATGATTTTTTTACTGATCACCGCAGCTGCTGGCAGCGCTACGCTGACATTCTTGATGCGCGAGCCCAAGCGTTTCCAGGCTCGGCGCAACCCTTCCGATACTGCATCCAGATCGTTAATATTTCCATCACTGACCGCATCTTTTGGCAACGCTTCAATTGCATAACGCTCCAGCTCATAACTATTCTTTTTCGGCACCTTGCTCAGCTCTACCATTTTGATCGAAGACGCACTAATATCCACCCCGATCAACGGCGGCGTTTTGGTCTGCAAAAAGTCCAGCGGGATATCAAAATTTCCTTTAATCATATGCCGGTTAGCGCGTTTTCGTATAAATTGCATTAAATCCTAGCAATAACTCTCGCTCATGTAAAGTTTTTTCTACAGGCTTATTTTAATAGCCAGAGCCGATATAATCTCCCCTTCAACTATTTTCCATTCCTAAGACATGACTTCACGCTGGTGGTTTTATTCGGCTATTGCTGCCTTGGCAGTTTCTGTTCTGCCCTTTCTGGTGCTCACGTTTGCTGCGATGCTGACTTACCCGGCATTGCCTTCATTGGAAATTTTGACAGATTATCGCCCGAATATGCCACTGCGCGTTTATAGCGCCGAGGGGATTCTGCTTGGGGAGTTCGGCAAGGAACGGCGTGCGCTCATCAAAATTGCCGAAGTCCCGGAGATGATGAAAAAGGCGATTCTAGCCGCAGAAGATGAGCGTTTTTATGAGCATGGTGGCGTCGATTACATAGGCGTGTTGCGCGCAGCGCTTTCCAACTTTACTTCGCGCGGAGCCAAGCAAGGTGCCAGTACCATCACCATGCAAGTGGCGCGCAATTTTTTTCTGACCAAGGAAAAAACACTATCGCGCAAGTTCAATGAGATGCTTCTTGCCTTCAAGATTGAGCACAATCTGACCAAGGATGAAATCCTTGAACTTTATATCAACCAGATCTACCTCGGCCAGCGCGCTTATGGCTTTTCTACCGCCTCGCAGATCTATTTTGGCAAGCCGCTCAATCAGTTGAGCATTGCTGAAATGGCCATGCTTGCCGGCCTGCCCAAGGCGCCTTCCACCTTCAATCCGGTAGTAAATCCCAAGCGTGCCAAAATTCGCCAGATGTATGTGCTAAAACGCATGCATGACTTGGGCTTTATTGACAATACGTTGTTTGACACAGCCCAGATTGAACCCATAGTGGCCAAACGCAGCAGCCAGGAATTTGCAGTCAAGTCTGATTATCTGGTTGAAATGGTGCGCCAGGTAATGTTCGACCGTTATCAGGAAGATGCCTACACACAAGGTTTCAATGTATACACCACCATCCGCCAGCCAGATCAGAAGGCAGCCTATGAATCTCTGCGCAAAGGGGTGATTGATTATGACAGACGCCACGGCTATCGTGGCCCGGAAGGCTACATCGACTTGCGCAAAGACAGCAGTGAAGAGTTTCTCGAAGATGCGCTACAAGATGTGACTGACAGTGATGATCTGCTCCCCGCCGTGGTGCAGGCAATCACGCCCAAATCCATTACTGCGTACTGCAAAGGTGGGCAGATTGCCACTATTAGTGGCGAGAACCTTAAATTTGCACAGCAGACCCTGGGGGCCAAGCTGGCGCCTAATCAGCGTTTACGCGTCGGCTCACTGATACGCGTACAGCAAGATGCAAAAAGTGAATGGCAGATTGCACAATTGCCTCAGGTGGAATCTGCTTTTGTTTCTGCCAACCCGCGCGATGGGGCGATTTACTCCTTAGTCGGCGGCTTTGATTTCAACCACAATCAATTTAACCACGTCACCCAAGCCTGGCGTCAACCCGGCTCTGGATTTAAACCCTTTATCTACTCTGCTGCGCTGGAGAAAGGCTTTACACCAGCCTCTATCATCAACGATGCACCGCTGGTGATTGATTCCATTGAAACGGGTGGCGAACCCTGGCAACCTAAAAACTTTGACGGAACCTTCGAAGGGCCGATGCGTATGCGCCAGGGCCTGATCAAATCTAAAAACCTAGTGTCTGTGCGTATTCTGCAGGCCATCACTCCGGTCTATGCGCAGGAATACATTACAAAATTCGGTTTTGACAAGGAAAAACATGGCCCTTATCTGACCATGGCCCTGGGCGCAGGCTCGGTTACACCCATGCAACTCCTCGCTGGCTATTCTGTCTTTGCCAACGGCGGCTATAGCATTACCCCGTACTTCATCCAGCGCATTGAAGATTCCCAAGGCAAGGTTCTGGAACAAGCCGACCCCGTCAAAGCTGGCGTCAATGCAGAGCGAGTAATTGATGTGCGCAATGCCTATACCATGGTGAACATGATGCAGGACGTAGTTCGCCATGGCACAGCCATACGCGCCATGCAACTGGGCCGCCAAGACTTGGCTGGGAAAACCGGAACCACCAGTGATTCCATGGATGCATGGTTTAGTGGTTTCCACCCCACCCTCGTTGGCATTTCCTGGATAGGCTTTGATAACCCACACAGTCTGGGTGACAAGGAAACCGGTGGTGGCGCCGCGCTGCCGATGTGGATGGGTTACATGGAAAAAATGCTGAAAGACGTACCCGAGGCAGTCTACACCATGCCTGACAATATGATGGCTGCGCGCATCAATGACAACGGTCTGCGCGACCCCAACGGCAACCGCATCGAATATTTCTACCAGGAAAATTTACCGCCCGAGCAGTCTGCCGCGCCTGATCCGGCAGCCAAGCCTGCCGAAGCAGTAAAAGATCAACTCTTCTGATGAGCAAGAATCACGCGCCCCGGCGCGACCTGATGCGCGAACAGCTCGCACATCAGGCTGCGCGACTGATGGCCGAGGACGGCATCACCGATCACGCCTACGCTAAACGCAAAGCTGCCAAACAACTGGGGGCTACAGACACCCAGCATCTGCCCAGCAATCAGGAAATTGACCTGGCGCTACGTACTTTCCGCGCGCTTTATCAGCAAGAACATCACCCGGCCATTCTGCACCAGCTGCGTGAGCAGGCGCTTGCCGCGATGCGATTATTGGAGACTTTTCACCCATTCCTTACCGGTTCTGTGCTCGATGGCAGCGCTGGCGAACAGTCTGACATCAACCTGACGCTATACTCCGACGATGTCAAAGCGGTGATGATGTTTTTGCTGAAGCACAATGTGCCATTTGCGAGCGGCGAATGGCGCATGCAACTTATGGGTAGGCAACAGATCATCCCAAGTTTCACATTGGAAAACGATGACGGGGTGCCAGTGCATATCGCTGTGTTGCCGGAAAACGCCCGTCATAGCGGAAGCCGCAAGACGGAAACTCATGCTGATCTTGCAACTGTAGCTGAAATGCTGGCTGAAGATCAAACAGCCAGCGGCGGCTAGCCCTGTTTTAACCAGCGTGCCGCATCCAGCGCAAAATAAGTCAGAATGCCGTCCGCACCGGCGCGCTTGAATGCCAACAGCGATTCCAGTACACAGGCCTCTTCGTTCAGCCAGCCATTCTGCGCGGCAGCCTTGAGCATCGCGTATTCACCGCTGACCTGATATACGAAAGTAGGCGCCTTGAATTCGTCCTTCACCCGCCGCACAATGTCCAAGTAGGGCATGCCTGGCTTCACCATCACCATGTCCGCACCCTCCTCCAGATCCAGCGCCACTTCCCATAATGCCTCATCTGAATTGGCCGGATCCATCTGGTAAGTATATTTGTTGCCCTTACCCAGATTGCCACTGGAACCCACCGCATCGCGGAAGGGGCCATAGAAACTGGAAGCGTATTTGGCTGCATAGGCCATGATGCGTGTGTTGATGCAGCCTTTGCGGTCCAGAGCCGCCCGTACGGCAGCGATGCGCCCGTCCATCATGTCAGACGGGGCAACCACGTCGGCGCCCGCCTGTGCATGCACCTGCGCCTGCTGCGCCAGCACTGCCACTGTTTCGTCATTCATTACGTAACCGCTGCCATCAATCAGGCCATCTTGACCATGGCTGGTGTATGGATCAAGCGCGATGTCGGTCATCACTCCCAATTCCGGAAACTGCTTTTTCAGCGCGGATACCACGCGCGGCACCAACCCATCAGGATTAAGCGCTTCGCGCGCATCTTCTGTCTTAAGTGTAGTCTCGATTACCGGAAACAGCGCGAGCATGGGAATGCCCAGTTTGACGCACTCCTCGGCCTGGTGGAGCAGCTTGTCCAGCGACTGGCGCTTCACGCCCGGCATGGAGGCAACCGCCTCTTCACGGTTGCAGCCCTCCAGCACAAATACCGGATAGATCAGGTCTGCGCTGGTCACCGAGTTTTCGCGCATCAGATTGCGTGAAAATATATCGCGCCGCATACGCCGCATACGCTTGTGTGGGTACAACCCGAGTTTGTGCATGATTTTATCCTGTTCGTTAGCTGGAACTATTTCTGCATTACTTAATCTCATTGAGCAAGAGGGCTAAATGTCATCTCCCGCTTCTCCTCCCTGAGCGGGCGTCTTAACCCCCCGTTAAGACTTTTGCCCCTGACTTTACTGAGTTCAGGGGCTTTTTTTGTGCCTACTCCCCTGTTGTCGCTATTCCTGAGTAAACCAGCGTGCAATCACGGCTTCCGCCTCATCGGTACCCAGTTTTTTCAGACTGGAAAACAGCTGCACCGTGCAATTCGGATAATGCTCGGTCAGGTAGGCACGCACCTTGAACAGGGTCGCGGTGGCCTGTTGGCGGCTTAATTTGTCGGACTTGGTCAGCAATATATGCACCGGCTTGCCCGTAGGGGCAAACCAGTCTAGCATCTGCTCATCCAGCGGCGTCAACGGATGGCGTGAATCCATGATCACCACCAAGCCAGCGAGCGCAGAACGTGTCTGCAAATACTCGCTCAACAGCCCTTCCCAGTGGGCACGCACATCAGGCGGCACCTTTGCATAACCATATCCCGGTAAATCCACCAGATAGCGATAATCGCCCAGATCAAAATAGTTGAGATGTTGCGTGCGCCCCGGCGTCTTGCTGGTAAAGGCCAATCGCACATGATTTGCCAGCGTATTGATTGCACTGGATTTGCCTGCGTTTGAGCGCCCGGCAAACGCCACCTCCTTGCCGCCATGCAGCGGCAAGGCATGCAAATCGTTAACGGTGGTAAAAAAGACTGCGCGCGAAAATAATCCCATGGCTACCAGGCTGCAAAAATCTTGTCGGCTGCCGCAATAGTCGAGGCGATATCGGCTTCGCTATGCGCCGCCGATACAAAGCCCGCTTCAAATGCGGAAGGGGCCAGATACACGCCTGCCTCCAGCATGGCATGGAAAAAGCGGTTAAACGCCTTGGCATCGCATGCCATGACTTCCACGTAGCTAGTGGGTACTGCGGCGCTGAAATACAGGCCGAACATGCCGCCGACAGATTGCGCGCAAAAGGTTACTCCATGTTTTTTGGCGCTGGCGCTCAGGCCCTGCGTAAGCTGTTGGGCCAGACTCTCCAGGCGCGCGTAAAAACCCGGTGCCTGCACCAGCCTCAGCGTCGCCATGCCCGCTGCCACGGCAATGGGATTGCCGGATAGCGTGCCCGCCTGATACACCGCACCCAGTGGCGCCAGGCATTGCATGATATCGCGGCGTCCGCCAAAGGCAGCTGCCGGCAGGCCGCCGCCCATGACCTTACCCAGCGTGGTCAGGTCCGGCTTGATGCCGAAATAGCCCTGCGCGCCTTGCAGGCTGACGCGGAAGCCGGTCATCACCTCGTCCAGTATCAGCACGGCACCGTGATCGGTGCATAATTTGCGCAATGCCGTCAGGAATTCCGGCTTGGGTATGATCAGGTTCATGTTGCCCGCCACCGGCTCCACAATCACCGCAGCAATCTCACGGCCCATCTCGGCAAATGCGCGCTCCAAACCTGGCACATCGTTGTAATTCAGCACAGTGGTCAATGACGCTATTTCGGCAGGCACGCCAGACGAACTGGGCTGTCCAAAGGTCAACGCGCCAGAGCCTGCCTTCACCAGCAAGCCGTCCGAATGCCCGTGATAACAGCCCTCGAATTTGATGATGCGGCTGCGTCCAGTAAAGCCGCGCGCCAACCGTATTGCAGTCATGGTCGCTTCGGTGCCAGAACTTACCAGACGCACCATTTCCAGGCTGGGCAGCAGGCGGGTCAAGGTGGTAGCCATGTCCAGCTCGGCCGCCGTGGGTGCGCCGAAACCCAGGCCTTGAGCTGCCGCGTCCTGCACCGCCTTGACCACTTCCGCATGGCAATGCCCGACGATCATCGGCCCCCACGACCCCACATAATCGGTGTAGCGCTTGTCGTCCGCATCCCACACGTATGCGCCCTGCCCGCGCTTGAAAAACAGCGGCGTGCCGCCTACTGATTTGAATGCGCGCACCGGCGAATTGACACCGCCGGGAATCAGCTTTTGGGATTGTTCGAATAGCTCTTGATTATGTGAAGTCATGTTGGCCTTGCCTGTCTGAAAAGTGTTTCCAATTCCTGCGCCGCCGCCTGAATGTCGGCAGCCTCAAATAGTGATGAAATGACAGCCAGTGCATCCGCTCCTGCCTGTACCAGCTGCGCACCATTGCTTGCTGTTATCCCGCCGATGGCGACCAGCGGCACACTCAGCTCGCGCCTTGCATCCTGCAACAAATCCGGCCTGGCAACTACAGCATCGGGTTTGATGCTGGAGGCAAAGAAGGCACCGAACGCCACGTAGTCTGCTCCGGCATGCACGGCCCCACGTGCCAATGCCAGCTGATTATAGCAAGACACGCCTATCAGCCGGTCAGCACCCACTAGCGCACGTGCTGCTGCAATCTCGCCATCCATCGCCCCCAGGTGTACACCGTCCGCATCCACCGCCACGCCCAGTTGCGCATCATCGTTGACGATGAATACCACGCCGCACTCGCGCGTCAGTGCGCGCAATGCGCGGCCCTGGCTCAGCCGTAATGCTGCATCTGCGGATTTGCTGCGGTACTGCACAACCTTTGCACCGCCTTGCACTGCAAGCCTTACTCGACGTTGCAAATCCGCCGTATCGGAACATTCCGGAGTAATCGCGTACAGGCCTCTAATGACGAGTTGTGGATTCACTCGCGTCATCGTCCTCTTCATCGCGCGCCCAGAATAAACGATCCGGAATATGTTGCCCCATGCCGGGGCGGAAGCCGTATTTTAGGGCTTCCCAAGTGTATTCCTGCGCTTCGCGCACGGCCTCTTCCATCGGCAAACCATTGGCCAGCAGGGCGGCAATGGCTGACGCCAGGGTACAACCCGAACCATGGTAAATGCCGGGCAAACGCGGCCAACTGTCACTACGCAGCAAGCCACGCTCGCCGTACAACGAGTTAATAACCTTGGGCGTATTTTCGTGGGTGCCGGTAATCAGTACGTATTCGCAGCCCAGCTGAATAATGCGCTTGGCACACTCATCCAGACTCGGGTTGTCTTCCTCGTTATCCTCATCCTGGATCAATCGCCGCGCCTCTATGCTGTTCGGTGTCAGAATCGTTGTCTGCGGCAACAGCAATTCGCGTAGCGCATCCAGCATGTCCTCGTTGGCCAACTCGTCGCCACGACCCGAGCTCAGCACTGGATCAAACACCAGAGGTACATCCGGGTAATCCGAAATAACTTCGGCAATTGCCGAGATGTTTTCCACACTGCCCAGCAGGCCAATCTTGAATGCGGCCACCGGCATGTCTTCCAGCATCGTGCGCGCCTGGTCGATCACCCACTCGGCATCTATTGCCTGCACATCATCGACACCGCTGCTGTCCTGCACGGTAATCGCAGTGACCACCGAGAGCGGGTGGCAACCCATGCTGGCTATGGTCAAAATATCCGCCTGCATGCCCGCACCGCCACTAGGGTCAGTTGCAGCAAAGGTCATCACAATAGGCGGGATATCGGGCGGAGTGGCTGACATCGTTGTAAAATAAGCGGTCTTAAAAATGGCATTTTAACTTAATTCTTTCACCATGACCCTGTCTACTAGCGCAATGCCCCACGAATTCAAGACTTATATGTGTCTGATTTGCGGCTGGCTGTACAACGAAGCCAGCGGCGCACCCGACGACGGCATTCCTCCTGGCACGCGCTGGGAAGACGTTCCGGTCAACTGGACCTGCCCGGAATGCGGTGCGCGCAAGGATGATTTCGAAATGGTGAACATCTGATGCGCATCCTGCATACCATGCTACGCGTAGGCGATCTGAACTCATCCATCGCCTTTTACACCGAGGTGCTGGGTATGAAGCTATTGCGCCGCAACGATTATCCGGAGGGCAAATTTACCCTGGCTTTTCTGGGTTACCAGAATGAAGTTGATGGCGCAGTGCTGGAGCTGACCTACAACTGGGGCGTTGAGTCATATGAGCTAGGTAACGCCTATGGACACATCGCCATCGAGGTGGACGATGCCTACAAGGCGTGCGAACGGGTCAAGCAGCGCGGCGGCAAGGTCATCCGTGAGGCCGGCACCAGGCAGGGCAGCACGACGGTGCTGGCTTTTATTGAAGACCCGGATGGGTACCAGATTGAATTTATCCAGAAGAAAATTTCTGGATAAATTTCCTTGTCGGGGGTAGTGTTTGAGTACGTGGTCGCGCAGCGGATCGGGGGTCGCCTTCTTTGTTCTTTTAATGCTACATACGGCGCAATGCCCGATGGTTATTGCGCCCTACTTGCTGCTGCGCGAAGTCGTGCCGCACGCCGATTTCGATACGCCCGAGCGCCTAGCTGCGGCGATCAAATCTTTGCCACTGAAGCTCGTCGCGCCGCGCCCGCTGGACGAGGCGATCAGCAGCGCGGGCGGCGTTCCCTTCGAAGCGCTGGATGAGCGCTTGATACTGCGCGAATTGCCGGGAGTGTTTTGCGCGAGGGAGATGGTGTCTGGGCGGTATATTTCGGGCCGGTACGTCTTGGCTTATTTGACGAGAGGCAGACTAAAGGACGATTGAATGATTATTTGACGCTCAAAGTGTAACCCATGTCTTTGAGCTAATATGTTACCTATGTCCTTGACTCGTACACTACCCCCGACGATTTTGTCTTGGGTAATTCATGTTTCGATACGGCCTTTGGCCTTTTAATTTCATCGTTGGGTTACACGAAAATCCGCCAACCCAACCTGCGTTCTCTAATCCTGCAAATGACATTATTCTGGAATCGTCCGCATTTTGTAGGAGCCCGACTTGTCGGGCGACCCCGAGAGGCATCGCGCAACAAGTTGCGCTCCCACGAAGCTGCGTTGTTTTAGCGCAGCAAGAAAAAGGTGACCGGCTGCTGGGTTACCCCATGCGAAGTTGATTTGGAATATTTGCGTTTGTCACGCCGCCACCGGGCTATCCACGGAATAGAAAATTCGCTATCGCGGCAAACTCGGCAACGCCCAGATTCTCCGCGCGCAACTGCGCATCGATCCCCAGCAGCTCAAAATCGCTCTCCGCCAGATAAGTTTTCAGTGTATTGCGCAAGGTCTTGCGCCGCTGCCCGAATGCGGTCGCAACAATCGCGGCAAACAGTTTCTCGTCACGCACCAGCACCTCGCTTGCAGGTAGCGGAATCATGCGCACGATGGCCGAGTTCACTTTGGGTGACGGGCGGAACGACTCGGGTGGAACGTCCAGCAACTTTTCCATGTAGAAGCGATATTGCAGCATCACTGACAGGCGCCCGTAGGCGGGCGTGGAAGGCGCGGCCACCATGCGCTCGACCACCTCATCCTGCAGCATGAAGTGCATGTCGGTTATGCGATCCGCGTAGGCGGAAAAATGAAACAACAACGGAGAGGAGATGTTGTAAGGCAGGTTGCCGACAATGCGCAACGGAGTGGGCAGTTCGGCCAGATCAAACTTCAGGGCGTCACCCGCGTGGATCACCAGTTTGTCTTGCGGATAATCTTTGTGCAGACGCGCGATGATGTCGCGATCGATTTCCACCACGTGCAACAGCTTGAGCTCCTTGATCAGCGGTCGCGTCAACGCACCCAGACCGGGACCGATCTCCACCATGTTGTCGTCGGGGTGGGGATGAATGGCGCGAATGATGTCGCCGATAATTTGTTCGTCGACCAGAAAATTCTGGCCAAAACGCTTGCGGGCGATATGCATTACACCTGACCTCTTATATGTTTCGGTGCAGGCTCATTTGCGCGGCAGGCGCAAGTTATGCCGAAACCAAAACGTTTTCTGGCTACATGCATCATGACCTGTTCCCGTTTTCTGCCATCTGTATGGCTACCCGTATCGCTTCCAGCATGCTCCCAATATCTGCCTTGCCAGTTCCGGCCAGATCCAGCGCGGTGCCGTGATCGACCGAAGTGCGAATGATGGGTAGCCCCAAGGTGATATTGACCCCTTGCCCGAAGCTGGCGTGCTTCAGCACGGGCAGCCCCTGGTCGTGATACATCGCCAGTACGCAATCGCATTGCGCCAGACGATGCGGGGCAAATAAAGTATCCGCAGGCAGCGGCGCGCTCACGTTCATGCCTTGGGCGCGCAGCTTGTCTAGCACGGGAATCATGATGTCGATTTCCTCGCGACCGAGGTAGCCATCTTCGCCCGCATGCGGATTGAGACCGGCCACCAGGATGCGCGGGTGCGCAATGCCGAAGCGCCGTTGCAGATCATGTTGAATGATGGTCAGCACGCTTTCCAGCAACTCGGCGGTGATCGCGTCGGCCACCTCGCGCAACGGCAGGTGAGTGGTGGCCAGGGCAACGCGCATGCCGCCACCGGCCAGCATCATGACAACCTGTTTAGTGTGGGTTTGTTCTGCCAGAAACTCGGTATGTCCGGTAAAAGGGATACCAGCTGCGTTGATAATGCCCTTGTGCACGGGCGCTGTGACCATGCCGGCGAATTCGCCGGACTGGCAGCCCTGCAGTGCGCGCGCCAACAAATTAAGCACGTACTGGCTGTTGGCAGCGTTCAGTTTGCCGACTTCTGCAGTTTGATTCAGAGGAATATCGAGTACTTGCAGATGACCTTGCGGAAGTGCATTGATCTGCTGCTGGTCATAATCGTGCAACTGCACAGAAATACCCAACTGCTGTGCACGATGTTGCAGCAAGCCCTTGTCAGCCAGCACTACAAGGGGAACAGCAAGGTTGTGGCTAGCCAGCTGCACGCACAGGTCAGCGCCTATCCCAGCGGGCTCACCTGCCGTAACCGCCAGCGGCACGGGTTTATGCTGCGCCATCAGTTACTTGCGATACTCGACAAATGCGCGGTCGCGTAGCTGACGCAACCAATCCTGGTAGGCCTCATCGGATTTGAAGCCACGGATTGCCTTGCTTGCGCGCTGGCGCTTCTGCTCGATGCTTACATCGGCATTACGGCGCTCGAGCACCTGTATCAAATGCCATCCGAACTCGCTTTGTACCAAACCACTCATTTGTCCGGTTTGCAGCGCATTCATCGCCTTTTCGAATTCCGGTACAAACATGCCAGGCGCAGCCCAGCCCAAGTCTCCACCCTGAGTTGCACTGCCGTCTTCGGAGTACACCTTGGCCTCCTCGGCAAAGCTGGCACCACCTTCTATGCGCTTCTTTATTTCAGCCAGGCGATTCTTGGCCTCACTTTCCGATACCAGTTCGCTGGTCTTGATCAGAATGTGGCGCACATGGGTCTGCGTGATAACTACCGGCTCATCCTTGCTGCGCCTGTTGACCAGCTTGATAATATGAAACGCATTGGGGCTGCGCAACACCGGACTGATTTCACCCGGCTGCATTTTCTGCAGGGCCTCCATAAATATCGCCGGGATACGATCCGCTGAACGCCAACCGATATTACCACCCTGCAAGGCATCCTGCGCATCAGAAAAACCGGCAGCAACCTGAGCAAATTTGCTACCGCTGCGTAACTGCGCCAGCGCCTGCTCGGCACGCATCTTGCTCGTCTGAATCTTGTCTGCGCTGGCCTGCTCCGGCACTACCACCAGAATATGCGCCAACTCCAGCTCCTCTCCCTTGCCCGCCTGCTTTTCCTGGTTAATCAGAAAGTTGTCTATTTCGCTGTCGCTAACCACCAAACGGCTTTCCACCTCGCGCTCGCGCAGACGAGCAGAAATTATTTCACCACGTATCTCTTCGCGGAATTTCTTGAAATCAACACCGTCTTTTGCCAGCTTGGTGCGAAATTCAGACAGCGATGCGAAATTATTTTGCTGTGCAATGCGCCCCAGCGCCTTGTCCAGCTGTGCATCATCGATGCGCACGCCAGTTTCTTTGGCAAGCTGCAACTGCAGCAAATCCATGATCATGCGTTCCAGCACCTGCTTCTCCAACTCCTCAGGAGCGGGCAGCGCAGTGCCTTGCTTCTTCAACTGCTGCCTGACCGTGGCCAGTCGCTCATTCAGCTCATGGCGGGTAATAACATCGTCATTCACCACCACCACGATGCGATCTATTTCCATCACGCCTGTCTTTGCAGCCGGATTTTTCAACTCCGCCGCTTGGGCGGAAATGACGCACACCAGGCATAGCATCAGTGCCAGCACCATCTTTTTACGCAGCATATATTTTTCCATTACTTCAGGTTAGCGCAAACCTTGCGCAGGTTGCTCGCGGGGAATGTCGTTCAGCTTGGTATAGCCTGGCACACTCATGCGCAGTGCATCCAATGGATCAGGCCCCACCCGGATCAGTTCGTTTAACTCGAGTTGCAGGAAGAGGCCGGTTGATATCTCTCCGGTCGCGGTGGCAAATTGCTGGCCCACCATGCGCACCCCCCAGCAGTCCTGATTATACTCAAGCCCAGCCAGCACCTCCACGGCACGTTGATCGAGCAGGGAATAATTATAACGCGCAACGGCGTGCCAGCGTCCGCTCAACAGCCATTGCGTGGACAAATCGATCTGTCGCAGCGAGTCAATCTGCAGCAGTGGATCGCGTGCATAACGGTAGCCCAGATTGAGCACCTTGCCCACCTCGGGCGTATAGCGAGCGGTGACATTGTACATTTCACTGCGCGAGGCATTCGGGTTGTACTGCACCAGACTGTCCAGCGACAACATCCTGTTTATCTTGCCGCCCACGCTGAGCAGAATATCGGATTTATTCGTGGTTTCGGTCGGCACCACCAGATTGACGCGCGGAGTTTCCAGGCTAAATCGCTCACCCAGAGTCACGCGCAGACGTTCACTGCCACTGTCCGCTTCCAGCAAACGTGAAGTTAATGCCATCGTAACCTGATTTGCATCACCTACACGGTCATTGCCGAAAAATCGGTTTTCCATAAACATCTGGGTGAAGCTGAAAGGTGCCTGCGCGGAATCAAAATTGGGCAGCATATCCTGGTTCACGTATGGGACGTAGACGTAAAAGGCGCGCGGCTCCAGCGTTTGTACGTACTCGGTGGTCGCCGTTGGAAGCGCGCGCTCCAGCGTCACGCCACTATCCAGGCTGAAGACGGGCAGGGTGCGGTCAAAATTCTGCTGGGTGCCGGGATTGTTGACCCCCAGGGTATATTGGGTGTTATGCACCCCCAGCTTCGGTGTGACGTAGTAAGCCGGGTCTCTGACCAAGGGATAGCTGACGCTGGGGTTGATCACTACGCGATTGCCATTGACGAGGGTGGGATGGCTGAAATCCACATACTCTGCGCTCACTGCCATATTTGCCCCTGCCAGCACCTGCTGCGCTGCCAGATTGATTTGCGGCAAACGCTGGTATGGAGTGATCACCGGCGCAGCTGGGTCTTGCAGTGTCTGGTAGCGCTGCACCCGCAGCGAGCTTGACCACCAGGGGGCGCTGTAGCTCAGCACACCTTCCTGTAACAGGTTTTTCTGCGCCGCGCCGCCCAGCGAGCTGGCAAGATCGCGGAAATAGGCATCGTCAGACACGACGGTATAGTTGATCGCACCTCCCACTCCTGCGCCCAGATTCTGCGTGTGCTTGAGTGCAACGCGCGAGCGCTCCTGCTTCGTCAGCTGATCTTTGTTCAAATCATCATAGTTCACCTCGCTCGCAAAACTCTCACCCATGTAGCGAAACTCGTTGTTGTACAGCGTGCCGCGCTTGTCCATCACACGCGGCGCCAGCGTCGCATCCATATTGCTGGCAATGTTCCAGTAGAAGGGTAAAGTTATTTCACTGCCGCCCTTGTTGGTGCCGCCGAATACCGGCCCCAGAAAACCTGACTTGCGCTGGTTGTTTAATGGAAAGTCCATCCACGGCGTATAGAAGAAGGGAACATCCTTGAACACGATTCTTGCATTGTAGGCCTGACCAATTTGGGAATTGCGATCCAGGTCCAGCTCACTCATTCTCACCTGCCAATCATCATTGCCGATCGGGCAGGTGGTATAGCTGGCATCCTGGAAGGTGAAATTTTTCTTGCCTTGCATATGCATGGTGGCGGCGCTGCCACGCGCTTTGCTGTCGCTGAATTCGAAGGCAGGCCGCACCATATCACCCACACTGCTGTCCATATTCATCTGCAGGCTGGAACCCGTTACCGCTGCACCTTTCTGCTCTATGCGCACTGAACCATCGGCAGACAGATCCTTGCTGTTCTGCATAAACAGCAGGTGATCCGCAGAAATCGCCTGATCACTGGAGCGCAGCTCAACTGCACCGGTTGCCTCCAGCTGCTGATCTTGTCTGGCTTCCAATTGGCGCGCGGTAATGAAGATAGGGGCGGTCTCGTTACTTTCAGCGGATTTTTTAAAGGTGCGATCCAGTTTCAGCGGCACTGGCTGTTCCTGTGCTTGAACAGCTTCTTCCGGCGCGTGGCTAACGGGCTCTTCCTGCGCGTGACTGGCTGGTGAGAATGCGCAAAAAATGGAGAGGGTAACGAGCCTATTGCAGAAACGCATGGTGCGGGATAGTCAAATTAAGGTGCTAAAATCGCACAAATCCAAGATTAAGGCAACGCAAACATCCACTATGGAACGACAACAACTCCTGAATAACTGGCTAGTCAGCCTCTATCCCGAGCAGCCATACTCATTGGCGCCCGCCTCCGCCGACGCCAGCTTTCGCCGTTATTTCCGCGCCACCCTTGCCGAGCGCACGCTGATCGTGATGGACGCGCCGCCACAACATGAGAACTGCGTCCCGTTCATTCACATTGCCCAACTGTTTGGTGCTGCGGGTGTGCATGTGCCGCAGGTGCTTGCGCAAAACCTGGAACAGGGTTTTTTGCTGCTGAGCGACTTGGGCAGCACCACCTATTTACAAGCGCTGAGCGGGGAGGGTGCAGGTAACGCGCGCGAACTGTATGGTGCTGCGACCGATGCGCTGATCAAAATCCAGCTCGCCAGCCGCGAGGGGGAATTGCCAAATTATGATAAAGCCCTGCTGTTGCGCGAGATGCGCCTGTTTCCCGAGTGGTACATCGCCAAACATCTGCAGGTGACCCTGACCGCCAAACAGAGCGCCACCCTGGAAACGGCATTGCAGCGTATTGCGCAGAATACCCTGGCGCAACCGCGCACCTATGTGCACCGCGACTATCACTCGCGCAATTTGATGGTCACCGCACCCAACCCCGGCATTCTGGATTTTCAGGACGCGGTCTATGGCCCGATTACCTATGATCTCGCTTCGCTGTTCAAGGATGCCTATATCCGCTGGGAAGAAGCCGACGTTCTGGACTGGTTGATCCGCTACTGGGAAGGCGCGCGCAAGGCTGGTTTGCCCATCCATGCTGATTTTGGCGATTTTTACCGCGATTACGAATGGATGGGGGTGCAACGCCATCTGAAAGTACTGGGCATTTTCGCACGCCTGTCTCACCGCGACGGCAAGGACGGCTATCTCAAGGATATGCCGCTGGTGATGGATTTCCTGCGCCGTGCCTGCGCGCGCTATATCGACCTCAAGCCGTTATTGCGCCTGCTGGATGAACTTGAGCCGCAAGCTCAGCAAATGGGGTACACGTTTTGAGCCATCAACTTTTCCCCCTTCTCACTGCTGTGGGGGCGAACATGAAGGACCTCAAATCATGAAGGTTATGCTGCTGGCCGCGGGCCGCGGTGAGCGCATGCGTCCGCTTACCGACCACACACCCAAGCCCCTGCTGGTTGTCGCGGGAAAACCGCTTATTGTCTGGCACATCGAACGCCTGGCGCATGCCGGCTTGCGCGAGCTGGTCATCAACCATGCCCATCTCGGCCAGCAGATCGAAGCAGCCTTGGGAAATGGCAGCCAGCTCGGTGTCCACATCCGCTATTCGCCGGAAAATCCCGCGCTGGAAACCGCAGGCGGCATAGCCAACGCGCTGCCATTGTTGGGTGACGCGCCGTTTGCCGTCATCAATGCCGACATCTACTGTGATTATGATCTGGCACAGCTGCCCCAACATGCAGCAGCACTTGTGGCCAGTAACGACTCTGCCCATTTGGTGCTGGTAGACAATCCGCCCCAGCACCCCAACGGCGACTTCTGCCTGGATGGCAATCGTATCGTCCCCTCTCCTCAATCCCCGCAACTCACCTTCAGCGGTATCGGCGTCTACCGGCCGGCGCTGTTCCAGTTTATCCAGCGCGGCAGTGCTGCACCTCTTGCCCCATTATTGCGTACACACATCGCACAGGGCCGTGTCAGCGGCGAACATTTCTGCGGCAACTGGGTTGACGTGGGCACGCCGCAACGGCTGCAAGAACTCGACATCCTGCTGCGCGCACCGCACAATACTGCCCATGTTTAATCCAGCCATTTATGCCCAACGCCGTGCACAACTGCAGCAAAAAATGCAGCGCGGCATCGCCGTACTGCCGACGGCGCCCGAACAATTGCGCAATGGTGACACACATTACCCGTACCGCTTTGACAGCCACTTCCACTACCTTACCGGTTTCGACGAGCCTGAAGCCGTACTGGTACTGGTAGCTGGTGACAAACCGCAGTCCATTCTGTTTTGCCGTGACAAAGATATCGAGCGCGAAACCTGGGACGGCTTCCGCCATGGCCCAGATGGCGCGCTTGCCAAGTTCGGTTTTGATGCCGCGTTTCCCATAGCACAACTCGACACCAAGCTGATCGAGCTGATGGGCAACCAAGCCGCGCTATACCACCCGCTGGGTGCACATGCAGTGTGGGATGATCGCATTCTCGAACTGCGCAGCCGTGTACAGGCGCAGGCACGCAGCGGCATCACCGCACCGAATGAAATTCACGATGTGCGCATGCTGCTGGATGAAATGCGCCTGCTCAAAGACAGCCATGAACTATCCACCATGCGCCGTGCCGCCGGCATCTCGGCAGCCGCACAAATCCGCGCCATGCGCGCCACGCGCCCCGGCAAAATGGAATATGAAATCGAAGCAGAGTTGCTGCATGAGTTCCGTTACAGCGGCGCGCAAGGCCCTGCATATACCTCCATCGTCGCGGGCGGGGCCAACGCCTGCGTGCTGCACTATGTCGGCAATAACGCACCACTCAAGGATGGCGACCTGCTGCTGATCGATGCTGCCTGCGAGCTGGATGGTTACGCCGCCGATATCACGCGCACTTTCCCGGTGAATGGCCGTTTCAATGCCCAGCAGAAAGATGTGTATGCCATGGTGCTGGCCGCACAGGCAGCCGCCATAGAAGCTGCACGCCCGGGTGCGCACTGGAACCAGCCGCATGACGCGGCTCTGAAAGTGCTGGTGCAAGGCATGCTTGACCTTAAACTGTGCAAGGGCAGTGTCGATTCGGTGCTGGAAAGCGGCGATTACAAACGCTTCTACATGCACCGCACCGGCCACTGGCTGGGCATGGACGTACATGATGTCGGCGCCTACAAGCAGCATGGCGAGTGGCGAGATTTGCAACCCGGCATGACGCTTACTGTAGAACCCGGCTGTTACATCCGCCCGGCTGACAATGTGCCTGAGGCTTTGTGGAATATCGGCATCCGCATCGAAGATGATGTCGTGATTACCGCTGACAGTTGCGAGGTGCTAACTGATGCCGTGCCCAAATCCATCGCTGCGATTGAAGAGTTGATGAGAAAATGAACTGCGACATCGCGATCATAGGAGGAGGTCCGGTCGGCACAGCACTCGCGCTCGCGCTGCGCGACAGCGGCCTGAACATTGTCGTGCTGGAGGCGCGCAAAGCCGAAGACGCGCAGTCTGATCCGCGCGCACTGGCGCTGTCTTATGGCAGCCGATTGTTGCTGCAGCGGCTGCGCGTATGGCAATCCATCGCACATATTTCAGCCATTCAGACCATCCACATCTCGCAGCAGGGCAGTTTTGGGCGCACCCTGCTGCGTGCCGCCGAACTCAAGGTAGCCGCGCTTGGCTACGTGCTGCCCTACCCGGCGCTGCATGCTGCCCTGCTGCAGGCAGTGCAGGCCAGCCCTGCCACCAGCCTGAACGGCGCCTCGGTGACCCAGCTTCACAGCGACGCCGGCGGCGCCTGCATCAGCTACCTGCTGGAGGGGAGAGAACAGCAGTTGCAGGCGCGCCTCGCTGTCGTGGCTGACGGCGGCAAGCTGCTCGAAGCCAGCCATCCACCCGAAGTGCATGATTATGGGCAAAGCGCGTTGATCGCCCACCTCACGTGCAGTCGCCCACAGGCACACACGGCGTTCGAACGCTTCACCGCACAAGGCCCGGTAGCATTGCTGCCTTACCGTGATGGGTACGAGCTGGTGTGGACCATGTCTCCTGCTGCTGCGCAGGAGGCACTGCACTGGAGTGACGCGGTTTTTCTCGCGCAATTGCATGTGCATTTTGGCGACAGGGTAGGTGAGTTCCTCACGCTTGGGCCGCGCAGCTGTTTCCCGCTGCGTCTCAAGCGCGCCCCCGATACCACCCTGGCGCACACTGTCCTGCTTGGCAATGCAGCGCAAACCATGCACCCGGTGGCCGGACAAGGCTTTAACATGGGCCTGCGCGACGCCTGGGAACTTGCCCAGATTATCCTCAACGGTACTCCGGCCACCTTGGGCTCAGCCGCCATGCTTGCCGCATACCGCCAGCAGCGCCGCATTGATCGCAATGCAGGTATCCGCTTCACCGATGGCCTGGTACGCCTGTTTTCCAATGATCTGCCCCTGCTCAATGTTGCTCGCGGTGCCTCGCTCAGCGCGCTTGATTGCCTGCCGTTCGCGAAACAATTTGTCACCAGGCGCATGATGTTCGGCGCCAACGGATAAGAACACATGTCAGCGAAAAAAGAAAAACTGGCCATTCTGTTTGCCGATATCAGCGGCAGCACCGCTCTCTATGACAAGCTGGGTGACGAGCTGGCACGGCAACTGGTCGCCAGATGCCTTTCCATCATGAGCGGCGGCATTGCCACTTACCGCGGTACGCTGGTCAAAACCCTGGGCGACGAGATCATGTGCACCTTTCCCAGCGCCGAGGCCGCTTTACGTGCCGCGTGCGAAATGCAGCTGGCCATTAAATCCGACAGCCAGCACAGCAAACATCCGCTCTATATCCGCATCGGTTTCCATTATGGCGATGTGCTGTGCGAGGCAGGCGATATCTATGGTGATGCGGTCAATGTCGCGGCAAGAGTTACCGCGATTACGCGCACCAACCAGATCATGACCACCACAGCCGCGGTTGAGGCATTGCCGCGTGAACAGCAGAACAAGGTGCGCAAGATCCTGCGCGCCGACTTCAGGGGCAAGCAAGAGCAGCTCGACATTTTCCAGGTGAGCTGGGAGCGTGATGACGTGGAAAGTACGCGCATCGGTATCCCGGCCTACCGCAAAAACAGCCTCGGCGATGAGCTGACCTTGCGCTATCGTGGCGAGTCCTACCAGGTCAATGAACTGAACAGAAGCCTGCTGCTGGGGCGCGAAGGTACCTGCCAGCTGGTCGTCAAGAATGATTTTGCTTCACGCCAGCACGCGCATGTGGAATTGCGGCTGGGCAAGTTCATCATTTCCGATCACAGCATCAACGGCACTTACATCCGCTTTAGTAGCGGACAGGTTGTGCGCATCAACCGCGAAGAGGCGGTTTTGCTTGGCAGCGGCAGCATCAGCCTGGGCCAATCCTATGTTGAAAACCCCACTGAGCTGATTGAATTTTCCATTCCACCGCGACCAGAAGCGGCCGCCTGACCATGCCAGTCCATTCCCTCTTTGCTCGTGCAGGCAGGTAACTCCAATGGCGACTTCCCGCTTCAATATCATCCTGATTGCAAGCCTGTGGCTGGCATTGGCCGGTGTGTTGTTTTATTTCATGAATAGCCAGGTGCACCCCAATACTGCCGGGCTGCTGTCTTCCTCGACTGAAGTCACCTTAAAACGCGATCTGGCCGGTCATTACCGCGCCGAGGCCTACATCAACGGCATCAAAACCCCAGTCATGATAGATACCGGGGCGACCGATGTCGCCATTTCACAATCCCTGGCTGACAGGCTGGAGCTGCGCAGTTTCAATGCCATCCGCACCGCAACCGCCAATGGTGACGCGGTCAGCTACATGACGCGTTTATCCAGCGTGCAGCTGGGCGGCATTGTCGCTCACGATGTGTCCGCATCCATCACACCCCGTCTCGGTGACAAAATGCTGCTGGGTATGTCCTTCCTTAACCGCATGGATGTCCGGCTGTACCAGGGCACCATGACGATCCGGCAGATCAATAACTAGTATGCATTTGCCCGACATGCCCCCTGCAGAGAAACTCACCTAGCATGAGTTCAACAGCACACTCTGCCCGGCTCGCCATCATGTTTGCCGACATCTCGGTGAACGACGCGCTGCATGACAAGGTCGGCGACGATCTGGTAAGGCGCCTGGTGAACAACTGCATCAAGCTGATGTCGCAGGAAGTCGCCCGGTATCGCGGCACGCTGCACAAAACCATCGTGAATGAAATTCTCTGTTCGTTTTCCGGACCCGAGGATGCGCTGCTGGCTGCCTGTGCCATGCAGGTTGCGGTTAACCGCAGCCAGCTCGGCGGCGATTACCCCCTGCACATACGCATCGGCTTTCACTATGGCGACGTCACCCTGAAAGATAACGATGTAAGCGGCGATTGCGTCAACATTGCCGCGCGCGTGACCGCCATCACCCGCGCCAGACAGATCATGACCACGAATACGACTGTCGATGCGCTGCCTGCAAAATTGCACAGCAGGGCGCGCCAGATAATGCGCAACAAATCTCGCGGCAAACGGGAGATATTTGATATTTTCCTGGTTAGCTGGGAACCTGAAGACACCACCATCAGCCGTATCGGCCAGCCGAAATTGCGCGAGCCCAGCGAAGCGCGCAACGAGTTATTGCTGCGTTACAGGCATCATCTTGTCGTGGTCAGCGCGCAGCACAACAGCGTAGTGCTCGGGCGTGGCGACAGCTGCGACCTGGTCATTCCGGAAAACCTGGCTTCACGCCAGCATGCCCGCATAGAACGGTATTTCAACAAATTCGTGCTGATCGACTATAGCGCCAACGGCACCTACATTCGCTTCAGCGACAAGCGCGTCATAAGCCTGCTGCACAACGAGATTACGCTGCACGGAGCCGGCAGCATCAGCCTCGGCTTATCCTTTTCCGGCAACCCCACCGAACTGATTGAATTCATCGTGCAGTGAAGCTATGGCTGCACATACGCAAACTTCTGGACTGAAAACCCGCGCCTAAGGTATTCTTTGCGCCCTCTGCTACTTGGGCTGATTCATCGTTCCGTAGCATGAATACCGGTCGCTTCTCAACCCATTATCAACCGCTTGCAAAAGACACACTGCTCATTGCCATGACCCCTCTCCCTGCGAGACACAGGCTGTGAATGCCATCCCCATTCTGATGTATCACAACATCGGCCGGCCTCCTGCGGGCGCGCGCCTGCGCGGCCTGTATGTGCGCAGCGGCGCCTTTGCCCGGCAGATGCGGCTGCTACGCCTGCTGGGGTTTCAGGGCCTGTCCATGTCCGCTGCCATGCCTTACCTGCGCGGTGAAAAGCAAGGGCGGATCGCGGTAATCACCCTCGATGACGGTTATCTGGATGCGCTGGAAAATGCCTTGCCTGCCCTGCGCGCCAATGGCTTCAGCGCCACCTGTTACGTGGTGAGCCAACGCACCGGCCAGGACAACGACTGGGACGCAGCCGCGCTCAACGTGCGCAAACCACTGATGACAGATGCGCAGGTAAAGGAATGGCACGCAGCCGGCATGGAGGTAGGCGCGCACTCCCGCACCCACCCCCATCTACCCGCCTGCTCTGATGCCGAATTGCAATCTGAACTGGCCGGCAGCAAGGCCGACTTGGAAGCACGGCTAGGCGCGCCAGTGACACAATTCTGTTACCCCTACGGCGATTTTGACGCGCGCGTGGTGGAAGCTGCCAGACAAGCAGGATACGACGCCGCAACCACTACCCGGCG
>JANYJE010000055.1 GCA_025408405.1 Nitrosomonadales bacterium | reverse complement strand
ACAGCAGAACACAACGCCCTCGTCCGGCAAGGCGCATTCTTTACGAGTTGGCGCGGCAGGCCTGGGGCGGGTACGGTCATTGGCCTGGAAGCAATCCGGCAGCCACACGATCTTCTCGGTGTAGTGCTCGCGTTTTTCCGGGGGAATGGTGAAGCGGTCAGCAATCATGTAATCAATGAAGTCCGCCCCCATCGTGCCGGGATAGCCCAGGTAATTCACCTGGATTGGCGCCGGGCGCAAGGCCAGAATGGCAGTTCGGGAGTGTGCAGTATGGCCGGTGAGATCCACCAGGATGTCAATATGGTCGTCATAAATCTTTTGGGCAGCTTCTTCATATGAGCTATCGCGGATATCCACGAAATCGTCAAACGCCTGTTCCAGGCGTTCCCGCATTTTGCTGCCGTCATCCGGTCCATAGGAGTAGGCCGTTATATGGAAACGATTGCGGTCGTGGAGTTCAAATACCTCAGCCATCAGGAATGCAACGGGGTGATGCCGGAAGTCTGCGGACAGGTAACCGACGTTAATTTTATCGTGGGATCGGTGCTTAAATTCAAGTCCCAGTTTACTGCGGAGAGCAACAAGTGACTGGTATACAATTTGCACATGTTTCTCGGCGCAATACTTTTGCTCTGTCGCAGTTGCACCGGGAATGGACAGAAAGACAAAAGGAGATAAACGATTTTCATCCGTTACAGGCGCTTCACGTAATATTTTTCGTAACTCCTGGGTGTCCACTTTCAGATTTTTCCATTCACACATGTGCTGTAATTGGTGTAGCAGGGTTGCTTTGGCAGCATAGTGCTCTGGCTCATGTTCTAATACATTCCGGAAACAAGATAGGGCTTCAGCTTTCTTTTCTTGTCCTATGAGCATTAGGCCCAGGTTATAGTTTGCTTCGACAGAGTCTGGTTTAATCGCCAGTGCTCTTTGAAAACATGCTATAGCTTTATCTGGTTTGCCATGGTTATTGAAAATGCTTCCAAGATAAACGTGAGCCTCGACAAAATCCGGTTTGATATCGAGTGTCTTATTGAAGTTTTCAATGGCTTCGCCCAGTCTGTTTTGTTCCATTAACATGGAACCTAGATTGTAGTAAGCGTAGGCTATTCCGGGGGTGATCGAAATGGCCTGCCTTAGGGCGAGTTCAGCCTCTTCCAGTTGGCCCAGTTCCCTTAATGCGTTACTCAGGTTAACGCAGGCTTCGGCATAGCCCGGGTTGAGGGTGATGGCCTGCCGGTAACATTCCACTGCATCCGCAAATCTGCCCTGATTCAGATACTCGTCACCGCGCGCCTTATAGGGGGCGCTCGCATTGCGCAGATCGGCCTGCGTTGCCGATGCAGCGCCGGGGGCGGCTGCTTGCCTGGTTTCCCCGGAGGGAGCGACGACCTTTTTCGTAAGCCAATTGAACATATATGTTACGTGACAGGTGCGATCCAGATGTTATATGTCAAAGCTTTTGCATTAGCCCTTTTGTTACTTGATTAACAAATTCGGATTCATATCCCGCAGCGAGCAGTTCATATTTAAAAGCGCTTCCCAGCTTGGCTTTTTTATATATATTGAGTTTGTTGTTGAGCTTGAATTGCTCTATTTGGAGGTACATTTTGTCTACCCCCTCGAGTGGCTTGTCTATCTTTTTTTTCTTTTCGGCAGCAACGAGGACTTTCTGGATAAAAAATTGGGCCAGTGATTGGCCAAATTTTTCAGCATCGCTTGCGTCAAACCAGGGAAGAATCATTTTATTTCCTTTTTATTAAATTGCATTTGATGGGTGCCTGTTTCACGTCCAAGCAACATACCATGCAGTATCGTTTATTTGCCAGAATTTTTTGCATGAGCTGCCGCAATTTCGCGGAACTGCTTCAGCTCAGTTTCGATGGTCGATAGCTCATGGAAGTCGTTGCCAGCCTGTTTGGCGAGTTCAAGCTGCTCGATTGAGCCGCGCAGGTTGCCGTGCAGTATGTAATTGTAGGCGAGCGCATGGTGTTCTTCCTGATGCCTGCCCAGGACGGCGTAAGTGCGTGCTTGCAGCTCGTATAGGCGAGGGTCATTGGGATGGGCGGTGATTTGCTGGTTGAGCAGGGTGAGCGCATCGCTAAAGCGTTTTTCCTGTAGCAGCACTTCGGTGTAATCATAAGTGAGTGCACGATGCTGCGGGAAGTTCTGCGTGGCGCTGCGATAAAACGCTATCAAGTCTTGATCAACTATGGCTCCTGCGCGGCGCAATTGACCAGCCAGGGTGGTGATCATGGGGTTGGCCGGGGCTTGTTTGCGCAGTATGGCGAATTCCTGCGCGGCACGTGCGTGCTGGCGGCTTTGCAGCAGTGCGCTCACCAGCCCATAGCGCTGCGCAACCGGGTTGCCGAATTTTTGTGCGCCCAGCGCGCCGCTAAAGTAGGCGATGGCTTCCTGGGGTGACTTCTGCATAGTGTGCAGCTTGGCGCGCACCAGCTGAAAACTCAGGCTGTCGGGAACCAGATGGGCTGGCATTTGCTGCACACGGTTCGCCATGTCGGCGATGCGCTCGTTGGTGAGCGGGTGGGTGCGCAGATAAGGCGGTGTGTTGCCTTCGAGCAGACGCGTGGCTTTCTGCATGCGCTCGAAGAAGGCGGGCATGGCGCGGACATCGAATCCGGAGTTTCTAAGTATGCCCAAGCCTATGCGATCGGCTTCCTGCTCGTGCGTACGGGTGAAGTTGAGCTGCCGCTGCATGACTCCGGCTTGCGCGCCAATCACGGTTGCCATGGCGGCATCGGGGTTGCTGCGTGCGGCCAGGATGGCTGCCGCGATGACGGCCAGGGAGGCGAGAGAATCAAACTTCTGGCCCGATACCATGCGCGCCAGGTGGTGCTGGGTAACGTGCGCGATTTCGTGGCTGAGCACCGAGGCAAGTTCGGATTCGCTCTGGGTGGTCAGGATCAGCCCCGTGTTTACGCCGATAAAGCCGCCAGGCATGGCGAAGGCATTGATGGCGTTATCATTGATGGCAAAAAATTCGAATTCCAGACCGGGCTCGCTGCTGTTGGAGGCGAGCTGCCCCCCCAGCAGATTGAGATAGTCGGCAATTTCAGCATCGTCCAGGTAGCTTTTGTCGGCGCGAATCTGGTACATGCTCTGTTCGCCGATTTGCCGCTCTTGCTGTGGCGAGATAGCTTCCTGCGATATATCTCCCAAATCGGGCAGGCCTTCTGCATGGCAGAGCATCGAGGTTGTGTACAGTGCAATAAGCAGGATCTTTTTCATGTCCAATATGATAACCGCTTTGCGTTTGAGTTCACAGGCGGTGCTGAGTGTAATCACGGGACGTGTTAAAATGCTGCGCAACCTTTACGTTCCTAGTCGAGAGCGTGTTAAACAGTCAAGCAGATTATTACTGGTAGTTTTATGGAAAACAAGATCGGCAAATACGAAATTATCAAGGAATTGGGCTGCGGCGCAACCAGCACGGTTTACCTGGCGCTTGATCCCTTTAGTAATGAACAGGTCGCACTCAAACTGTTCAATCTTGAAGCCTTGCAGGACAATACGCGCGCCAAGGCTTTGCGCAAGCTGCTTCTCAACGAGGCATCACTGGCCGGCAAGCTCACCCACCCGCATATCGTGAAAATTCACGATGCCGTTATGGACGGGGACATCAACTATATGGTGATGGAGTATGTCGAAGGCGAAAGCCTGGAAAAACTTGCCGAGGTGGATCATTTGCTGCCGCTCAACCGGGTGGCCGAGATTATCTACAAGTGCTGCAAGGCGCTGGATTACGCGCAGCATCAGGGCGTGATACATCGCGATATCAAACCTGCCAACATTCTGTTGAGCGGTGAAAGCGACATCAAGATTTCTGACTTTGGCTCTGCGCTGATTGAAAGCCAGCAGACCACACAGGTGAGTGGGGTGGGGTCGCCCGCGTACATGTCACCCGAACAAATCAAGGAGCAGGTGCTTACCTACCAGACGGATATTTATTCGCTGGGGGTGACCATGTACCGCATGCTGACCGGCAAGCTGCCATACGATGCGCGCAACAATTACAGCATGATCTACCAGATCATGAATATCGATCCGCCCCCTCCCAGCACATTCCGCCCGGAAGCGCCGCATGCGCTGGACGCGATCGTGATGCGCGCCATACACAAGGACTTGAAACAGCGCTACCAGACCTGGGATGAGTTTGCCCACGACCTGGTGGCGTTCACCAGCAATGAAGTCCATGAGCAGGACGAGATTTATGACACGGAAAAATTCGACACCGTGCGCGCACTCACCTTCTTTAAAAATTTCAGCGACGTCGAGTTGTGGGAAGTGCTGCGCATCAGCGAATGGCACCACATTGCCAAAGACGAGAGCATCCTCAGTGAGGGCGAGGAAGGGCAGGCACTGTTCGTGCTGGCACTGGGTACGGTCAAGGTGCTCAAGCAGGGGCGCCTGTTGAGCCTGCTGCACAAAGGGGACTGCTTTGGCGAAATGGCACACCTGTCAGAGCGTGAATTTTTGCGCACCACGGACGTAGTTACCAAGACCGATGTTACTTTGATTGAAATTAACCCGGATGTGCTGGAGAAAGCCTCGGCTGGCGTTCGCTACCAGTTCAGCGACGCCTTTCTGCGCATGCTGGCGAAACGTTTGGCGGTGGCGAATACGCGTATTTCCCATCTGCTCAACGATCACGGTGAAGACGCTTAATTCCACTGCGCCGGTGGCACTGCGTTGGCTTCACTAAAAGTATGCAACTCGCTATCTGCTAAAGCAGATGCGGGATTGACAGTCCGCTCACTCCTTGCTTCACCTTCGAATTGAAACTGGGATAGTGGTCATGAAATTTATTGTTAGGATGCAAAAGTGATGAATGGTTTTACCAATATCAGCGTGGAAGAGTTGCAGGTCAAACTGACTGCCGGGAATGTGCGCTTGATCGATGTGCGCACGGATGCCGAGATTGCACACGGCTACATCGCGGGCGCCGAGAAGTTGCCCTTGCATTTGCTGCCTTTGCGCCTGCATGAGCTTAATGCTGGAGCACCTACTGTCTTTTATTGCCAGAGTGGCGGGCGTTCCGGCCAGGCTGCAGCATTTGCTGCAGCCCAGGGTTTTACCGAAGTGTATAACCTGCAGGGCGGCATTATGGCATGGGCCAGAGCAAACATGCCGGTTGTCGCATAAAGGGCACCCTGAGGCAATTGCAGGTTGGCTGATTCTTATTTGATCTAGGCGCTTTTTTCGATTTCCTTGGCCAGGAAATAAGCCATCACGGTACGAATGACCACGATGCCGCCGAGTATCGTCAGCGTATCTTTGCTGGGGACGACAATGGTCTGAATAATGTCGCCGGCAAGAAAGAAGTCCAGGCCGAGCGCCATTTTTTCACCGATGGCAATGCGGATATCGCGCAAGGCGCCTTGCAACGGTTGCCGCATGATTGCGCACCAGCCGCGCCGCACCAGCATCGCCAAACCCTGTATACAGCCCCACGCAACGACTGCTGTGCCCACTGTCTCGGTGAACGGTGTGATGTAGGCAACCAGCTCAATCAGAAAGTCGTGCATCATCGCCCAGGCTTCCGCTAGTTCAGTTTTGCACGTTGTGCCTGCAGCTGCGTGCAGGTCGCAGTGAAATCGGCCAGGCGCTTTTGTTCCTGTGCGATGACCGCTGCGGGTGCGCGTTCTACGAAGCTGGGTGTGGAAAGCTTGCCCTGTGCCTTGGCGATTTCTGCACTCAGGCGGGCGATCTCCTTGTCCAGACGCTCGCGTTCGCTGGCCACATCGATCGCTACCTTAAGCATCAGCTTGAACGTGCCCACGATGGCGACCGCCGCATCGGTGTCGGGCAATGCCTTGAGTATGCCGACCTCGCTCAGCTTGCCCATTGCCTGCAGATAGGGTGCCACTGCGTCCAGGGTGGCAGCGTCTCCTGCTGCCAGCAGCGGCACGCGCAGTGCCGGTGACAGGTTCATCTCGCTGCGCAGGCGGCGAATGGCGTTGACCATTTCCTGCACCAGGCTGATCTGCGCTTCCGCAGTTTTGTCTATGAGCGATGCCTCGGCGTGTGGGTAAGCTTGCAGCATGATGCTGTCGCCTGAGACGGCGGACAGCGGTGCAACCTTCTGCCACAGTTCTTCGGTGATGAACGGAATTACCGGATGCGCGAGGCGCAGCATGATTTCCAGTACGCGCACCAGTGTGAGCCGGGTGGCGCGCTGGGCAGCCGGGGAGCCGTGCGCGATCTGCACCTTGGCCAGCTCCACATACCAGTCGCAATAGGTGTCCCACACCAGTTCATAAATGACGCGTGCTGCGAAGTCGAAGCGGTAATCGGCGAAGTGACTGGCCATCTCCGCAGACGCCTGTTGCAGGCGGCTGATCATCCACTTGTCGGCAGCGGAATATTCCAGCGGCAGCGCTTCATCCAGGCCTACATCCTGGCCCTCGCAGTTCATCAACACGAAGCGGGTGGCGTTCCACAGTGTGTTGCAGAAGTTGCGGTAGCCTTCGCAGCGCTGCATGTCGAACTTGATGTCGCGGCCGGGCGAGGCGAGCGAGGCGAAGGTGAAGCGCAATGCATCGGTGCCGAAAGCGGGGATACCTTCCGGGAATTCCTTGCGCGTGCGCTTCTCGATCTTCTCCGCGTCCTTCGGGTTCATCAGGCCGGTGGTGCGTTTCTTCACCAGCTCTTCGATGCCGATGCCATCGATCAGATCGATAGGGTCGAGCACGTTGCCTTTGGACTTGGACATCTTCTGCCCTTCCGCATCGCGGATCAGGCCGTGCACATACACATCCTTGAACGGAATCTTGCCGGTGATGTGTTTGGTCATCATCACCATGCGCGCCACCCAGAAGAAGATGATGTCGAAGCCGGTGACCAGCACCGACGACGGCAGGTATTGCTTCACGAACTGATTCTGCGCGTCGAACGGCTGGGACATATCCCAATCCAGTGTGGAGAACGGCCACAGCGCGGAAGAGAACCAGGTGTCGAGCACGTCAACATCGCGGTCGAGCTGCCCGGCGTAACCGGCCTGATCGGCGAGCTTGCGCGCTTCGGCTTCGTCGTGCGCGACGAACACTTCGCCGTTCACGCCATACCACGCGGGAATCTGGTGGCCCCACCACAGTTGGCGCGAGATGCACCAATCCTGAATGTTGTTCAGCCACTGGTTGTAGGTGTTGACCCAGTTTTCCGGGTGGAACTTGATCTCGCCGGAGCTCACGCAGTCCAGCGCCTGCTCTGTAATGCTCTTGCCTTCCGGGCCGGGCTTGCTCATCTTCACGAACCACTGGTCGGTCAGCATCGGCTCGATCACCACGCCGGTGCGGTCGCCGCGCGGCACTTTCAGTTTGTGCTTGTCGGCCTTGATGAACAGGCCGGCGGCTTCGAGGTCAGTGCAGATCTGCTTGCGCGCGACGAAGCGGTCCATACCATGGTATTTCTTGGGGATGATTTCGGCCGTTGCTTTTCCCATAATCGGATACTGGCTTAATCCGCAAGTTCCATCTTCATCGCGCGCACTCTGATAGGTGCGGTCAATGTCATCAAAGACATTGCTTTTGATTTTTCCGTCAAGGGTAAAAATACTAATTGGTGTTAGCCCATGGCGCTGGCCCACCGCATAGTCGTTGAAGTCATGCGCAGGCGTGACCTTGACCACGCCGGTGCCGAATTCCTTATCCACGTATTCGTCCTTGATGATTGGAATTTCGCGGTCGCACAATGGAAGCTTCACATTCTTTCCGATGAGATGCTTGTAGCGTTCGTCCTCCGGATGCACCATTACCGCCACGTCGCCCAGCATGGTTTCGGGGCGGGTGGTGGCAACTTCCAAGCCGTCGATCATTGTGGGCTGGCCGTTAACTATCGCCGGTTGTGGACCGTCAGCAAAGGGGTAAAGGATGTGATACATGAAACCGTCTTCTTCTTCCTGTACCACTTCGAGGTCGGAGACTGCGGTGTGCAGTTTCGGATCCCAGTTCACCAGTCGCTTGCCACGCTCTATTAGTCCTTCACGGTATAAGCGCACGAAAGTCTCGGTGACGGCTTTGGACAGGCCATCGTCCATGGTGAAGCGCTCGCGCGACCAGTCGGGCGAAGTGCCGAGGCGGCGCATCTGCTTGGTGATGGTGTTGCCGGAGTACTCCTTCCACTCCCACACCTTCTCGATGAATTTATTGCGTCCTTCAACAGGCCCGAACTTGTCAACAAGACTATGGCGACTCATACCTTGCGCGTCGAGCTGGCGCTCCACCACGATCTGCGTGGCGATCCCCGCATGGTCGGTGCCCGGCTGCCACAGGGTGTTGTCGCCCTTCATGCGGTGGTAGCGAGTGAGCGCATCCATTAGCGTCTGGTTGAAACCATGGCCCATGTGCAGCGTGCCGGTGACGTTGGGTGGCGGTAGCTGGATGCAGAAATTCTCTTTTTTGCCAGTATCGAGTCCGGCCTTGAAGTAACCGGCGTTTTCCCACTGCGGATACCAGCGCGATTCGATGTCTTTCGGGTCAAAGCTTTTGGCGAGTTCCATTTAATGTAATCTTGGTTAATGTAATCTTGGTGTGTGGTTCTAGATTTGATTATTTATTTTTGCTGACTTTAGTCCCGGTTTTGGCTTTGCTCGCAGCGGGCTTTTTTATGGCGGGTGTGGCGGGCGCGATTATATCAACAGCAGGCGCTTTGCTTCTGTCTATTCCGCTGAGTTGGGCATGTATCAGCTCAGGCAGGCTGGCACGGGCTTGCAGCCAGGTCTCCTGCCACAGTATTTCAAACTGTGTGCGCATCCTTTCACGCAGCAGCAATTCAAGTTGGGGGGCCAGCAGCGCCGCTATTTCTTCGGCTGACATTTCCAGAACCTCGGCATGCTGGGCAAGTTTCTGGGCATTATTCCGGGCAACATCCTGGGCAACATCCTGGGCAAGCTTGTGCTTGCTGCGCGCTTCCTCAGTCAGGGTGGGGATTCCAGGTGGGGCATCGCCCACGATATCGGTGAGGACGGGCAGCGATGTCCAGTCGCTGTTGTCTTTGGGGGCTTTGGCCATATGTGAATTCCTTATTTCTGGCTCAGGTCAAAATGCCGCAACTCGTAGCCGCGATCACGGTAAAAACCGAAGCGTTCGCGCCCCAGGCGTGCGTCATCCGCATCTGCGCTGACAATCTCGATTACGCGTTCGAAACGGCTGAAAAAAGGCAGGCAGGCGGTATGCAGGCTGATCAGTACTTCGCCGTGCGCGAAAGGCTCGTCGAGATACTCCACGATAACAGGCATCTCGCTAGCCGCGCTGTCGTTGTTGCGGCAATGCGGCAGGAATGCGGTGGCTGGGTATTGCCATAGCAACTGGTCGAGGGTGTTGGCAGTGGTTTCATCCGGGGTATGCAGCAGCACACGCAGGCCATTCTGCATGGCCTTGTGGCTGAGCTGGCAGGCGGTGCGCAGCTTGTCATCTACGCCAGTATAGAAATCGACTTTGGTCACGGTACGAAAATTATTTGCTGTTTGCTCGATTGATCAGGTATTGGGCGAGCAGCGGCACGGGGCGGCCTGTCGCGCCTTTGTCCTTGCCGGATTTCCAGGCGGTTCCGGCGATGTCCAGGTGTGCCCAGCGATACTCCTTGGTGAAGCGTGCCAGGAAGCAGGCGGCGGTGATGCTGCCACCGGCACGGCCGCCGATGTTTTGCATGTCGGCAAAATTGCTGTCCAGCAGCGGCTGATATTCTTCCCACAACGGCATGTGCCATGCGCGGTCCTGGGTTTGCTCGCCGGCACTCAGCAGCTCCTGTGCCAGCGCATCCTGGTTGCTGAACAGGCCGGTGGCAACATGCCCCAGCGCGATGACGCAGGCACCGGTCAAGGTGGCGATGTCGACCACGCTATCGGGTTCAAATTTTGCTGCGTAAGTGAGCGCATCACACAGGATCAGACGCCCTTCGGCATCGGTATTAAGAATTTCGATGGTCTGCCCGGACATGCTGGTGACGATGTCACCTGGCTTGATGGCACGGCCGGAGGGCATGTTTTCGCAGGTGGGAATAATGCCGATCACATTCAGCTTTAGCCCCATTGTGGCAACCGCCTGCAGGGTGCCGAGCACGCTGGCCGCGCCGCACATGTCATACTTCATCTCGTCCATTTCAGCGCCTGGCTTGAGCGAAATGCCGCCGGTGTCGAAGGTGATGCCCTTGCCCACCAGCACGATGGGTTTCTGTTTTTTGTCGCCGCCGCGATATTCCAGCGTGATCAGTTTGGCGGGCTCGTCGCTGCCGCGAGTGACTGACAACAGGGAGCCCATGCCGAGCTTGAGCATGTCCTTTTCTTCCAGTACGGTGACCTTCAGGGATTTTTGTTCCTTGGCCAATGCCACGGCTTGCTGCGCCAGATAGCTGGGGGTGCATACATTGCCGGGCAGGTTGCCCAGATCCTTGGCCAGCTTTACGCCTTGCGCGATGGCAAGCGCTTGCGTGAGCGCAGCATCCAGTGTTGCATCATGTTTGGCGGTGAGCAGGCCAAACTGGATTTTCTTCAATACCTTCTTGTCTTTGTCTGTCTTGCTCTTGAGGCGATCAAAACGATAGACAGCCTCGTGTGCCGCTAACACTGCCTGTGTAATGCACCAGGCCTGTGCCGGTTTTTTTGCGTCCTTGACTGGCAGCTCGGCCAGATACAAAACCGCATCCTTTGCGCCAGTGGTTTGCAACGCCCGCATTGCCGCACGCACAGCATCGAGGTATTGGCGTGCGCCGAATTCATCGCGTTTGCCCAGGCCCAGCAGCAGCACGCGCTCGCTCTGGATATGCGGCACATTGTGCAGCAGCAGTGTGGATGCAGCTTTGCCGGTCATGTCGCCGTGCGCAATGATGTCGCTGAGGTAATGCTGCACGGCTTTGTCCAAGGCTTGTGCAGCCTCGGCCAGTTTGCCGCCTTCAAATACGCCAACCAGAACACATCCGCTACGCTGTTTTTCCGGACTGCCTTGTTTTATGCTAAATTCCACCTGCTTCTCCTTAATTCAGTCTCGTACCGCAATCAATGTTGGATTATCCGCAATCTCACCGGCAAAAGTCAAAAACGCAACGCGAAAATCCGTTGCGCTCGGGGGTGTTTCATCGCGCCATGGTCAGGGAATTTACGACCATGGGGATATTGGTGTTTGCCATTCTGCTCGGCATTGTGGTTCTTAGCCAGTTAATTCGCCTGCTGGGCGAGTCTGTCGGGGGCTCGCTGCCGGTGGAGGCTGTGCTGGTGCTGATGGGATTTGCTTCATTGAATTATTTGCCGGTGCTGCTTTCTATCAGCCTGTTCATGGCGGTGCTGCTGACCTTGACGCGCAGCTACAGCGACAGCGAAATGGTAGTGTGGTTTTGTACGGGCACCAGCCTCACGCGCTGGATACGGCCGGTGATGTGGTTTGCGACGCCGGTGGTGTGCACTATTGCGTTGCTGAGCCTGGTGTTGTCGCCATGGGCCATGTCCAAGGTGGATGATGTCAAGCACCGGCTGGATAATGCCGATGACGTGGCAGTGGCGGCTCCCGGAGTATTTCGCGAATCAAGGCAGGCTGATCGGGTGTTCTTCCTGGAAAATCTGGATAAGGAAACCAATCGCGTCGGCAATATTTTTGTGCAGTCAGTGGAACATGACAAGGTAGGCAGCATGGTTGCCAAGCAGGGTTTTCAGGAGACTGCGCCTAATGGCGACCATTTTCTGGTGTTGCTGAATGGCCGTCGCTATGAGGGCACTCCCGGCCAGCAGGATTACCGCATTGTGGAGTTCGAGCGCTATGCCATGCGTGTTGAAACGGCTGAGATCAAACAGAAAACGCCCAGACTCCAGGCTTATTCAACCCTGTACTTGCTGCAGAATCAAACACCATTGAATCTGTCTGAATTGCATTGGCGGCTTGGGCTGCCGATCAGCGCGCTGATCCTGGCGCTGCTGGCGATCCCCCTGAGTTTCGTTAATCCGCGCGCCGGGCGCTCCCTTAATCTGATGGTCGCACTGGTTATTTACATGCTCTACAACAACCTGATCAGCGTGACCAACACCTGGGTAGCGCAGGGAAAAATCAGCGCCAGCGTGGGCTTGCTGGGCTTGCACGTGCTGATGCTGGCACTGGTCATGCTGTGGTTCTATCACCGCATGTCGGTGTATTCATGGCGGCGGTTGCTGCGATGAGGCTGCTGACCCGATATCTGGCACGCGAAATTTATTCCAGCATGGCGCTGGTGTTTACTGCGCTGATCATGCTGTTTGCCTTCGTCGATCTGATCAACGAACTGAATGTGATGGGAACGGGCAACTACAGCCTGGGGTATGTGTTGTTGTTTGTGCTGCTTACCGTGCCCGGCCATATCTATGAATTGTTCCCTGTAGCCGTGCTTATCGGGACGATTTTTGCGCTGGTGCAGATGGCATTGAGTTCGGAGCTGACCATCTATCGCAGTTCCGGCGCCTCGCTGAAGCAGATGATTCTGGCGCTGTTCAAGATAGGCTTGCCGCTGGTCGTATTGAGTTTTGTTTGCGGAGAATTTATAGCGCCGCCCAGTGACAGGCTCGCGCAGGAGTTGCGCCTCAGGGCGCAGAATGCGCAGCTTAACCTGAAAGAGTTCCGTTCAGGCGTGTGGGTGAAAGACGAACACAGTTTTGTTAACGTCAAAAATGTGCTGCCCGATACCTCGTTGATGGATGTCAGCATTTACGAATTTGATGACAGCTATCACCTGCAGGCGATCACCGCCGCTCAGCGCGCGTCCTATCTGGAAGAGGGGCGCTGGCATCTGGAGGGGGTGACGCAGACACGCTTCGACGAGCATGGGGTCAAGGTGGGCACTCAACCTCAGCAGGAGTGGCGTTCGGTGCTGACCCCGGAAATTTTGAGCGTGTTGCTGGTCGTGCCAGAGCAGATGTCAGCATGGAATCTGTACCTGTATACGCAGCACCTTAAAGAGAATCATCAGAAAACGACACGCCATGAAATCGCGATGTGGAACAAGCTGGTGTACCCGTTGGCGGTGCTGGTAATGATGTTGCTGGCCTTGCCTTTTGCTTCCCATCAGCGGCGCGAGGGGGGGGTGAGCGCAAAGATTTTCGCGGGCATTGTGCTGGGCCTGTCATTTCACTTTATCGGCAGGCTGTTTGCCTATCTGGGGGCGTTGAACGACTGGCCTCCGCTATGGAGCGCAACCGCGATATTCTGGATGTTCCTGCTGCTGGCGCTGGGGATGTTGTGGCGCACGGAACGGCGCTAAGCCGCCGTGCTCAGCGCTTGTAACGACTATATTGCCGGGTGACGGGCTTGTGGGGCTGGTTGCAGGTTTTAATCAGCGAGTGGCAGCAGGAACTGCACTGCTTGGGGATGAGGCGGCTGACTTTGCCTGTTCTTGCTGGCGTACCATCTTCTTTAGTTCTTCGCGTTTTTCCGGGGGAGCCTTGCGCAACGCCTTGTATGTCTCGCGCGCGCGGTCGCGCTGTGCGGGTGTCAGCTTGCTCCAATCGGTCAAACGAGCCTGAAAACGCTCTTTTTGCAATGGCGTCAGGTTGGGATAGCGTTTGGTTGTGCCCAGCAGGCGTTTTCTCTGTATTTCGGGCAGCGTATCCCATTGCTGGGCAAGCGGGGCTAAAGCCTCGCGCTGCATGGGGGTGAGCAGCGCCCACGACTGTGTGGCGGCCCATGCAGGCAACACCGTCAGCACTGTGAGGCAGGTTGCAATAATCAGGCTGCGGATGAATCGCATCAGGTCTTTAGTCCACGTACACGTGCAGGGGCAAGTCGTCCGTCAGGATCGCAATATCCACGTCACTGGTGTCGCGGTCAGCAATGCTGTTCTGCCAGTATGCGGCGCCGCTGAATAAACAGGCCACAAAAATAACGGCAAACGCCCACCTGATGTGTTTTGACGTATGCGACGAGTCGCTGTGCGAGCCCAAGTGACCCAGCCAAGCCAGCGCGGGCGCAGTGCGATGCAGCCGTTGATGCTCGAGTGCATGCACACGCGACCTCTGCAATTGGGCCAGTGTAGCGGGGCTGATCCGGGTGGCGGAATGATCCAGCAACTGTTTGATAGAGTGGTGGTTTAGGTTATTTTTCATAGTAAATTCACTCCTTTTTCTTTCAGGGCTGCGGCGAGCGTATGCGTTGCGCGAGAACAATGCGTTTTGACGCTGCCCTCGGAACAACCCATGGCCGCTGCAGTTTCTGCTGTGTCCATGTCTTCCCAGTAACGCAGCAGGAAGGCTTCTCGTTGACGTGGCGGCAATTTGCCCAGCTCATCCTCAATCAATGCAAGCAGTTGCGACTGTTCCAGCGCATCATCCGGGCGCGCGGCCTGGCTGTTGTTGTCTTTGTCCTGCAGGGTATCCAGCGGGTCATAATCGCTTTCGTCATGCTGGGGTATCAGCGAAGACATCAGCGTAGTCCACATGGAGCGGACTTTCTGCCTGCGATAATGGTCGCGTATCGTGTTTTGCAGGATGCGCTGAAACAGCATGGGTAGCTCGCCCGCCGGCTTGTCACCATACTTCTCGGCCAGTTTGAGCATGGCGTCCTGGACTATATCAAGCGCCACATGTTCATCCCGCACCGCGAACAGTGCCTGCTTATAGGCGCGGCGCTCGACTTCGGCGAGAAATGCTGCGAGTTCATGATGGCTGGCCAGTTTGCTTACCCCTCTTTAAAATCCAGATGCGAATACTACCAAATCAAGCCGTACCCGAGTGCGATGAAATTACCCTGAATATTCAGGGGTTGACCAAAACGCGTCTAGCCTTTATCTTGCACGGTTCTTTTATTGCTTGCTTAAGGTAGTCTGACATGGAATTGACGGGCGCAGAAATAGCCATACGCTGTTTGCAGGAAGAGGGGGTCGAATACGTTTTCGGCTACCCTGGCGGGGCTGTGCTATTTATTTATGATGCACTGTTCAATCAGGAGAAGGTCAAGCACATTCTGGTACGGCATGAGCAGGCTGCCGTGCATGCAGCTGACGGCTATGCGCGTTCTACCGACAAGGTAGGAGTGGCTCTGGTCACCTCGGGCCCTGGAGTTACAAATGCGGTTACCGGCATTGCTACGGCCTATATGGACTCCATTCCGATGGTCGTGATCAGCGGGCAGGTGCCTACCGGTTTTATCGGTGAGGATGCGTTCCAGGAGGTGGACACGGTAGGTATTACGCGTCCATGCGTTAAGCATAATTTCCTGGTTAAGGACGTGAATGATATTGCCGTCACCATCAAAAAGGCATTTTACCTGGCCAAGAGCGGTCGCCCCGGCCCGGTGCTGGTGGACATTCCCAAGGATATTTCGCTCGCCAAGGCGAAGTTCGAATATCCCAAGACAGTAACCATACGCTCTTACAATCCCGCCCAGAAGGCCGAAATCGGTGCGCTCAAGCATGCCGTGCAGCTGCTGCTGGAAGCCAAGCGACCGATGATTTATACCGGCGGCGGCGTGATTTTGTCGGATGCCGCGAAACCTCTGACGGAGTTGGTGCGTCTGCTGGATTTTCCTTGCACCAGCACTCTGATGGGGCTGGGAGGGTATCCTGAAACGGACAGGCAGTTCCTGGGTATGCCGGGTATGCATGGCACCCTGGAAGCCAATATGGCGATGCAGAATTGCGATGTGTTGCTCGCGGTGGGCGCGCGTTTTGATGATCGCGTGATCGGCAACGTGCAGCATTTCAATTCTGTGCCGCGCAAAATCATCCATATCGATATTGACCCGGCCTCCATTTCCAAGCGCGTGCAGGTGGATGTGCCGCTGGTAGGTGATGTGGCGCACGTGTTGCAGGACTTGCTGGCACTGTTGCATAGCAGCAGGCAGAAACCGGATGCGGTTGCCATGGCCCCATGGTGGAAGCAGATAGCGGAATGGCGCGGACGCAATTCCTCCGCTTACAAGAATTCGATTGAAGTCATCAAGCCGCAGTTCGTGGTGCAGAAGCTGTACGAAATCACGCGCGGCGAAGCATTTGTGACCTCGGACGTGGGCCAGCACCAGATGTGGGCTGCGCAATATTACAAGTTTGACCAGCCGCGCCGCTGGATCAATTCCGGCGGCCTGGGCACCATGGGCTTCGGTTTGCCTGCTGCGATGGGCGTGCAGCTGGCGCATCCCGGCGCGACAGTTGCCTGCGTGACCGGCGAAGGCAGCATCCAGATGAACATTCAGGAGCTCTCCACCTGCAAGCAGTTCCGCCTGCCGATCAAGGTGATCGCCCTGAATAACCGCTATCTGGGCATGGTGCGCCAGTGGCAGGAATTCTTCCACGGCAACCGCTATGCCGAGTCCTACATGGATGCACTGCCTGATTTTGTAAAGCTGGCCGAGGCCTACGGGCACGTGGGGATACGCGTGGACAAGCCGTCTGATGTCGAGGGCGCGCTGCAAGAAGCCTTTGCGCGCAAAGATGACCTGGTATTTCTGGATTTCCGCACCGACCCTACCGAGAACGTGTTCCCGATGGTTCCGGGGGGCAAGGGGCTGTCGGACGTGTTGATGGCGGAGGATGTATAAATGCGTCATATCATTTCATTGCTGATGGAAAACGAAGCCGGTGCCTTGTCGCGTGTCGCGGGACTTTTTTCCGCGCGCGGTTACAACATCGAGTCGCTGACGGTGGCGCCGACCGAGGATGAAACCCTGTCGCGCATGACCATCGTGACCCGAGGCTCGGACGAAATCATCGAACAGATCAACAAGCAGCTCAACAAGTTGATCGAAGTGGTTGCGGTGATGGATCTGAGCGAAGGCGAACATATCGAGCGCGAACTGATGCTGGTTAAGGTGCGTGCGGAAGGTGACGCTCGTGA
>JANYJE010000054.1 GCA_025408405.1 Nitrosomonadales bacterium | reverse complement strand
CCGAGCTGTGGCGGCATGGCTCGGTGGTGCGCAGCTGGTTGCTTGATCTCACTGCCGAGGCATTGCAAGGTGACCAGAATCTGGACAAGGTCGCACCCTTTGTGCCGGATTCGGGCGAGGGCAGGTGGACGGTGATTGAGGCGGTAGATCAGGGCGTGGCAGCGCCGGTGCTGACGCTTGCATTGCAGATGCGCTTTACCAGCCAGAATGAAACCGGTTATGGCTATCGCTTGTTATCTACCATGCGCAATGCATTTGGTGGACACGCGATCAAATCGAGTACGCAAAACACGGGTCATAAAAAATGAAAATCATTGAACCTTGCACACTGGTTATTTTTGGTGCGGCGGGTAATCTGAGCCGGCGCAAATTAATTCCCGCGCTGTTCTCACTGGAGCAAGTGGGGCGACTACCGGACAAACTGGTGTTGCTTGCCTGCAATGTTGAGCAACGTCGGCGCGAAGATTGGGTAGTGGAAGTGTGCAATATTCTGGAGCCGCTCTATCCGCAGGGGATCGATCAGGTTGCGCTTGAACGCTTCTGTGCACGCTGGCACTACCATGCCAGTGCTCCCGGTGATGATGCGGCTTATCAACGCTTGCAACAGATGATAGAGGAGGACGAAGCCTTCCCGGCCAATGTGGTTTTTTACATGGCGGTGCGTCCAACAGGCGTGCAGGAAATTATCGAGAAGCTGGGCGGCGCGGGTTTGCTCAAGCAAAAGAATGGCTGGCGCCGTGTGGTGATTGAAAAGCCTTTCGGCTACGACCTGCTGAGCGCGCAGACGCTGCAGGCCAGCCTGTACAAGCATCTGGATGAACCGCAAATTTTCCGTATCGATCACTATCTGGGCAAGGGCACGGTGCAGAACGTGATGGTGTTTCGTTTTGCGAATATTTTGCTGGAGCCGCTGTGGAACCATCACTACATCGATCATGTGCAAATCACCCATTCCGAGACGATCGGCATAGAAGGGCGCGCCGATTATTACGATAATTCAGGTGCGCTGCGCGACATGATACAGAGTCATTTACTGCAACTGCTTGCGCTGGTGGCGATGGAGCCGCCGGTGACGATGTCTGCCGAGCATCTGCGCGACGAGAAAGTAAAAGTGTTGCAGGCGATACGCCCGATTACGCAAAACTCGGTGAATGCCCATGCGTTTCGCGGCCAGTATACCAACGGCACAATTGACGGCAAAGCAGTGCCGGGTTATCTGGAAGAAGCCGGGGTGCCGCCGGATAGCAGCACCGAAACCTATGCCGCACTGAAAGTGTTTATCGATAACTGGCGCTGGGCGGGTGTGCCGTTTTACCTGCGCACCGGCAAACGCATGGCGGATGCCAGCTCGGCGATCTGCATACGTTTTAAAAATCCGCCGCAGGATTTGCTGCGTCATACACGCCAGGGGCCGCAACGTCCCAACTGGATCATGCTCGGCATCCAGCCGCATGACACGATGAAAATGGAAATGCAGGTGAAGGTGCCGGGTCTTGATCTGCACACCCGCACCATCAGTCTCGATGCGACTTACCACAAGGGCAGTGAAGCAAATGTAGATGCCTACGAAGGACTGTTGCTGGATGTGATGCTGGGCGACCAGTCGCTGTTTTTGCGTATAGACGAGGTGGAAGCGGCCTGGCGCGTGGTCGATCCTATCATCAAGGTTTGGGCAATGGAGCGCGGCTTTATCACCAGTTACCCGGCCGGCAGTGCCGGGCCGCGTGGCACTTACCGGCTGTTTGACCGTGATGACCAGTTCTGGCGCAAGTCGCTGAATCTGGA
The DNA here is from genome assembly GCA_025408405.1 of Nitrosomonadales bacterium. Taxonomy (GTDB): domain Bacteria; phylum Pseudomonadota; class Gammaproteobacteria; order Burkholderiales; family Gallionellaceae; genus 39-52-133. Next base: position 439 of record JANYJE010000054.1, on the reverse strand, counting down.
TGGTGCCGATTCTCAGCCTTATTAACCATGACATATTATTTATCGGGCGATATTGGCGGTACAAAATCACTGCTAAGTATTAGCTCAGCTGATGGGCGCAAGCCCTTGCTGCAAAAATCCTATGCCAGTGCTGCCTTTTCCGGTCTGACAGAAATACTGGATGACTTCCTGGCAGAAGCAGGTATAAGCGATATTAAGTCGGCGTGTTTGGCAGTGGCAGGCCCGGTAACTGGCCGTGTAGTCAGTTTCACCAATTTACCTTGGGAGATTGATGCTGATTCTATGGCTGAGCGCTATGGCATTAAACAGGTCGCGCTGTTAAATGATTTTGAGGCAGCAGGCTATGGCATAGACTCATTAACCCCCGCCGACCTGCTGACCTTGCAGGCTGGCAGTGAGTTCGCACAGGGTGCTCGACTGGTGATCGGCGCGGGTACGG
>JANYJE010000053.1 GCA_025408405.1 Nitrosomonadales bacterium | reverse complement strand
GATCGGCTCGGCCTTTCCGGGCAGTGAAGTGCGCGAGATGGAAGTGCGCGGCCGCAATCTGTCCGAAGGAGTGCCGCGCAGCTTCACCATTTCCAGCAACGAAATCCTGGAAGCACTGACCGACCCGCTCAACAGCATCGTCAGCGCAGTCAAGACAGCATTGGAACAGACACCGCCTGAACTGGGCGCTGACATCGCCAGCAAAGGCATGGTGCTCACCGGCGGCGGCGCGCTGTTGCGCGACATCGATCGCCTGCTGATGGAAGAAACCGGCCTGCCTGCTGTAATCGCCGACGATCCTCTTACCTGCGTAGTACGCGGTTCCGGCAAGGCGCTGGAACGCATGGACGTGTTCAGCAACATCTTCACCAAAGAGTAAGCTCGGTGCTGCCATTGTTATTCGTGATTCATGGATAGCACCCGATCATTCCGCTTTTTTAACCGCGGCCCAAGCCCTGCAGCGCGCCTGGTTTTCTTCGCACTGCTATCCCTGCTGCTGCTGTTTGTCGATGCGCGCTACAAATACCTGGAATCGACACGCAGAGTACTTTCCATCGTGGTGCAGCCCCTGCAGCGCATGACCACCATGCCCGGAGTGGTATGGCAAGAGGTCAGCGGCTATTTTGCAACCCAGAGCAACCTTATCCGCGACAATGCCGCGCTCAACCAGCAACACCATATGGACGCCGCGCAGCTGCTGCAATTACAGATACTGCAGGCCGAAAACGCGCAGTTGCGCAAGCTGCTGGAAGTGGAACAACGCTCCAGCTACCCCATGCAGATGGCCGAGATTGTCTACATCGAACGCGACATCTTCAGACGCAAGGTGTTCGTCAACAAGGGCTCCAACAGCAATATCCTGGCAGGGCAGGTGGTGATGGATGACACCGGCATTGTCGGCCAGGTCACTCGCGTTTTTCCGTGGCTGAGTGAAGTCACCCTGATCACCGACAAGGATCATGCCGTTCCGGTGCAGGTGCTGCGCACCGGCCTGCGTGCGGTGGTATTCGGTTCGGGCGACATCAGCAATCTTGCGCTGCGTTACATGCCCATCAGCTCCGACATCCTGCCAGGCGACGTGCTGGTAACTTCAGGGCTGGATGGCACCTACCCGCCCGGCCTGCCGGTAGCCAAGGTCGGCAAGATTGAACGCGACGCCGCCTATCCGTTTGCGCGCATTGCCTGCACCCCGATTGCCGGCGTTGACCAGCAGCGCCAGCTGCTGATTGTTTCCGGCTTGCCCAAGCTGCCTGATCTGCCTGCGGAAGCAGATTCACAGACGCTCGAAAAATCCCGGAAAAGCAAAAGGAGGATGCCGTGAGCGCGCACTTCCCCAAGGACCAGGAATTTATGCTGCCGGTGACCGGCACCTTTATCAGCCTGAGCCTGCTGGTGGCGCTGCTGCTTAACTGGCTGCCGCTGCACGGCCTGTGGCTAGCATTGCGCCCGGATTTTGTGGCGCTGGTGCTGCTCTACTGGTGCACCCACAAACCCCATCGCGTCGGCATCGGCATTGCCTGGGCAGTCGGCATCTTTTCCGATGTGGCAGATGCCACGCTGTTTGGCCAGCACGCGATCGCCTACACGGTCCTGGCCTTTGGCGGGATCATGCTGCATCGCCGCGTGCAGATGTTCGACGTGCGCGAACAATCAATGCAAGTTTTCCCCTTGCTCCTGATCAGCTATGGCGTTTATGTCGCCGTACACTGGCAGATGCACAACTTTGTCGCCTGGGAATACTTTCTCGGCAGCCTGACCTCGGCCCTGCTGTGGGTGCCGATGACCGCCTTGCTGCAGACCCTGCGCCGTCCACGCTCCAATCCCAACGAATTATGAAGCGTCACGTCGAGCTGAAAAATCATCAGCGCGAAATCTACTTCTTCCAGCTGCGCCTGATACTCAGCCTCGGCTTCGTGGTGGTCATGCTGCTTATTCTGCTGTCGCGCTTCTTCTACCTGCAAGTCGTGCGCCAGGGCTACTTTAAAACACTGTCCGACAACAACCGCATCTCCATCGTGCCTATCGTGCCTAACCGCGGCCTGATCATGGATCGCAACGGCATCGTGCTGGCGCAAAACTATTCCGGCTACACCCTGGAAATTGCACCCAGCAAAGTCGCCGACCTGGATAGCACCATCGATGCGCTGGCGCAGCTGATCGACATCCAGCCGCGCGACCGCAAGCGCTTCAAGAAGCTGCTGGCCGAGACCCACACCTCCGACAGCCTGCCCATACGCAGCCGCTTGAGCGACGTGGAAGTGGCGCGTTTTGCGGCGCAACGTTATCGTTTTCCCGGCGTGGAGATCAAGGCGCGATTGTTCCGTGAATATCCGTACAGCGACAAAATGTCACACTTGATCGGCTACATCGGGCGCATCAACGACAAGGACATGGAGCAGCTCGAAGCCGACAATATGGACGCCAATTACCGGGGTTCCGATTACATCGGCAAGATCGGCGTGGAACAGAGCTATGAAAATGATCTGCACGGCACCACCGGCTTTGAACAGGTGGAAGTGGATGCGGGTGGACGCGGTGTACGCGTGCTATCGCGCTCTGCACCAAAGTCCGGCAGCAGCCTGATCCTGACGCTGGACGCCAAGCTGCAGGAAGTGGCCGAACAGGCATTCGGCAGCTATCGCGGCGCACTGGTGGCGATAGACCCGAGCAATGGCGAAGTGCTGGCCTTCGTCAGCAAGCCGGGTTACGACCCCAATCTGTTTGTCGACGGCATCGACACCGAAAACTGGGACGCGCTGAACAACTCTCCCGATGTGCCGCTGAATAATCGCGCCTTGCGCGGCCAGTATCCGCCCGGCTCCACCATCAAGCCCTTCATGGCGCTGGCGGGTCTTGCCTATAACAAACGCCAGCCCGGCACCACGATCAGCGACCCCGGCTATTTCACCCTGCCGGGCAGCAGCCATCACTATCGCGACTGGAAAGCCGGCGGGCACGGCAGCGTGGACCTGTTCAAATCCATCGTCATTTCATGCGACACCTATTACTACGGCCTCGCCACCGACCTGGGCATAGATAATATGCACACCTTCCTGGATCAGTTCGGTTTCGGCAAGAAAACCGGGCTAGACATGGATGGCGAAGCTTCCGGCCTGCTGCCCTCACCCGAATGGAAGCAGCGCCGCTACAAACAAATCTGGTACCCGGGCGACACCGTCTCGGCGGGAATCGGCCAGGGTTACACCCTGGTCACCCCGATGCAGCTGGCTTACGCCACCGCTGTGCTGGCGAATGACGGCGTCGGCTATCGCCCGCATATGGTCAAACAGGTGTTGCGCAATGCCGAACATGAAGCACCGTCTGCACCGGCAGCTGTTGCCATGGACCTGAAGCTCCCTGCAGATAACATTGCCCTGGTGAAGCGTGCCATGGTCGCCGTCACCCAGCCGGGAGGCACGGCTGCAGGAGCAAGCGCGGGCGCCAATTACCGCTTCGGCGGAAAGACCGGCACGGCTCAGGTAATCGGCATGAAGCAGGGCGAAAAATATGTTGCCAGCCAGATATCTGAACGCAACCGTGACCATGCCTGGTTTATCGCTTTTGCCCCCGCCGACAAGCCGCGCATTGCACTGGCCGTGCTGGCAGAAAACGGCGGCCACGGCGGCTCCACTGCCGCGCCGATTGCACGCAAGGTGATCGATTACTACCTGCTCGGCAAGGCGCCCAAACCCCTGCAGACCGTCGTGGAAAGCCCGGAGAAGGAAGATGATTAACAGCCTGAAGCGGCGCTTTGTCGCCCACCTCGATCCCGTGTTGATGTATGCGCTGGGAGCCTTGATGTTTGTCAGCCTGGTGCTGATGTACAGCGCCAGCGACGGCAACTGGACCCGCGTGCTGGGCCAGCTGGCCAATATCACGGTGGCCTTTGTCGCGCTGTGGATAGTGGCGAACATGCCGCTGCATTACCTGATGCGCATTGCCGTGCCAATTTACATCATTGGCATGGTGCTGCTGCTGGGCGTAATCACGCCCCTTGGTGTCAACAGCCACGGCGCGACGCGCTGGCTGAATATCGGCGTGGCTACCATACAGCCATCGGAGCTGATGAAAATTGCCGTGCCACTGATGATGGCCTGGTATTTCGAGAAACACGAAGCCAGCCTCACCCTGAAAAATTATTTTGTCGCCACCCTGCTGTTGGTCATGCCGATTGCGCTGATCGTGCGCCAGCCTGACCTGGGCACGGCACTGCTGATCGCAGCCAGCGGTTTCTATGTGCTGTTCCTGGCCGGTTTGAGCTGGCGCATCATGATCGGCCTGGCGCTGACCGCTGCCGTCAGTGCGCCATTTCTGTGGAGCCACATGCACGACTACCAGCGCCTGCGCATCAAGATGCTGTTCGACCCCTCGCAGGACGCGCTGGGCAAGGGTTACCACACGATACAGGGGATGATTGCCGTGGGCTCCGGCGGCATCCTGGGCAAAGGCTACATGAACGGCACGCAGACCCATCTGGATTTCCTGCCAGAGCGCACCACTGACTTTATCTTTGCGGTGTACTCGGAAGAGTTCGGCCTGCTCGGCAACCTCATCCTGCTGACACTCTACGGCTTTGTCATCGCGCGCGGCTTCATGATCACCGCCAATGCCTCCACTTACTTCACACGCCTGATGGCGGGTTCGATCACCCTCACCTTCTTCACCTACACCTTCGTCAACATGGGCATGGTCAGCGGTATCCTGCCAGTGGTCGGCGTGCCCCTGCCCCTGATCAGCTACGGCGGCACCTCCATGCTCACCCTGTACCTCGGATTCGGTATGCTGATGAGCATTCATTCACACAAGAAATTAGTCCAAAGCTAGGAGCACATAAATGAACAGACAGATCGCTTTTGCCGCACTGACAGCCGCGCTACTCGCCGCTTGCAGCAGCACTCCCGCACACAAGACCGATGCGTCCGCACGCATCACTCCGGCCCCCGTAATCGATCTCAAGCCGGGAGGCAGCACGGCCGTTGCACCAAGTGCTGCGCCGCAAACTTCCGGCAGCGGCGGCTACCTCGCCGGCGATGGCCCGGGAGCCGATGCACCAGCCAACCTGGACAGCACCCCGGATGCCGTACCGCGTGCGGAGCCATTGCACCGCTATGCCAACCGCCCCTACACCGCGCTGGGCCAGAAATATATCCCGCTGACTGCAGCCGGCGGCTACAAGGAGCGCGGCATCGCTTCCTGGTATGGCAAAAAATTCCACGGCCAGCGTACCTCCATCGGCGAGGTGTACGACATGTACGGCATGAGCGCCGCGCACACCACCCTGCCCATCCCCAGCTACGCCCGCGTCACCAACCTGGCCAATCACCAATCGGTGATCGTGCGCGTCAATGACCGAGGTCCCTTCGTGCACGACCGCATCATCGACCTGTCCTACACCGCCGCGCACAAGCTCGGCCTGGTGGGCAACGGCAGCGGCGAAGTTGAAGTGGAAAGCATCGCCAGCGACGGCACCATGCCGGTGGCCAGTAGCGCAATCCACAGCGAGCCGCTGCCGCCTGCAGTCATCCCCGTTACTGCAACCGCGCTGCCCATCGAAACTACCGGCAAGAAATCAGCAGCAGGCAACGTGTATCTGCAACTGGGCGCATTCAAATCTGAAGACGGCGCCAGGAGCTTTCTGGCGCGCATGAAAGCCGAGCTGGGCGACAACGGCAAGGACATCAGCCTGTACCAGAAGGATGGTCTGAACCGGGTGCACATGGGGCCGTATGTGAGCCAGGATGCGGCGCGGGCCAGTGCGGCCAAGTTGCAGGCGAAGTTGCGGTTTAAGCCGATGGTGAGTGTGCATTAACTCTGTAGAGTACAGAAAGGCAATGCAGAGAAAAAACAAACCGGGGAAATCCGGTTTGTTTTTTCTACGAACTTATCTTGGCAAGCTGCGTAAATGAGTACAGACACTTTCCCATTTACCAAACCTATACCGAGGATAAGCAGTAACACGGACTATTTTTGGGCCCATGATTACCCCTTTCATATCGAAGTTATCGACACTTTAGGTGTATAGACGCATTAACAGTTAGGTGTTACATTCCGTTCGCTGTAACGAAAGAACACCGCCCTAATACGTTGTTGGCGGTCGAAGTACCAACAACAACTGGGTAACCAGTTGTCTCAGTGGCCTTAACGTTGGCGCGTTAAGGCCACTGTTTTTCTCTCCTATGTGCCATGTAGCTGAAGCAGATGGCCATAATCCCTTGCTCGATGTGATGTACTGCTGCATCACTCAAATCTATTGCTTAACGCATCCAATCCTGTCTGCGTAATAAAGAACATTTTCCGTTCTTCATGATCCGGCGCTATCCAGCCATACTGCAATACGATTTGAAAATCCCTATTAAGGTTTGCAGGTACTGGTTCGTTTGCTGTCTTAAATTGAGGCTTGATGTCTGCAATCGAAAATGTTGTTTTCCCCATGTAGCAAACAAGATAGTTCGCAATGGCCAAGATTTTCTGAGGATTTTTCCTAGCGTTAACCTCATTAAAATATTCTCGCAACGATTTTCTCGGAGAGCCAACATTATTCTGTGATTGCCCATTGCTTTGTTGTGGCAAAGCCGTGCTTATCGGAGATTTTGGGCTTTGAGGAATACTTTCTCCCAAAATCATTGCGATAATGTCTTTAGCCAATAACTCAGAAATATCGCGATCAACGGTAATTCCGTCACCTTTCAAGGTTAGCCTGTACCCAGACTTTGTTTCTGTCGCCGCGCTCCCCATTTTCTCCCCCACACTACGAAATTACATTGTGTCGAATAATACTATACATCTATACATAATGTCAATTCACATACAAATATCACTACAAAACACTTTGTAATTACTAACTATCTGAAAGTTATGAAAACATAAGTCCTGTTATTGCACAGCTCCCGTATTTCGTGCGTGGAATAAATACAAGCCGGTATTTCGCCGAGCAGCCCATGTAGCTAAATTTCAAAAGCAAAAACCGTCGGGGCAGCACCCGTAAAGGGCGCGCCGTGGTTGTAAAGGAGCTAAAGCTCCAACAACCACGCAGCCCGACAACCTAAATCACCTCTCTGGTTTGGGAATGATGATGTGCTTTTTGTACGGCCAGCTGGTGCTGGTAAACGATTCCAGTGAGTCTTTGACTATCGCTTTCATGAAGGCGCCGTCTATTTTCAGCCAGCGCTCGCGCAACTCGTCGGCTACGCCGGCCTCTCGTATCGACTCGTCCAGCAACACACGACGCACCTCGAATAGCTCCTGCGTGACATACATGGTTTCGTGTGCGGTCTTGATATCCTTGCCCATGTAGTCGCCATCTCCGCCCATCTTCTCGGCCATGAAGGAAGTTTGGCGGTTTTCGATGGCGACCTGATCGTGGCCTTCGAAAAACAGCTTGAGCCAATAGTGGGCGTACACCTTGTCATAAAAAAGCTTGTGCACCCTGTGCAGGGTGGGCAGGCCGCCAACGGCGTCAAGCAAGGTTGGTTTTTTCATCAGTTGGCCACCCGCAACACCAGGCCCTTGAGATAAGCGCCCTCCGGAAAACTCAGCAACACCGGGTGATCCGCCGCCGCATGCACACGGCTCACGATCTGCGCATCCACGCCCGCATCCAATGCAGCACCGGCGATGATTTTCTGAAACAGATCATCGCTGATGCCGCCCGAGCAGGAGTAGGTGGCGAGCAGGCCGCCCGGCCTGAGCAGCTTGAAGCCGAGCAGGTTGATGTCCTTGTAGCCGCGCGCGGCCTTTTCGGCGAAGGCGGCGGTGGGGGCGAATTTGGGCGGGTCAAGAATGATGAGGTCGAACTTGCGGTTCTGGTCGCGCAATTTGCGCAGCGCGGCAAACACGTCCGCATCCAGCCATTCGGCACGGCCGGCATCCAGCCCGTTGAGCGCAACGTTGCACTGCGCGAGCTGCAACGCTTCTGCCGAGGCATCGATCGACAGCACGGATTTCGCCCCTCCGCGCAATGCATACAGCGAGAAGCCGCCGGTGTAGCAGAAGCAGTTGAGCACATCACGCCCCTCTGCCAGCGCACCGATTTGTGCGCGGTTGTCGCGCTGGTCCAGATAGAAACCGGTCTTCTGCCCTGCCGCCACATCCACCGCAATGCGCACGCCGTTCTCGGTGATGCTCAGATTTTCCGGCAAGGCTCCGCGCAGCACGGCGTTGCGAATTTCGAGGCCCTCCAGTTCACGCCCGTCCGAATCCGAGCGCTCGTAGATGCACACCGGATTGCACAGCTCCTGCAAAATATCCGCGAAGGTTTCGCGCCAGCGTTCCGTCCCTGCGCTGCCCAGTTGCAGCACCAGCACGTCGGCATATTGATCGACGATCAATCCCGGCAGGCCATCGGATTCGCCGTGGATCAGGCGCATGCCGTTGCTGTGCTGCGCCAGCTTGAGGTCGCGCCGCGCATTCAGTGCGCCGGTGATTTTTCTGCGGAAGAAATTCGCATCGATTTTTTCATCACCCTGCCACGACCACGCGCGCGCGCAAATTTGCGATTGCGGGTTGTAAGCAGCCCAGGCCAGAAAACCGCCCTGCGCATCGCATAGCTGCACAGTGTCGCCGCTGGCAGGCTTTCCTTCGATGCGCTCGATTGCACCAGAGAACACCCACGGGTGGCGGCGCAACAGCGATTTTTCGCGTCCCGCCTGAATGATCAGGCGCGCACCATCGAAGGCAACCCTGGGGGCTTTTGATACTTGTGGCTTGTGCTGTTCGCGCCGGCGATCGGGAGAGGTGTGACGTTTCTGGTTCATGGTTTCTTTTTGGCACGCGGATGCGCGCCGTCGTAAATCTTGGCGAGGTATTGGAAGTCTAGATGGGTGTACACCTGCGTGGTCGAGATGCTGGCGTGGCCCAGCATTTCCTGTACGGCGCGCAGGTCGCCGCTGGATTGCAGCACATGCGAAGCAAAGGAGTGACGCAACAGATGCGGATGAACGTTGCTGGACAAGCCCTGCTTGATGCCCCATTCCTTCATGCGCAGTTGCACGGAACGTGCGCTGAGACGACCGCCATTGCGGTTTATAAACAGCGCAGCCTCTGCCTCCGTGGCGAAGGTGGCACGCGCCGCCAGCCACTGTTGCAGCGCTTGGATAGCATGGCTGCCCAAGGGCACGATGCGCGTCTTGTTGCCTTTACCTGTCACGCGCACGGCAGCATCGGCAAAATCCAGTGCTGCAGGATCCAGCCCCACCAGCTCGGCCAGACGCAGGCCGGATGAGTACAGCAACTCGAACATGGCCTTGTCGCGCACTGACAGCACGCCGTCATCGACAGGCAGATCGACCATGCGTACCGCTTCATCCGGCGACAAGGTATGCGGCAGGTTGCGCGGCGACTTGGGAGCGCGCAGGCCCACACAGGGATTGTTGCTGCATTTCTGCTCGCGTAGCAGGTAAACGTAAAAGCCGCGCCAGGCCGACAGCATGCGCGCCAGGCTTTTTCCGCCCAGCCCGCTGCCGTGCAGCTGTGCGATGTAGCGCCGTATCTGGTGGCTCTTTAAATCGCCGAGTGGTATGTCACCCGCCGCTTTGAAAAGTTGCCGAATATCGCGTGTGTAATTCTGCACGGTGAGCGGTGAGTACTGGCGCTCGTTGCTCAGGTAAGCGCAAAAACCGCGCAGTGCGTCCTGCTGGGCTGCTGCAGGCGCTGCAGCGGCGCTGTTCATTACAGGTAGGTCTGCAGCGCGCTGCTCACGGTTTCGGCGATGCGTTGCAGGAACATTGTCCCCATCTCGGGGTAGAAGCGCTGCTCATCTTCGCTGGCGAGAATCAGCAGGCCGATGGAATGAGTACCGCTGCGCAGCGGCAGGTAGGCGAACGAGCGCAGGTGCGGCGCACTTTCACCGAACCAGCCCTGGGTATCATGCACAGCGCGGTGCGTGCATACCGGCTGCTCATGCTGGTCGGCAAACGCCATGACTTCCGTGCTGGGCGGTTGCTCTTTCCACAGATGGATCACCGCATGGGGAACCGCAAAAATTTCGCGCAGGTTGCGCACGGTTACTTCCTGTTGCGATGTCAGCTCGCGCGCCCCAAACAAAGCCACGGTGTATCGATGCACCTTGTTCTGCAGCGCGTCATTTTCACGCGAAAGTTCGACCAGCTCGTGCAATTTCTTTTCCAGTTCCTTGGCGCGCTCGCGCAGCGTGAGCATCTGCCTTTCGGAGAGCGAAATGGTGCGCCCGCCATAGGGATGCGGAATGACCAAGTCCGCCAGCATCTGGGCATGGGATTCAAAAAAATCGGGATGGCTTTGCAAATAATTTGCGATGTCTTCAGCTTTCATGATGCTCTCTTATAAATTTATTTCGCCTTCAAACACGCTAATGGCAGGGCCGGTCATCATCACCGGCGTGTTGCCGCCCGCCCAGCTGATGGTCAGCACACCGCCGTGAGTGGCGACCTGCACGCATTCATCCAGCAGACCGCGCCGGATGCCGCTCACCACGGCGGCACAGGCACCGGTGCCACACGACAGGGTTTCACCGGAACCGCGTTCATACACGCGCAGTTTGATGTGAGCCCGGTCCACCACCTGCAGGAATCCGACATTCACACGCCTGGGGAAACGCGCATGGCGCTCGATCAATGGTCCCATGGTCGCCACTGGCGCCTGCTCCACATCGTCGACTGTTTGCACGGCGTGCGGATTGCCCATGGAGACGGCCGTGATCTGCACGGTCACGCCATCCACATCGAGCGGCTGGATGATGGCTTCGCTGTCGCTCACAAAAGGAATACGCGCTGGCTCGAAAATCGGCGCACCCATATTCACGGTGACGCGGCCGTCATCTTCCAGGCGCGGAGAGATCAGGCCGCTCTTGGTCTCCACCACGATCGCGCGCTTGCTGGTGAGCTTGTGGTCGTGCACAAAACGCACAAAGCAGCGCGCACCATTGCCGCATTGCTCCACTTCGCCGCCATCTGCGTTAAAGATACGATAGCGAAAATCGGCTTCGGAATTTTGCGAATGCTCTACCAGCAGGATTTGATCGCAGCCGACGCCGAAATGGCGGTCAGCCAGCAGGCGCAGCTGTTCCGGGGTGAGATAGACTTCCTGGCGCACGCCGTCGATCACGACAAAGTCGTTACCGGCACCGTGCATTTTGGTAAATTTCAGCTTCATGATCTCAGCTCTGCATATCTAAAACAATCCGTGGTATGGTCATTCGCCATTCCGGTCGCCTGCATAAAAGCATAGCAGATGGTCGAACCGACGAATTTGAAGCCGCGTCGCTTCAGCTCTCGGCTCATCGCATCCGAGACCTCCGTGCTGGCCGGCACCTCGGCCAGCGAGCGCCACTGGTTCTGCTGCGTTTTACCCTCTACAAAACGCCAGATAAAGGCGTCAAAGCTGCCAAATTCTTCCTGCACCGCCAGAAATTTCTGCGCATTCGTCACCGCGGATTGCACCTTCAAACGGTTGCGCACGATGGCGGAATTTTGCAGCAACGATTCTATTTTACCCGCATCATAGCGTGCAATGTGTTCCGCATCGAAGTTGTCGAAGGCGTCTCGATAGGCCGCGCGTTTCTTCAGTATGGTAATCCAGCTCAATCCTGCCTGGGCGCCCTCCAGGATCAGGAACTCAAACAGGGCGCGCTCGTCGTGCAGCGGCACACCCCATTCTTCATCGTGATAGGCCTGATACAAGGCGCTCGCCCCGGCCCAGGCACAACGCGTTTTAGTCATGGCACCTCCCGCACGGCCCTCCGTCGCGCCAGATGCACATATCCATCACCACGGTGATCCCTGCCGCCTGCGCACGCAGCGCCGCCCCTTCATTAATCACACCGTCCTGCAACCACAGGTATTTGATACCCAGGGCAATGCATTCATCCACAATGGCCGGCACGTGCTCCGGCGCACGAAATACATCCACCAGGTCAATTTTATGCGGCACGCTGGCCAGATCGGGGTATGCCGGCTCGCCCAACACAGAGCTGATCTTGGGGCGTACCGGGATAATGCGATAGCCCAGATTCTGCATGCCTTGCGCCACGCGGAAACTGGGACGGGCGGCATTGGGCGAAAGGCCGACTACCGCAATATTGCGAACATTGCGCAGTATGCGGCAAATCTCGGCCTGCTCGGGTTTGGAAAAATTCATGGAGCGTACGATAGCATTTTTCAGCCACCATGGCGCGGGCGGCAAGCATGAAAAACCGTTATACTGCGCACCCATTATTGCGCCCGTAGCTCAGCTGGATAGAGTATTGGTTTCCGAAGCCAAGGGTCGTGGGTTCGACTCCCGCCGGGCGCACCAGTTGATGTAAAAAAGGGGGCCGGGAATTCCGGCACCCCTTTTCATTTCCTTCAACACATCCTAAAACATCTGCACTTGCACGACCTTGCCTGCCTCCACGTTACCCTGCTCAAGCGCTAACACGATAAAGCAGTTTGCCTTGACCATCGAGCTGAGAATGCCTGAGCCTTGCTCCCCGGTAGTCTGCACCAGCCAGCGGCCTTCGGCATCTTGACTGAGGATGCCGCGCTGGAACTCGGTGCGCCCCGGCGCCTTGCGTATGGAGCTGGTGCAGAGTGCCTGCAAGGTGAAGGAGGGCTTGGGATCCTGCCCCATCAGCACGCGCAATGCATCGCGCACAAACTGCAGGAAGGTCACCATGACAGCCACCGGATTGCCGGGCAGGCCGAAGAAATGGCACTGGCCGATTTTGCCGTAGGCCAGCGGGCGCCCGGGTTTCATGGCGATCTTCCAGAATACGACTTCGCCGATCTCGGCCAGCAACTGCTTGATGTAATCTGCCTCTCCCACCGACACGCCGCCGCTTGTAATGATGACATCGGATCTCGCTGCAGCCTGCAGCAGGGTTGCGCGTATGCTGTCTTTGTCATCGCGGATATTGCCGAGGTCGATGATATCTGCACCCAGCTCAGTTAACAGCCCGATCAGAGTAAAGCGGTTGCTGTCGTAGATCTGCCCTGCGGCCAACGGCGTACCCGGCTGGCGCAATTCATCCCCGGTGGAAAATATGGCGATTTTCAATTTGCGGTAAGCGCTTATTTCGCCAATACCCAGTGAGGCCAGCAAGCCCATTTCCGCGGCCCGGATGACATGGCCATGCGCAAGCACCAGCGCCCCCTTTACGACATCTTCTCCGGCAAGGCGGATGTTCTGCCCCAAGCGCTGTCCATCACCTATTTCCACCCTGTCTCCGTTTGCCCTGACGTGCTCCTGCATCACCACGCTGTCACAGCCAGCGGGAATCAACGCGCCGGTCATGATGCGCACGCACTCACCGGCCACCACCTGTCCGCCAAAGGCATGTCCGGCAAATGAGCTGCCTACCAGCTTGAGGCTGCTGGGCGCTGTTCTCAGGTCGGCGTGGCGCACCGCGTAACCATCCATCGCGGAGTAATTATGCGGAGGCACGTTCATGGGTGAGTGCACATCAGCGGCCAGGGTGCGTTGATATGCAATGTGCAGCGGGACAATTTCCACTTCGCTAAGCGGTGCCAGAAATTGGCGGATCAGCTGCCGCGCCTGCCCCACCGGCATGGAATCGGGATCATAATCCTCAAGCATTTCGAGATTGGACAAAGAGAGCGACGGGGATTCCATAATTTATTCTTTGCGGAAAATTGGGGTCTGATGAGACTCTATGATGGGTTGATATGCGTTGAATGGGGCACCTCGCCAAAGCCTTGTCCAACAATATCTAGCCTTGCAGCAGGAACGAATGATGAATGATTCAGGACAGCAAGCCATTAACTCGCGCTAGCGGATTTCAGTATCTCGTTGCTCAACTGCAAACAGCACCGCAGCTTCGACTCTGGAAGTAAGGTGAAGCTTGGTAAGGATGTGACGGACGTGCTGCTTGACTGTGTCATTGCTGATACCCAGTGTGCGCGCAATCGCCTTGTTACTCTCGGCGCGCGCCAACAACTGTAAAATCTCGCGCTCACGTTCAGTCAGCAGTGTGAGCGAAGTCTTGGTTTCTTTTTCATTCTGGCCATGTTGCAGGATGCCGATCATTTTTACCGTCATCGCCGGCGCCACAACCATTTCTCCTGCTGCAACCCGCTGGATCGCATCGGCGACATCATCCGGGGCCATGTCTTTCAACAGATACCCGCGCACCCCGGCTCGCAGTGCGCTGGACAGATCCGCCTCGGAATCACTCATGGTCAGAATGATGACGGGGGTTGAATGCCCTTCCTTGCGAATCTGCGCAAGCACGCCCATGCCGTCGAGTGGCTCCATGCGCAAATCCATCACCAGCAAATCCGGCTTATGATCGCGCAACAACGTACTCAACTCATGGACGTCACCTGTCGCGCCCACTACAGTGATGCCATAGCGATGTGTAAGTAGTTCGGTCAGGCCACGTCGACACAGACTATGATCGTCGACCAGAACAACTCGTAACTGTTCACTCATTATTCAAACTCCATCTAGGCCGTTGGGATAGCAAAATTCAATCGTACACGCGTGCCCAGTCCTTCAAAACTTTCCACCTGCACTTCACCGCCGATGCGCGCCGCGCGTTCGCGCATAATCGTCATGCCGTAGTGCCCATCTACCGGTGCATTGACGCAACCGGCACCATTATCTTCAACGGTAAAAGTATAGCGGCCATCGTTTTTTGCAACCGTCAAATAAGCTGCAGTGGCGCCGGAATGAGTGCCGACATTGACCAGCGCCTCACGCACAATGAGAAAAACCTGTAGCTCGTACTCCAACGGCAAATCCATATCTGCTACTCGATTGACATACTTCAACGGTATGTCGGTACGCGCACAAAAATCATGAACCAACTTCTGCAATGTAAATTGCAACCCCTGTGGATCCATCTGACAGCGGAAATACGTGACTAGTTCACGCACTGCCTTTTGGCCGCTGTCCAGGGCATCGTCTATATCCCGCGCACATTTAAAGGCGAGCAAATCATTCTCGGTGCGCAGGGCCTCCAGCAACAGGCTGCTGCGCATTTTTGCGTAATACAGGGTCTGCGCCAGCGCATCATGTATTTCGTTGGCAATCGATTGCCTCTCTGCCAGCAAGTTAATGCGCCGACTTTCGGCATTCCTTATTGCGCTATCCAAAGCGGCACTCACCAGTTCAGCGTATGCGCTGATAGCCTGCATTCCATCAGCCTGAATTTCCGTGGCTGTTGCAAAGAAAAGTGTCAGCACTCCGACAGGTTCAGCCGCTTTATCCGGCCGCACAAGCGGAGCCGCAAACACATGGTTACAGGCAGCGCCAAAATATGCGGCACCACACCGCTGCACGCAAACATCGACATTGGGAACACCACTCCCGTTGCCGCCCGCAGCCCGCCCTCTCGCAGCCTGGCCACATGCGCCACAGCCAGAATCAACCACACTTTCGCAATTCACCACATCACTCGGCAACCCGATTGAGCCCAGCATTTGCAGCTCCAGACCACTGGGCGACAAAATACGTACCGCACCTGCAACCGCACCTGTCGACTTGACAATAGTCGTCAGGCACTTTTCCACCAACGCCGTGATTTCCGCGCCATTGAACGAAGCCGATTCGTTGTTTTCAGCGCCAGAATTACGCGCATGCTCAGCGCTTACCTTTCCCGTTAAGGAGCGGGTGCGGCCGCTGACCAGTTTAATTTTTTGCTTGTTCAAAGTTCTCATCGAGTACTTGATACGCCTGATTTTAGCAATTCAATCCATGAGTAGCTGTCGAAACACCGCTGCCCGCAGTGCGCAGAACCTGACTGCCAATCTGTTTAAACATTGAGCCTACCGAACAGTCGCAAATTGTGCGCCAATTTACGAGCTTAATTTTGATGGCGCGAACCGTAGCAATCCGTTTGATTCACTCAACAAATCCCAGCCTGCATACAGCCAAAAATTAGCCTGGGCACACCAAGACAAATTAAAATATTAGCAATATCTCATTAATCCAATGAGAAGTGCAGAGCTTATAACCCAACTGGGTTATGTCATCTCATCTAAACCAGCATTCGAATTTTAAACTTAACAAATTGTAACCGATTGAGCAAGCATCAAATTGTCGTGCATTATGTCAGATAATTTTAGACCGAAAGATTATAGTTTGTTTTTTCGTCGTTAATCCTTATCCCCCACTTGGGTTATCTTAATACCCCCCTATCTAGTTATAGACACTAAACTGAGCCATTGCGCCTAATGTTACTAGATACCAATCATTCAGTTGCACCGCTTAGTGCAGCTGATTTATATTCGACTCATCGATAATTTTAATGAAAATTTGCATCGTTTCCGATAGTCATGACCGTTCCGAACCGCTTGCTGCGGCGGTAAGTGCGGCACATGCAGCAGGAGCTCAGGCAGTTATTCATTGCGGTGATCTGATAGGCGCGCAAACATTGCGTGCTTCCCTCAAGCTGGGATTGCAGTTGCATGTTGTGCACGGCAACAACATCGGCGACCAGATGGCACTGCACCGGCTCATGGCCAACTCTTCCGGCAAGCTCAACTATTACGGCATGGACGCGAGCATTGAACTCGCAGGCAAGCGCATTTTCATCACTCATTACCCGCATTACGGCCACGCCATGGCGTGCACCGGTGATTACGATCTCGTTTGCTGCGGCCATAGCCACAAAGCCGAAATCATGGCACAACCCAACATTAAAGGCGGGACATCCATGCTTGCCAATCCGGGGACAGTCGCAGGCATTGATGCGCCAGGAATTGTTGCAGCTTGTACCTGGATACTGGGGGATCTTTCCAGCATGCACTTTGAAATTCGCACGGTAGGCACACACGTTGAACCGGTTGTGTCCAGCGCCTGAGTAGCGGTAGATTTGCGCAAACCAGTCTCACAGGCCATTTTATCCACCCGAAAAAATTGCAGAAACTTGCAGCCGCGCCTGTAAAAAAATAATCTGGTCTCAGTCAAGCTGGCTGGCGCTTGGTTTGCACTTGCCAGCTTGACAATGAGCTGAATTGCGACAAGTATGATGTATATCATGTAGGTACAAAAAAAGAGGTATGCCATGCAGCACCTGACACCCCAGCAAGCATTTGATTTTCTGCGCACCAACCCCGAAGCTGTGTTTATTGATGTGCGCAGCGAGATGGAATACATGTTTGTCGGCCACCCCGAGGGATCGATCCTGATTCCGTGGGTTGATGGACCCGACTGGGAAATAGACCCCAATTTTATTGCGCACGTTAGAAAGGCGGCCAGTGTGAACCGCCCAGTGGTTCTGATTTGCCGTTCCGGCCGCCGCTCTGCCGAAGCTGGACTGGCTCTGGAAAAGGCGGGACTGCAGGAAGTTTATAACGTGCTGAACGGATTTGAGGGTGAGCTGGATGATCATCACCACCGCAATTCGCACAACGGCTGGCGCCATGCCGGCCTGCCCTGGGCACAAACCTGAGCCATACATCAACTGCCGTTCTTATTTGGAAGAAAAATGTGCCTAGTCTTGCCCCCGATTTTACCGATTATAAACAGGGGCTCGTTGCCACTTTATTACGCGAACGTTATGGCAATCAGGTGTCAATTGAGTTGGCAAATAGCGAGCTATAATTTCACATCCTAATTTAGGATCAATCGATGAGGGTAATTAATTGACATCGAATAAAACACGCGTTTACTTCGCACTCAGTGGTTATCATTTCAATCCTGATGACATCACGCGTCAGCTTGGTATCGAACCTACCTCAGTTGATTCATCCGGCGCGCGCAGTCCCCTAGATAAACCAGTGATCAGTTCATGGGAGTTATCAACGGAAACGATAGTGGACAATATTGACGTTTATAAAATGACGGAGATCATCATTAAAAAAATAGAACCGGCCAAGGAAAAAATTCTGCAAGTAATTAAAAGCCACAACTTATCACCCAGAATCGGCGTGGTCATGGTTTTATCTATTGATAAAAATGAATCGATCACCGATTTCGGGTTCGGTGCCAGAACGATTCGTTTTCTTGCAGATATTGGCGCTTTTATTAATGTGGATTACCAATTTTCTGAGCGAATTTAAGCTTTAAGGCGGATTAAAAAATGCACGCTTTTATAGCGAGTCCCGCTGAAATCGTGTTGCGATTTGACTGAATACAAACGGCCGCTTATCTGTGCATAACAGACACGATAAAAATCTGAAAGTCGAAGAGAATACGCACATGACAAGTGGCGACTGTGTGCGGAGTGGTTCTCTACAGGGTGTGCCATAAATGGATTTTGATCATACATTGGCAGGTTTGTTGAGTGGTGCAGACGCGCATGTTGCTGCCCACAAAATCGTTTGTACCAATGAAAAACCCCACTGCCTTTTAAACAGTGGGGTTCAAGTGCTTTCCCCTTTCGAAAAAAACATGATTTGAGAGGGGTTTGCTTTTATAGCGTGCTTTTCTTTAATAGCCGTGCGACCTTCCAGGTACTGTACAGCTGCGTGACTTAGGGCTTCTTGGGGGTTTGGTATGGAACTTCTTTCTGGTGCGGTTCCCAGATAGTTTCATAGCCAACGAAAAACTGCCCCGGTACAATTTCTTTCTGACGGGTAGTCACGTGAAATGCATGGCCATCTGGAACCTTGGGACGGATAAAAGGCTTCTTGTCATCACTCATGATCATATCTCCTTGCTGGTTGAAAACGGGAGGAATTTCAACAGGCCAGTCCCTCCCACATAACTGGCTAAATTGTACTATCTAGCGTGTGTAATGTCCCTTCTTCGGAATCACATGCCGCACGCCCCCTTGGGGGTTCTCAACGTCCCCTTTGTAGCGGGGAATGAGGTGGATATGGACATGGAAGATACTCTGCCCGGCCGCCGGTCCCACGTTAACGCCGATATTGTAACCATCAGGCTTGAATTCCTTATCCAGTCGCGTGCGCTCCTCGGTGATCAGCCCCATGCAGGCATTGACCTCTTCGGGCGTCAGGTCGAAAAAGCTGGCGACATGGCGACGCGGGATGACCAGGGTATGGCCCGGGCTCACTGCATAGGTATCACGCGCACTGTAAGCAAGTTCATGCTCCAGTGATACGCCACGCGGATCTTTGCAGAACAGGCATGGATTGTTCGGATCGCGCTTTTTTTCTGTTTTTTCTACAGCCGACAAACTTCGATCCCCTTATCAGCGGCTTGCGCTAGTAGCAAGTGCTAGCGACTTTGCCTTATTCATTTGCTCCTCGCAATGCCTTAAACAAAGCGGCTGAAGGGCATGCGAAAAACATTCGATAATTACTTCAAACTCATCGGCCACTTCTTCTGCAAGCCCTGTATCGTTTGTTAATTCTGCCAGTACATTCTGTGCTGTCGTCTTATTTACCCTGCACAATACCGCCAGATGAATAGGGAGTTGCTGCTCCATACTGACCGTTAACGCCTTTTCATAAGATCTTATAGCTTCCTCTAGGCGTTCGGGGTTTTCTTCTGTCTCACCGAGATGATGCAATACAGCAGCACGGTTATTATGTGTAGCGGTTAACTCTAATGCATAATTATCCGCATCGAGTACGGCAAGCGCATTTTTATAGGCAACAACGGACTTTTGAAATTGACGGTTACCTTTAAGCAGTTTTCCGTACGCATGGAAAGTATCTCCAAGCTGATGCATGGTAAACATCCAGTCTTCCGGTGACTCATCTCGCGTCCAAACCAGCAAAGCATTGGTATAAGCATCTACAGCGAGCTTTAACGGCTTTGTAGCATCAAGTAGCCGACCAAGCGCCTGGTTAGCCGTACCCAGGTTATATTGCGTAGCTGCCCATTCCAATGGTGAGTTTTCCTGTCTGAACTCCTCTAATGCATTGCTAAAACACTGAATGGCCCGTTCAAACAATTCAGCATCTCTCCGCTGCTGTCCCAGTGCTGCAAGAACATTTCCGAGATTATTCTGTGTCTCAGCCCAGGCTAATGGCTTCTGATCACGACTTTTACCTGTAATAGAAGTGTCTGTCAGCGATACCTCAAGCGCCTCGCGTAAACTCTCAAAAATTTTAGAACTAAAACGGCGCTGCTCATAATTTCCCCGTGTGTAAAGAAAATTATCTGCTACAGCAACCTTGGTATCCGGAACAGCCGCTGCGGCCACCTCTTCGCTCAGTATGCCTATAGCATTCGCTATTGCACGCTCCAGAGCCCTGTTCTCAGGATAAATTATGTAATTAGTTGAGAATCTCATTGTGCCCGGTCGAGTATTTCATTTATATCAGGATTGGCGCCAACCGCTCCGCCAAGGTCAATTTCTCCATCGGTAGCGTCACGGATAGATAAGACTTCCAGCATGAAGGTGACATCTCTTCCACACAGCGGATTATTTCCATCGACGGTCAATGTCTTGTCGTCGAATCGTGTAACGATAAAGTTTCTGGGCTCACCCTTTTCATTTTCCATGGTGATAGTCATACCGATTTCCCGATACTCTTCCGGGACATTTTCTATACGATCGGTAAATATCAATGATTCATCTCTCTCGCCGTATAACTTTGTAGTGTCTACTGGCACTTCGATGATATCGCCGACTTTTTTACCATACAGTTCCTTTGTCACTTCTTCAGACATCACATCATTCACACCATGAACATAACCCAGCGGATAATCCACAGTAACGAGTATATCGCCGGTTTTGTTATCGATGACCTTGTAATTTAGTTCAACGAATTTTTCGTCTTCAATCGTATCTGACATATTTAATTAAACTCTTTTATGACATCATCCTAAAATAAGGTGGCACCAAAGATTCTCACCTTGTCCTTTTCATAACCCAGCACCAGTCTTCCCAGCCATTCACTTTGATTTTTTTTGTTTGTCACTTTGTATAGAACAGTGACATATTCTCCACGGCGTATCATGCCAAGATAGAAATAATCTTCTGACAGGTTTTTCGCAAGGTCGCTTCTTGCAAACTGCTTACCCATTTCAACCTCATTAGCACCCGCAATAAAAGAGCTCGAAAAATTACGCGTGAAAGCACCGTAGTTTCCTTCATTAGAGTACTTAATAAGATCAGCCCACATCGGGCTGGCCAACTCTAAAATCTCTCCATCTGTTTTTTCAAGAATGTTCATAAAATATCTCACCTACACAGGGTTTCAAAATTTTATCTATCGCGATGACACACTATTAGCTGAATAGACAAAAAAAAAGACCCACAAAAAATATGCCGGTCCTCTTCAATAAAAGAGCAAGTTATCGCAGCAAATATATTTTCGCAGGCCTGATTTTACAAAACTAGTAAATCAAGCCTACATTTGCTTAGTGCGCTTCAGGCGCCGCTTTCTCTACATCACCTACCAAGTGGTAGAGCGGTGCTTTTTCCATGGTGTACTCACCCGTCTTGGGATCACGACGGGAAACTGTCAGTACGTGCCAGTTCTTGTCATCCAGCTTCATCACATCGCCGCGGTAGTAGTAACCCGGCCAACGTGTCTCCTTACGGAACAGCGTATGATGGAACACGCTTTCAGAAGTGAGGAAACGATGCTTCAGTTCCCATGCACGCAGCAGTTCATGGATATCCGACGCGGCAACCTTTTCCAGATCTTCACCCAGAATCGCCATCTTCTTCAGGCCGATGTTCAGGAGCTTGTCGTTGGTCATGTAGTTGACACCAAAACCACCGCAGTACTCATCCATCATCTTCTGCAAACGATCAAGGCCCTGTCTCGGGTTGATGAAGTTGGGATTGACGCTACCGGCAACCACTTCGTTGCTGAAGACCCGATAAGTTTCCAGAGGCTTGTAGATCTGTTCCCTGCGACGATTGATCTGGGCATCAGAGACACGGATGCCTTCTGCTTTGCCATCATCGATATATCTGCAGGCAGCCTTGGCAGCCAGACGACCTTCGGTGAAAGAACCTGACGAGAAGGCGTGGGGTGTACCGCCCACCGCATCACCGGCACCGAACAGACCTTCAATGGTCGTCATGCGGTTATAGCCCCAGTAGTATTCTTTCGGAGAGAGATCTTCCGGACCGGAACACCAAGCACCGCAACCGGTAGCGTGCGAACCCATGACATAAGGCTCAGAGGTAGTCAACTCTGGATTCTCGTACTTGGGATCCACGTCTGTGGCAGCCCACAGCACCGCCTGGCCAACGGTCATGCCCAGGAAGTTGTGCCAGCCGATCTCTTCAAGATGAGGATCCTGGAAGGCTTCCATGGTGACCATGTGGATCGGGCCGCGACCGGCATTGACCTCGTTAATGATCGCGTGGTTACGCAGGCAGGTCGGAATGGGGCGGTGAGTCCGGTGAGAGACTTCCGGATCCAGATATTCCTTGCCCACCATTTGCTGCAGTGCCGGGAACCATTTGGACTCGTACTCTTCGCCGTAGCCATTCTGGGTATAGGTCTTGAGGTGCAGGAAGTAGGCACCGACGGGACCGTAACCATCCTTGAAGCGGGCCAGCACGATGCGGTTTTCCATCTGGGTCATCTTGGCACCGGCTTCGATCATCAGACCGTATGCGGAACCCGAAGACCACGGTGCATACCAGACACGGCCCGCACCTTCGCCAACGGAACGCGGCTTGAAGATGTTGGATGCGCCACCGGCACCGCAGATCACGGTCTTGGACTTGAACACGTGGTAGTTACCCGTGCGGACGTTGAAGCCCACAGCACCGGCAACGCGGTTCTCCTTGGACTCATCCATCAGCAGGTGAGTCACGCAGATGCGGTTGAACACTTTGTCGGCTGACTTCTTGGCGGCCTCGGCCACGATAGGCTTGTAGGATTCGCCGTGGATCATGATCTGCCAACGGCCTTCACGCAGGTACGAACCCTTCTTCTCGTTGCGCATGATGGGCAGACCCCATTCTTCAAAATTATGCACAGCGGAGTCGACGTGGCGTGCCATGTCGAACAGCAGGTCTTCACGCACCATACCCATCAGGTCGATACGCGCATAGCGCACGTGATCTTCGGGATTGTTCTCGCCGAAGCGGGTACCCATATAGCAGTTGATCGCATACAGGCCCTGGGCTACCGCGCCGGAACGCATGATGTTTGCCTTTTCGGCGATGACGATCTTCTTGTCCTGACCCCAATATCTCGCCTCGAATGCCGCGCCCGTACCGCCCAGGCCAGCACCGACAACCAGGATGTCGATATTGTCTTCAATGATTGTAGAGTAGCTCATTAGTATTGCACTCCCTCTTTGATTTCCAGGCCATTGGATTGCAGCGTGTGCAATCCACCGTCGTCCATACGAATGTATTTAGGCTCATTGAACAGCAGTTGGCTATCGCGCATCTCCTTGCTGGGGGCGGGCACCTTTGCGAGATCCGGTGTCGCCGAGCCCCAAGGCTTGGTCGTGATCGGTGCCAGCAGTTCCATGTCTTTCTTGCCGTTGCGGAATTTGATGCGCCACGCGATCGTGCCTTTCTCTTCGTCGCGGATCACGCGAACACTGTGTCCCAGCGGTGCAAAGTCGGCATAGCCGCGCACATCAATCGCTTGATGCGGGCATGCTTTCACACAGGAATAGCATTCCCAGCACATATTGGGCTCGATGTTGTAAGCGCGACGCAGCTTCTTGTCGATGTGCATGATGTCGGACGGGCAGATGTCAACGCACTCTCCGCAACCGTCACAACGCGTCATATATACAAAGGTTGGCATAAATTACTCCTCTATTTCTTATCGAAAATTGGTCAGGACAGCATTAGTAGTGGTCGGCTCGTTCAGCCTTGATGCACAGCCCCATGTTGGGCGGGTTCTTGCCCATGTACATCGGCACGTCCGGGAACTTGCGCTGCACTTCGGGATCCGTCAGGTCATAATCGGGCGGCAGATTCTCGCGCCCACCATCGGCCATGATGATTTTTTTCTGGTAGGCCGCAGCGGGCTTGAAGAACATGTGGGCAAACTTGGACCAATACACGCCGCCAAAGAGCACCGTGCTGGACAGGACGAACAAGGCAAAGAACACGGTCACTCCACCGCCGGTAAATGACCAGATCAAGGCGAAGGTCGAGGTGGCCAGCAGCGAGAGAATGAACAAGTCCGCGCGCTCAAGCCGGAACCATGAAAGACCTTCTGCAGCCACATCAACGCGGATGGCAAACCAGAACCAGTATCCACCCACAGCCAGCATCAACGCGCCGATGTGCCACAGCTGCGGCAGCAGGGTAGAGGTGGACGATGGCGAGAAGATCATGATCGCGGTGGTCACGATAAAGATAATGGTTCCCCACATGGTCAACAGATGGGAAAGTCTGCGTCTTGGATTATCGAATTCGCCAGAAGTCAAAACTTCCTTTACCAGCACCGAAGTGGCGATCGCTACCTTTTCTCCGCCAGTCACAGACCGTTTTGCGCTCTTCTGCGCTTTTTTTGCGTTTTCGAAAAAGTACTGCGCGCTTTTCTTGTGCAGCATGTCGAGTATCGTTCCGCCCATGACCAGCAGGATCATCACGACGATATACCCCTGCATGTAGACGGTTGGAATTGATGCCGAAAGTTCGGCAAAGGGGTTGCTCGCGAACATTAGTTTCTCCTCAAAAATTGTAGACGAATGACTATCCTTAAACCGGTTGGCTGTTGAGTATAGAAAAAGTTACCTCCACAAAAATTTTTCACCTTACGATCCTACCACCATTACTTTACTTAGAACGAACGGGACGTATTCATCCCCGCCAAATCATATTCACTATTTCGCATCCAGTTGGGCATAGTATTCGCGCAGAATAACCAACACTTCTGGTCGGCTAAATTCAGTCGGAACTTGTTCGCCTTTGGAAAGCGCATTGCGCAGTTGCGTCCCTGACACCTGCAATCTATCAACATCATCATGCGGGCAAGTTTTGGCTGAAGCCATACCGCCGCATTTATAACACCAGAACGAGATATCAATTTTTAGCGCTTCCGTTTCCAACGCACCCTTAGGCACATGGTCAAAAATTGCGTGGGCATCAAATGGGCCGTAATAGCTGCCAACCCCGGCATGGTCGCGCCCGACGATCTGGTGCGAACAACCATAATTTTGACGGAACACGGCGTGCAACAGCGCTTCGCGCGGGCCTGCATAACGCATATCCAGAGGATAGCCCGCTTGTACAACCGTTTTCTTGACGAAATATTTCTCGGTAAGCACGGAAATGGCTTGTGCACGCACTTCGGCAGGGATATCACCGGGTTTGAGATTACCCAGCAGAGAATGAATCAACACACCGTCACACACTTCAATCGCAATTTTTGCAAGGTACTCGTGCGAACGGTGCATTGGATTCCGTGTCTGGAAGCAAGCAATCTTGGACCAGCCCATCTTGGTAAACAATGCACGAGTCTCGGCTGGCGTCTTGAACAACTCAGAATACTTTTCCGGGAAACCGCCTTGGGAAATCACCTTGAGAGGGCCAGCCAGATTCACCTCACCCTGCTCCATGACCATTTTAACGCCGGGATGCTTGGGATCTGTAGTCTTGAAAATCATGGCGCATTCGTGCGCTTTGTCGATCACATATTTTTCGGTGACCATCATGGTTGCCAGTGCCTGGCCATTTTCCGGGTCAACCAGCACAATTTCCTGGCCTGTTTTGATGGTATCTGCGACAGGCTGGGCAACAGAAAGGGTAATGGGAATAGGCCAGAACAGCCCATTTGCGGTCTTCATTCCATCACACACGCCCATCCAGTCGGCGTACGTCATAAAACCATCCAGCGGCGTAAATCCGCCGATGCCAAGCATGATAATATCGCCCTTCTCACGCGAACTTACCTTGATTTGTGGCAATTTATTCGATTTTTCCACTTCCGCCTTAAGAGCTGACCCCTCAAGCAACAATGGATTGAGGTTGCCCCCCCCGTGCGGTCTTACTAGTGCCATCTTGCTCCCCTTCATTAATAACGTATAATGAAACGCTTAAATACCGTTTTTTAACGATAGTGCCTCAATGCGCGTTTGATACTAGTGCATTAAATACAAGCCTACGATACCCCATATGTGTAAAACACCACACCCAGAATGGGTGTACTTTATATAACCCATATGGGCTATACCACTGTCACTCATCACGGCTATAGATAGCTAGCATGTTTATTACTCATACTTATTAACTCTTTCCCCCTTATTCATCTAATGAAATTTCGATTGGATCTGGTGGATTGTTCAGCTTTCAAAACTCATAAATTCACTCACCCGTAGCCTATGTCATCGACCCCACTGCACGACCCGATAGGAGCACCTCAGGCAGACGCAAAGCTGGAAATGCGTACCACCACTTGCTATATGTGCGCATGCCGTTGTGGCATTCGCGTACATCTTCGCGATGGCGAAGTTCGCTATATCGATGGCAATCCGGAGCACCCTCTCAATAAAGGTGTAATTTGCGCAAAGGGCAGCTCTGGCATCATGAAACAATACTCACCCGCCAGATTGACGCAACCGCTTATGCGCAAGCAAGGCGCGGAACGCGGCGAGGGAAATTTTGAACCCATCAGCTGGGAACAGGTTTTTTCTATACTGACCGAGCGTTTGGGCCAAATCCGCGCAACCGACCCGAAGAAATTTGCCCTGTTTACCGGGCGCGATCAGATGCAGGCATTGACCGGCATGTTTGCGCGCCAGTTTGGCACGCCTAACTACGCAGCGCATGGCGGCTTCTGTTCCGTAAACATGGCTGCAGGCATGATCTACACCATCGGCGGCTCATTCTGGGAGTTTGGTGGCCCTGACCTAGACCGCGCCAAGCTGTTCATCATGATCGGCACGGCCGAAGACCATCATTCCAACCCGCTCAAGATTGCCATTTCCAAGTTCAAACGTAACGGCGGGCGCTTCATCTCGGTCAACCCGGTACGCACTGGTTATTCGGCGATTGCCGACGAATGGGTCCCAATCAAGCCCGGCACGGACGGTGCGTTGCTTCTGGCCATCATCCATGAAATTATTGCCATGGGTCTATATGACCGTGAATTCCTGGCGCGCTACACCAATGCCGGCGAACTGGTTAATCTGGACGCAGAGCATGACGAATTCGGCATGTTTGTGCGCTCCGAAGTACCCAAGGAAGAGAGCTGCTTCGACCCGCAAAACAAGCTGTGGTGGGACCGCATCACCAATCATCCGGTCATTACCCACACTGAAGGCGCAGACCCGTTCCTGTTCGGCGAATTCAATCTGGTCGACGGCACGCCGGTCAAACCCGCCTTCCAGCTGTTGCAGGAACGTGTAAAAGACTACACCCCTGACTGGGCCGCTAAAATCACCGGCATTCCAGCAGAGACCATACACCGTCTCGCCTATGAAATGGGTGTTACCGCACGTGACCAGAAAGTGGTATTGCCCATAGCCTGGACCGACGCCTGGGGCAAGGAACACGACACAGTCACCGGCAATCCCGTTGCGTTCCATGCCATGCGTGGACTAGCCGCGCACTCCAACGGCTTCCACACCATACGTGCATTGGCCATCCTGATGTCGCTACTGGGCACAATTGACCGCCCGGGCGGTTTCCGCCACAAGGCACCGTTCCCGCGCCCGATTCCACCCTGCGCCAAGACCCCGAACACACCTCTGGCAGTCAAACCTAACACCCCTCTGGATGGCTTGCCACTGGGCTGGCCGGCTGATCCGGATGACCTGTTTGTAAATGAAGACGGCAGCCCGGTACGTATCGACAAGGCATTCTCGTGGGAGCATCCGTTGTCGGTGCACGGCCTGATGCACAACGTCATTACCAATGCTTGGCGCGGCGACCCCTACCCTATCGACACCCTGCTGATTTTCATGGCCAACATGGCGTGGAACTCCACCATGAACACCGTGGAAGTCCGCAAGATGCTGAACGACAAAAACGAGGACGGTGAATACAAGATTCCGTTCCTGGTTGTTTGTGACGCATTTGAATCGGAGATGACCTCCTTCGCCGATCTGATCCTGCCGGACACCACTTACCTTGAGCGTCACGATGTGATGTCCATGCTGGATCGTCCGATCTCTGAATTCGACGGCCCGGTTGATGCGATTCGCGTGCCCATTTTCCCGCCCAAAGGCGAATGCAAACCTTTCCAGGAAGTGCTGATCGAGCTCGGCTCACGCCTCAAGCTCCCTGCATTTACATTGAAGGATGGCTCACGCAAATTCCGTGACTACCCTGATTTCATCGTCAATTACGAAACTGCGCCGGGCTCCGGCGTGGGCTTTCTGTCCGGCTGGCGCGGTCAGGGCGGCGAAAAATCCCTGGTAGGCGAGCCTAACCCGAAGCAGCTGGAAATGTATGAGGCAAATAACTGCGTACACCATTACGAGTTGCCGCATTCCTACCAGTACATGCGCAACTGGAACAAGGGCTATCTGGAGTGGTCGCAGCGCAATCTCATCACGCGTTACTCTGACCCGATCCAGATCCACATCTACTCGGACGTGTTGCAGTCGTTCCGCCTGGCAGCACAGGGCAAGGGGCTGACACGCAAGCCGCCCGAGCACCTGAAAAAACGTGTCGAGACCTTCTTCGATCCGCTGCCTTTCTACTACGAGCCGCTGGAAACGCAAATGTCCGATTTGCACAAATACCCACTGGCTGCGATTACCCAGCGGCCGATGGCCATGTACCACTCATGGGACTCGCAAAACGCCTGGTTGCGCCAAATTCATGCGCACAACTATCTGTACGTCAATGCCGGAACTGCCAAGGCTGCAGGCATTGCGGACGGCGGCTGGATGTGGATCGAATCGCAGTGGGGCAAGGTACGTTGCATGTGCCGTTACTCCGAGGCGGTCGAGCCCGAAACAGTATGGACATGGAACGCCATCGGCAAATCAGCTGGTGCGTGGAACCTGACACCGCAGGCGAACGAGTCGCAACTCGGCTTCCTGCTCAACCACGTGATCTCGGAAGAACTGCCGCTAAAAACAGGCGGAACGATTTCCAACTCCGACCCGATCACCGGCCAAGCTGCCTGGTTCGACGTGCGCGTGCGCATCTACCCGGCACAGCCTAGTGAACCCGAACAGACATCTCCGCAGTTTGAACCCATGAAACCCTATCCCGGCACCAAGCCGCACCTGAGCAGATGGCTGGCGTACTTTGCGGGAGGAAAGAAAAAATGACCCAGCTAGCCCTAGTCATAGACCTGAACGTATGCGTGGGTTGCAGTGCCTGCGTGACCAGTTGCAAAGAATGGAACACCTCCGGCCCTGCGGGCCCGATGAGCGACAGCAATCCCTACGATGCCAATCCGACCGGGACATTCTTCAACCGTGTACAAACCTTTGAGGTTGGCGTCTTCCCGCAAACCGAGACGATACACTTCCCCAAATCCTGCCTGCATTGCGAAGATCCGCCATGCGTACCGGTGTGTCCGACTGGCGCCTCCTACAAGCGCAAGGAGGATGGCATCGTGCTGGTGGATTACGACAAGTGCATAGGCTGCAAATACTGTTCATGGGCCTGCCCTTACGGTGCACGTGAAATTGATGAGAAGCAAAAAGTCATGAAGAAATGCACGCTGTGCGTGGATCGCATCTACAGCACAAGCTTACCCGTGGAAGATCGCCGCCCGTCTTGCGTGATGGCCTGTCCGACCAGCGCGCGTCTGTTCGGTGACGTGCACGACCCCGATTCGGTAGTGTCCCGTGCTATCCGCGACGAAGGTGGCTACGCGCTGATGCCTGAATGGGGCACGCAGCCGGCTAACCATTACCTGCCGCGTCGCAAGACCACGATGCGCATTCACGAAGATCAGCTGGTGCGCGCAGATAATCCACTCAAAATCGACGGCAAGCTGCCCAAGCCGTCCAAACATCAACCCACACTCGACGATACCAGTTGGTAACAGGATTAAAAACATGAATCCAGCTTTCTCAGTCATATTTCTTACTACCCTGATCGGCGTTGGCCAGGGCCTGTTCCTGGCTCTTTACACCGGACAACTTTACTCTTTCTTTGATCTCTTGCCTGATCAAGACAGCCGCTCGT
>JANYJE010000052.1 GCA_025408405.1 Nitrosomonadales bacterium | reverse complement strand
CCGGCCTGGTGATCGGTACGCTGACGACCATTGTTACGCTGCCCTTTGGCGTGTTGCTCGGCCTCGCGGCCGGGTATTTCCGCGGCTGGGTGGATGACGTGATCCAGTACGGCTACACGACCCTCAATTCCATTCCGGGCGTACTGCTCATCGCAGCGGCGGTGCTGATGATGCAGGTGGTGCTCGATACCCATGCCGATTACTTCCCGACCACGGAGCAGCGCGCCGATGCGCGCCTGCTGGTGTTGTGCGTCATCCTCGGCCTGACCAGCTGGACCGGCCTGGCGCGGTTGCTGCGCGGGGAAACGCTCAAGCTCGCGCAACTCGAATACATTCAGGCGGCGAACGCCTTCGGTGTCGGGCACCTGCGCATCATCATGCGCCACATCCTGCCCAACGTGATGCACATTGTGCTGATCTCGCTGGTGATGGATTTTTCCGGACTGGTACTGGCCGAGGCGGTGCTTTCGTACGTCGGTGTCGGCGTGGATCCGTCGATGAAGAGCTTCGGCACCATGATCAATTCGGCGCGCCTTGAAATGGCGCGCGATCCCATGGTCTGGTGGTCCCTGGCGTCCGCGTTTGTGTTCATGTTTCTAATGGTGCTTTCGGCCAATCTGTTCGCCGATGCGGTGCGCGATGCGTTCGATCCCAGACTGAACCGCTCGGTGCCTGCAGCATGACCGCGCTATTGACAGTCGACGGCCTGGTTACGCGCCTTAATCACGGTCCGCGCATCGTGGACGACATCTCTTTCAGCATCAAGGCGGGTGAGACTTTCGCGCTGCTGGGCGAATCCGGCTGCGGCAAGTCGATGACTGCGCTGTCCTTGATGCGCCTGCTGCCGGATGGTGTGGGCAGCGCGGGAGGCTGCGTGCGCCTGGGCGATGAGGCGCTGCACGCTATGCCAGAGCACGCCATGCGCGAGTTGCGCGGCGGCAAGATGGCGATGATTTTTCAGGAGCCGGGGCTGAGTTTGAATCCGGTGATGACGGTAGGCGAACAGATCGCCGAAGTCTTGGTACTGCATCAGTCTTTGCACGGTGCGGCGGCGCAGGCGCGCAGCATCGAGCTGTTGCAGCAGGTCGGCATTCCCGATTCCGCGCGTCGTCTCGGCGAATATCCTTTCCAGCTTTCCGGCGGCATGAAGCAGCGCGTGATGATCGCCATGGCGCTGGCCGGCCAGCCCAGCCTGCTGATCGCGGACGAGCCGACCACCGCGCTGGACGTGACCATTCAGGCGCAGGTGTTGCAACTGCTGCGCGACACGCAGGCACGGGAAGGCATGGCACTGCTGCTGATTACCCACGATCTGGGGGTGGTGGCCGAGATGGCGCATCAGGTGGCGGTAATGTATGCCGGGCAAATCATCGAGCAGGCGTCACGCGCGCAGCTGTTCGCGAGTCCCGCCCACCCGTACACGCAAAAACTGTTTGCCGCACTGCCGGACGCCAAGCGCAGTGGCCAGGCGCTGGCCGCCATTCCCGGCAACGTACCTGCACTGGGTGCAGCACCTATTGGCTGCCGCTTTGCACCGCGTTGCGAACAGGCCTGGGCGCTGTGTCACGAACAGGCGCCGGCGTGGACGATGCTGGAGGGCGGGCAGGGGGTCAGGTGTCATCTTTATTCTGTAAAAGCAGGACTGAGGACTGAGGACTTAGGACGAGGCGTGCAACACTCAGTCCTCAGCACTCCGTCCCTGGCACTCAGTCCTCAGTCCGCAGTCCTCCTGCAGGTCTCCGACTTGCAAGTGCATTTCCCCATCCGCAAAGGCATCTTGCAGCGCACGGTAGGGCAGGTGCGCGCGGTGGATGGCGTGTCGCTGGAGATACACGCCGGCCGTACGCTGGCGCTGGTGGGCGAATCGGGCTGCGGCAAGACCACGGTGGGCAAGGCCTTGCTGCAGTTGCTCGCTCCCACGGCGGGACGCGTGCGTTTTGCCGGCAACGAGCTGGTGGGTTTGAACGGGCGCAAGCTTAGCGCGCAGCGCGGCAGCATGCAGATGGTATTTCAGGATCCTTATGCCTCGCTCAATCCGAAAATGCGCGTGGCAGAAATTCTGCAGGAAGGCATGGATGCACTCCGTATCGGCGCATCCAGTGCCGAGAGACAGCAACGTATAGACCAATTGCTGGAACAGGTGGGCCTGGCGCAGGCTGCCAAGTGGCGCTATCCGCACGAGTTTTCCGGCGGCCAGCGCCAGCGCATCGCCATCGCGCGCGCGCTGGCGGTGAATCCCGCGCTGTTGATTTGCGATGAGCCGACCAGCGCGCTGGATGTGTCGGTGCAGGCGCAAATTCTGAATCTGCTGAAGTCATTGCAACAGGAATTGGGCTTGAGCTATCTGTTCATCACGCACAACCTGGCGGTGGTGGAGTATGTGGCGCACGAGGTATGCGTGATGTATCTGGGACGCATTGTGGAGCGCGGTAAGGTAGAGGAGGTGATGCGCAACGCGCAGCATCCTTACACGCGTGCGTTGTTGTCTGCGGTGCCGCGTATAGATGGGAAAGGCGGGGAGATTGTCAGGCTGGCGGGAGAGATGCCTTCAGCGGCGAGTCCGCCGCAGGGTTGCCATTTTCATCCGCGCTGTGCCCAGGCGACTGCGCTATGCCGTGCCACGTACCCGGCTGCGACCACTCTCAGCGCAACTCACATCGTGCATTGCCATCTGGCAAGTGCGGGTCACTAGTGCTCGCAGGAGACGCGTTCTACCTTGGCGGCAGGTTAAGAATTTACCCTGCTGGCAACCTTGGCACGATCCTTCGTTGTTCTGCTGATTCGACGCGGTTTGGCCGCCGCTTGCGCGACCAGGATGTGTTGACCGGGCCTGAGTATCCTGACGCCCCTGTTCCAGCTTTTCAGGCTGGCCAGTTTCACATGGTAGCGCCGCG
Source organism: Nitrosomonadales bacterium (assembly GCA_025408405.1). Taxonomy (GTDB): domain Bacteria; phylum Pseudomonadota; class Gammaproteobacteria; order Burkholderiales; family Gallionellaceae; genus 39-52-133. The sequence goes on along the minus strand of JANYJE010000052.1, from coordinate 21,898 downwards.
CAATGCTGCTCAATGTATCTCCCCTGCGCACCGTATGGCTGACGGCATTGAGCAGGAACGGGTCGGTGGGGGCAAGATGAGTGTTGAAGGCCTCGAATTCGGGGGCAGTTTCACCCTCGGTTACTGGCACCAGCAACGGCTGGCCAGTGCATTCCTTGATGCGTGGTGATAAGCCGTTTACGGATTTGAGTTTATCCGCCGCGATGCCAAAGCGCGTTGCCAGTTCGTCAATCTTTTCGCCTTTTTTGGGCTGATATTCCTGCCAGCTGACCAAAGGCTGGCTGGCCTTTTCCAAATTGGCGCGGAACACATCCACTTTCTCCACTGGCAGCAAGATCATGTTGTCCTTGTCCTGCAAGATCACCGGGCGGTTGTGTCCCGGGTTGAGCGCAGCGAATTCATCCATGGAAATTTCGGCCATTTCGGCGGCCAGCTTGACGTCGATATGACGAGATGTCGTGACCGGGGCGAAATATGGCTGGTTGGGGAGTTCCGGTAGCACCAGGCCGAAGCTCATGGGGTAGGCGATGATATTTTTCACGGCCAGCAGCTTGGGCACGTAAAAACGCGTTTCTTTGGGCAGTTTCAGGCTGGCATAATTGGTGGGCAGGTGGCGTTTGCGGTTGTGCGCCTGTGCTTTCATGACAGATCTTTCGCCGCAATTGTAGGCGGCCAGAGCCAGATCCCATGCGCCGAACTGGGCGTGCAATTTTTGCAGGTAATCCAGCGCGCCGTTGGTCGCGCTGATCACGTCGCGGCGGCCGTCGTACCACCAGTTTTGCTGCATGCCGAAATTTTTTCCGGTGGACGGGATGAACTGCCAGATACCCGATGCACGCGCACCGGAATAGGCGCCGGGATTAAATGCGCTTTCTATCATGGGGAGCAGGGCAATTTCAGTTGGCATGCCGCGCTTCTCTACTTCTTCGGTGATGAAGTAGAGATAGCGGCGCGCACGCTCTGTCATGCGCTCCATATATTCCGGCTGATTGGCATACCACTTTTCGTAGTGAGCGATCTTCTTGCTATCCATCTCCGGCATGGCGTAGCCGTCACGTATGCGCTGCCACACATCGTTCTGGCGCGCAGCAGGTGGTGTGCTTGTAGCGGCGGGTAACGTGGCAGGTGTGGTGCTGGCTGGAGTCGGCGTGGCAGTGGAGAGCGGCTTCAATTCGGTTTGCACTGCGGCAACGGGCTGCGCTGGGGAAACAGGCTGCACGGGGGCAACTGCTGGGGTTGCAGCCAATTGGCTGCCCTGCGGGGTAGACGCATTGGAACGCGGTGTGGCCAGTGGCGCACAGGCTGTCAGCACAGAAAGTGAAAGTAAAAACAGTCTATTACGTAGCAATTGCAGCACCCTCAGAGTTCCAAAGTGACGCGATAGTAGTCGAGGGAATGGGGTGCGTCAAGGCGAAATTTCCATATAAACCAATGCTTATTGGGTCAAGCCAGCATTTTCCTTGAGCTGTGCCATGTCCTTGGCAAACTCTCCTTAGGTTTATTTGCTGTTTCCCGGCTTCGGGTTGTGTAGAGCCTCGGTGATGATGGCGCGCGTCAGCTGCGGTGCGAACAGCTCGACGAAGTCGTAGCTGTAGCCACGCAGGTACTCGTTCTTGCGTATCGCAATTTTCGTGGTGCTGGGCTGGATCAGGTGTGCGGCATTAAGCATGCGCAAGTGCTTGTCGCGTTCCGGGATGAATGCCATCTGTGCCACGATGCCGATGCCCAGCCCAAGTTCGACATAGGTCTTGATCACATCGGCATCGATCGCGGTAAGCACGATGTTGGGCGTGAGGTTTTTTGCCTGGAACGCCGCGTTGATCTTGTTGCGTCCGCTGAAGGCGAAGTCATAGGTAATGATGGGATATTGCACGACCTTTTCCAGCGTCAGTTTCTTTTCTGCCAGCAGCGGGTGTTTGGGCGGGGTGATGATGCAGTGATGCCACTCATAGCAGGGCAGGGTGACCAGTTCATCGTACAGTGCCAGGCTTTCCGTGGCGATGCCGATGTCCGCCTCGCCCGCCAGCACCTGCTGCGCGATTTGCGTTGGGTTGCCCTGGTTCAGGTTGAGCCGCACCTTGGGGTAGCGACTGATGAATTGTTTGACCACCGGCGGCAGGGCATAACGCGCCTGCGTATGGGTGGTGGCGATGGTCAGCGTGCCGCTATCTTGGGCGCGGAACTCCTCGCTTACCTGTTTCATGTTGTCGGTGTCATGCAGGATGCGCTGGGCGATGTTGAGGATGGTCTTGCCCGGCTCGGTGATGGCAGTGATGCGCTTGCCGTTGCGCACGAAGATCTCGATGCCTAGTTCTTCCTCCAGCAGCTTGATCTGTTTGCTGACTCCGGGTTGCGAGGTGTAGAGCGCATCAGCCGCATCGGAAATCTTTAGTCCTTGCCGGGCTATTTCACGCATATAGCGTAATTGCTGCAAATTCATGGCACCGCTCCTTATTCTTATAGGTTATAAAGATCTAACATAATACCACTTTGTAATGATATGAAGGTCAATTACGATGCGCTTCATTAATGGCTTTGAAATGGAGTGAATGAGCATGGACTGGCTTTACACATTATCCGGTTTTTTTGTCGGCTTCATCGTAGGCATCACCGGTGTCGGCGGCGGCTCGCTGATGACGCCGCTGCTGGTGCTGGTGTTCGGCGTGGCCCCTGCCACCGCGGTCGGCACCGACCTGTTGTATGCCGCGTTGACCAAGCTGGGCGGCAGCTGGGCACACAGCAGGCACGGCACGGTGGACTGGAACGTAGTCAAGTTGCTGGCGTTCGGCAGCCTGCCAGCCGCCTTGCTCAGCATGCTGCTGCTGCATTACCTGGCGCTGGACGAGAAGCACCTGAAGACGCTGATTACCGGTGTGTTGAGTGTGGCGCTGGTGCTGACGGCGCTGGCGTTATTGCTCAAGCCTTACTTGCAAAAACTGGGTCGCCGCCCTGATGGCACGGTGTACGAGCTGCATGCGCATCACCTGACTGGCGCGACTATTCTCACCGGCGCGGTGCTGGGTACGCTGGTGACAATTTCCTCGGTGGGGGCGGGCGCGCTGGGTGTGGTGGTACTGCTGTTCCTGTATCCGCGCCTGTCCACCGCCAGGATTGTCGGCACCGACATCGCGCACGCGGTACCGCTTACCTTGCTGGCCGGGCTTGGGCATGCCGTGCTGGGCACGGTTAATTATGGGCTGCTGGGAAGTTTGTTGCTGGGTTCGCTGCCGGGAATCTGGTTGGGCAGCCACGTGGGCGTAAAAATTCCGGAGAGGGTGTTGCGCCCGATTCTGGCAACGATGTTGATAGTCATTGGCGGCAAGCTGATGCTGTCGTGAATCAAGTTTTAGTCAGGGGAAATAGCATGAGCGTAAACACCAACAATTTATCCGATCTCGAAGAAATAGACCGTTTCGAGCAGGCGGTACAGACCTTCTTCAACGGCCACATCGATGCCGATCGATTTACCGCCATCCGCCTGCAACAGGGCGTGTATGGCCAGCGCCAGGAAGGCGTAAACATGTTGCGTGTGAAGATTCCCGGCGGGAGGCTGACACCAGGTCAGCTGGAGGCGCTGGCGGATGTGACGCAAAAATATGCCCAGCGCGACATCGCTCACATTACTACACGCCAGGCAATTCAGATCCATTTCATTCCGCTGGCCAAAATACCCGAGGCAATGCGCCGTCTGGCACAGGTCGGCCTGACCACGCGTGAGGCTTGCGGCAATGCGGTACGCAACATGTCGGCTTGCGCGCTCTCTGGCGTGTGCCCGCGCGAGCGCGTGGATGTTAATGCGCATGTGGATGGCGCGGTGCGGCATTTCCTGCGCAATCCGCTCAACCAGCAGTTGCCGCGCAAGTTCAAAATCAGTTTTTCCGCGTGTGAGACGGATTGCGCGCAAGCGTTGTTGCACGATGCGGGCATCGTGGCAACTGTACAGGATGGCCAACCCGGCTTTACGGTAAAGGCGGGCGGCGGGCTCGGGCACAAGCCGCGCGAAGCCATCGTGGTGGAAAAATTCATTCCGGAAAGCGAGCTGCTGTATGCATTGGAAGCATTGGTAACCTTGCACAACAAGTATTCAGATCGCACCAAGCGTGCCAAATCGCGCATCAAGTTTTTGGTTGAGCGATTTGGTGTGGAGGGATTCATTGCGAAATACCGCGAAGAATTTACGCGCACCAGGGAGGCTTTGGCAGGGCAGGATTATCCCAAGGGAGATTGGCGTGAGCAAAGCGGCCAAGCTAACCCAGGCCCGGGCGCTCCACGCCAGTTGTTTGCACAGCATCAGGACGGATTGTTCGTGTTTCCGCTTGCGGTTCCGCTGGGCGATTTGAATGTGGCACAGATGCGCGGAATTGCGCAATTGCTGGGTGCGCATAACCTGGGTGAGTTGCATACCACGCAGGATCAGAATCTGGCGATTCTGAATGTGCCACAGGCCAAGGTGTCAGTCGTGAGAGCAGGCATGGCGCGTATCGGTTTGGCAGAACCCGCTGCTGGTGACAGCGTGACAGCTTGCCCCGGCACCTCGACCTGCCGCCTCGGAATTACTTCCAGCACCATTCTTGCCCCCAAACTGTCGGGCGGTGTCAGGGATTTGCGCATCCGCGTGTCGGGCTGCCACAACGGCTGCGCACAGCCTGAGACCGGCGACATCGGTATCTACGGGGAAGGCCGGCGCCTGCATGGAAAGCTGGTGCCGCACTACCAGATGTACTTTGGCGGGAACGGCATGGGGAATGGTGCCCTGGCACTGAAGGGGCCATCGGTTCCTGCGTCCCGTATCGAGCAGGCGATTGCGCGAGTAAAACAATCACATCAGGACAGCGGCGAAGAAAGTTTTTTTGTATGGTCGCGTTTGCAACGGCCTGAATATTTCCAGCAACTGCTGGCGGATGTGATTGAAGTCAAGGCGGAGGATGCTGCTGCCGTAATGCGTGACCACGGCGATACGACCGATTTCCGCGTGCTGCAACTGGGGGGCGGCGAGTGTGCAGGCGCTACGCAGGTGTTGATTGGCGCCAACTTTTTTGAAGCGGCGCATGAACGTGAGTACCGCAATGCACTGGTGTTTCAGCGGAAGTATGACGATGCCGCACATTGCAGTGTGGCCATTTTGCGCCTGTTGGGTTGCGGCATTGCGCAGTTGCTGGGCGGCGTCAGACAGGATGATCTGGCACAACTTGCCGGGCAACTAAAGCGCCTGGTGCCGGGCGAACTGTCTGATGAGTTTGCCAGGTTGGTGGAGCTGCTGGACAGTACCGCGGAGATGACCGATGCGGCATTGCAAATTATCAACCATGCGGTAGATGTGTGGACGTTGCAGGCAGGCGCATTTAGCAGCGCGCAGGATGAGCAGCTCGATCTTTCTGAGGCATTGCCAAGGTTAGCGGCACCTGCCGCAGCTGCGGCACAAATATTGAAGCAGTCTGCCGCAGAACGCGCGACCGTTGCGGCATAAATTGGAGGAATCATGAGTGAATTAAACAAAAAAATTGATCAGGTAGTAACTGTGCTGGCGCATACAGCGCGCGACTATGCGCCTGCCAGTTTCGCCAACAGCCTGGGCGCGGAAGACATGGTGCTGACCGATCTGATCGTCAAACACCAGCTCGATATCGGTATATTCAGCCTGGATACCGGACGCTTGCCGCAGGAGACTTATGACCTGATGCAGGTGCTGAGTACGCGCTACAAGGTGCCGCTGAATATCTATTTTCCGGATGCGGCCAGGGTTGAAGATTATGTTGCGCAACAGGGGGCAAATGCTTTCTACGACAGCATAGAGGCGCGCAAACTTTGCTGCCAGATACGCAAGGTGGAGCCATTGCGCCGCGCCTTGTCCGGCAAGCGCGCGTGGATAACCGGCATGCGCCGCGAACAGGCAGTGACACGTGGCGCCTTGCAAGTGTCCGAATACGATGCGGGCAACGGCCTGCAGAAATTTAACCCCTTGCTGGACTGGAGTGACGCAGAGGTGTGGGAATACATCAGGGCCAACAATGTACCGTACAACAAGCTGCATGATCGTTCCTATCCCAGCCTGGGTTGCGCACCTTGCACCCGCGCGGTGGCTGTAGGCGAAGATTTGCGTGCCGGCAGATGGTGGTGGGAACACCCGTTACACAAGGAGTGCGGATTGCATGTAGGCAAGAACTTTGAGATTGTCCAGGTGCAGCCTGCCTGATTGACGAGCCGTGATGTTTCCTGCCATTCCCTGCAGGCGGGAATGGCAAGGCGATTAAGTATTTTAAATTGATTGGGAAAATAACGATGAATGCACGCACCTTCACCCATCTGGACGCGCTGGAAAGCGAATCCATACACATCATGCGCGAGGTCGCGGCGGACTGCAAAAATCCGGCGCTGCTGTTCTCGGGAGGCAAGGATTCTATCGTGATGCTGCGTCTCGCGGAAAAGGCGTTCCGTCCGGCGAAGTTTCCATTTCCGCTGGTGCATATCGACACCGAGCACAATTTCCCCGAGGTGATTGCGTGCCGCGAAAAGCTGGCGGCTGATCTGGGCGAGCGGCTCATAGTGCGTTCGCTGGAAGATTCGATCAGGCGCGGCAGCATCGTGATCAAGAACCCAGACCTGCCGCGCAATCCCTATCAGTCGGTGACGCTGTTGGAGACCATCGCCGAGTTCGGCTTCGATGCCTGTTTGGGCGGTGCGCGGCGCGATGAGGAAAAGGCGCGCGCCAAGGAACGCATCTTCTCGTTCCGCGACGAGTTTGGCCAGTGGGACCCTAAAAGCCAGCGCCCGGAGCTGTGGGACATCTACAACACGCGCGTGCATCACGGCGAGAATATCCGCGTATTCCCGATTTCCAACTGGACCGAGATGGATATCTGGCAATACATTGGGCGCGAAAAGCTGCACATTCCGAGCATCTACTACGCGCACGAACGCGAGGTGATCCGGCGCGGTAATAACGTGATTCCGGTGTCGCGCCTGGTGCAACCCAAGCCGGGCGAAAAGGTTGAGATTATTTCGGTGCGCTTTCGTACCGTGGGCGACATGACTTGTACCGCACCGGTGGAATCAATTGCGCGCACGGTGGATGAGATCATCGAAGAGACTGCCACTACGCGCATCACCGAACGCGGTGCGACGCGCATGGACGACCAGACTTCGGATGCGTCGATGGAATTGCGAAAAAAAGAAGGCTATTTCTGAGGAAGGCGGTAAGACCATGAAAATAGAAAATTTGAGTTCTTTGGAAACGGAAACCATGAGCAACACTACGCAACTATTGCGCTTTATCACCGCCGGCAGTGTGGACGATGGCAAGAGCACGCTGATCGGGCGGCTGCTGCACGATTCAAAATCCATTTTTGAAGACCAGTTCACGGCAATTTCCAAGACCAGCGAACGACGCGGTATGGAAAAGGTGGATTTGTCGCTGCTCACCGACGGTCTGCAAGCCGAGCGCGAGCAGGGCATCACCATCGACGTGGCCTACCGTTATTTCGCCACTCCGCTGCGCAAGTTCATCATCGGCGATACGCCGGGGCACGAACAGTACACGCGCAATATGGTAACGGCAGCAAGCACTGCTAATCTGGTGGTCATTCTGATCGATGCACGCAAGGGTATGCTGACGCAAACACGTCGCCACACCTTTCTTGCCAGCCTGGTAGGCGTGCCCCACATCGTGCTGGCAGTGAACAAGATGGACATGGTGGATTACTCGGAAGATACTTTTAACGCCATCGTGGCCGAGTATCGCGCCTTTGCCGCGCAGCTGGGCATTCATGATGTAACCTGCATTCCCATGTCCGCCTTGAATGGCGACATGGTGGTGGAGCACGGCACTAACCTGAGTTGGTACAAGGGCGCGCCATTGCTGGAGTTTCTGGAAAATGTGGTGATCGATTACGACGTGAATACCACCGATTTCCGTTTCCCTGTGCAATGGGTGTGCCGCCCGCAGACGCAGGAATACCACGACTTCCGTGGTTTCAGCGGGCGTATCGAATCGGGTGGCATTGCGGTTGGTGACGAGATCACGGTGCTGCCTTCTGGTCGCTCTAGCAAGGTAAAGGAGATCGTTACCTATGACGGCAACCTGCAGCGCGCCTATGCGCCGCAATCCGTTACCTTGACTCTGGCCGACGAAATAGATATTTCGCGCGGCGACCTGTTCGTGCATGGAGGGGCGCAGCCGCAGGTGGCGAAGGAGTTTGAAGCCATGCTGTGCTGGTTGTCCGAAACCCCGCTTGATCTCAACCGCAAATACATCATCAAGCACACCACGCGCACGGTGAAATGCCATTTCTCGCGTCTGGAATATCGTGTTGACGTGAACACGCTGGCGCATCACCAGGCTTCGGCGCTTAACATGAACGATATTGCGCGCGTGGTAATGAAGGTGCAACAGCCCCTGGCGTTCGACCACTACAACAAGAACCGTGCTACCGGAAGCTTCATCGTGATCGACGAAGCTTCCAACAATACGGTTGCGGCGGGGATGATAGCTTGACCATACGGCTGTGCTGGGCAGAATGCGATGTGCGCCTCCCCGTGTGTGCTGATGCCTGGTGTTTATTCAGGTGGCAAGTCACCCCAACGCTCTCAGGGCTTGTCCTTTGGTGATGGCTAGCTCAAGTATGCTTCGGGCAGTCTTTGCCAGTTTTGATGGGGGGGAGCCCCAGAATGAAATGAGCTAGCTGCTTGATATCGGCATCGGGTACGTTGCCCGGATCAGAAGCGGGCATTTGTCTGTCGTCATACCAGGTGCCGGTTCCACCGCTGCGAATTTTTGCGGTCAAATAAGCCTCGGCGTTCCTCAGGTCATGGTACCTGATGGAGACACATACCCATGGTGGACCCACTTTTTCTTTGTCTATGGAATGGCAGGAAGTGCACAAGTGTTTTTGGGCCAGAAGATAAACCCCTTTGTTGGCCAGAAGATAAGCCTCATCGGCAAAAGCGTTGCCGCTAAGGGAAAAACAGGCTGCCAGCGCAATGAGGTATTTGTTTTTCATGGTTTTAAATGAATTTAAAAATGATTGAGCCTTGCGCAATCTAACAGTAAATTTCCTCTTGCCATATAGACCGAACTATCTAGATCAAACTATCTAGGCCAAAATAGATAGGCTGCCGAGAGCAGCAGATGTTTTTTGTAACAGGTTTGATTCTTCGCTGTCCGTACAGGATCGCCAATAATTATGGATAGGAGTGGCGCTCCACCATTGCCCATGAATACATGGTGTGGTGTGTAAGCGACCCCCACACGAGGTGCCGCCGCTATTTAAAGGTGCTTGTAGGCGGCGTAGTTGCGCAGCAAATCCGTGGGGGCGTAGAGAAACAAGTGATAGTCCATGAGACAATTTCAGGCTGAATCCCTGCCAATTGAGTTAATTGCGCAACTTATTGCCACTTAATCCGTGTTTTCCAAACTAAAGAAATCCTATACCTTGTCGATGGTAGGGCTAAGGTCCGGTTCAGTGCGAGAAAATAATGAAAACAAATTTACCCGTGACGCAGCGTGAAAGCGATTATGCAGAAGCCAATGTTTTTGTCACGAAGACCGATACCAAAGGGATCATCACTTACGCGAACGATTCCTTCGTGGAGATCAGCGGCTTTACGCGCGAAGAATTGCTGGGGAAAAATCACAATGTTGTGCGTCATCCGGATATGCCGGAATGGGCATTCAAAAGCCTGTGGGATACGGTTAAAGGCGGTCACCCGTGGCGCGGCATCGTAAAAAACCGTTCCAAGAATGGCGACCATTACTGGGTGCGCGCTACCGTATCTCCTATCACGGATCACGGCACGGTAATTGGCTATATCTCACTGAGGAAGAAACCGACGCGTGCCGAAGTTACGGACGCGGAGGCGCTATACAAATCGGGTAAGGAGCCCTCTGCGCAGCTTCCTCTGTCCAAGCGCTTCCAGAACCTTACCCTGCAAACCAAGCTGCAGTTGCTGATCCAGCCCGCCCTTTTGCTGATGCTCGGTGTTGGCAGCCTTGCCATCGTCAATGATAACCGCTCCAGTATGGTTGTTTCGGCCCAGCAACGTGCCGAAGGGGTTGCCAACGAGATGATCGATAGCGCAAACATGTTGATGGTGACCGGGCAGATCAGCGATATCAATACCCGCAAACTGCTGATCAAAAAACTCTCCGATTCGGGAAATATTGTCGGGTTGCGCTTTATGCGCACGGAGGAAGTCGCCAAGCAGTATGGCCCCGGGCTTCCGGAAGAACAAATTCAGGATGAGGTGCAAAGGAATGCCGTTGCGAGCAAGAAGCCTTATTACGCGATTGAACAGCGGAACGGGAAACCGATATTCCGTGCGGTAACGCCCTATGTCGCCAGCCACAACTTTCACGACACGGACTGTATGAGCTGCCATCAGGTAGCCGACGGCAGTGTGAATGGTGTATCCGACATCCAGATCGATATGAGCGAAGGTTTTGACAAGCTCAATAAGGTCATAGTCGAGCAGGTTTTTGTCCAGATTGCTTTCCAGCTTGTGTTGTTCTTCTTCATCAGGTTGATCGTGCGCCGCTTCGTGGTAAAGCCTGTCGATGAAATCAAGGAGCATTTGAGCGAGGTAATCAACGGACACATGTCGGGGCAGGTGGATATTTCCGGGCGCGACGAAATGGGGGAAGTGCTTTGCTCCGTTCAATCAACCAAGGTGCTGCTTGGCTCTATCATCGATCAGATCGCTGCGGTATCAGGACATATCGATGATCGCGCCAAACATTTGTCTGACGCCATGACAAAGGTGGCACAAGGCTCGCAATCGCAGTCGGAAGCCGCGAACAACATGGCTACTGCCGTCGAGAAAATGACGATCAGCATAGACCAGATTGCAGTGAATGCAGGTGAAGTTCGGCGCATTTCGGACAACTCCACGTACCTGGCAAATGAAGGCGGCAAGATTGTGCAGCAGGTCGTCAACGATATGCACAGAACCAACCAGGCTGTCTTGAATACCGCCGATACGATGCATAAGCTGGGCGAGCAATCCGACCGGATTCAAAATGTGGTCAAGGTGATCAAGGAAATCGCTGATCAGACCAACCTTCTCGCGCTTAACGCGGCAATCGAGGCCGCACGGGCGGGAGAGCAGGGCCGCGGCTTTGCGGTGGTGGCGGATGAGGTGCGCAAACTGGCGGAGAAAACCGGGCGCTCAACTCAGGAGATTGCTGCAATGGTCGAAGAAATCCGTGGCAGCACCAGCCATGCAATTGCCGAAATGGTGTCCACGGTCGAGATGGTTAAGGCTGGTTCCGCTCTCGCGGAGAAAGCCGGCGCATCCATCGTGGAAATTAATGGCGGCGTGGTAAAAGTGTTGAACGGTGTCGAGGATATTTCCTCGTCCATCAAGGAGCAGAGCCTGGCGAGCCGTGACATCGCTGATAACGTGGAAAAAGTCGCTCAGATGACGGGCGAGAACAGCGCAGCCGTCAGGGATGTTTTTGGAACCGTGGGAAACCTCGAAACGCTTGCCAGCACACTTGAGCAATCAGTCGGGCATTTTAGAGTTTAACGTCGCTAGTGAAGTAATAGGCGCACTCGGACTTTTCATCCATCAGCCGTGACTATTTATTGGAACCACCATTACTGGTGGTTCTTCGCTAACCAGCCATCCTCGAAGTTATTTAATTACCTCTTTCAGTTGTTCGAGGATGGCCGGATTTTCCAGGGTTGAGGTGTCCTGGGTAATTTCCTCGCCCTTGGCGATGGCGCGTAGCAGCCGGCGCATGATTTTTCCGGAGCGCGTTTTGGGGAGGTTGTCGCCAAAGCGGATTTCATCGGGTTTGGCGATGGGGCCGATTTTTTCGCCCACCCATTTGCGCAGTTCCTCGGCAATATGCTTGATCGCAGCGGCATCTTGCGGGCGTACGCCCTTCAATACCACGAAGGCGACGATGCCCTCCCCCTTGATGTCATGGGGGCGACCGACTACGGCGGCTTCTGCTACCAGCGGATTGGCGGCCAGGGTCGACTCGATTTCCATGGTGCCCAAACGGTGGCCGGAAACTTTCAGCACGTCGTCGATACGCCCCATGATCCAGTAATAACCATCCGCATCGCGCTGTGCTGAGTCTCCCGCAAGGTAGGCTCCCTGCATTTCATCCGGGAAGTAGGATTTCTTGTAACGTTCTGGATCTCCCCAGATGGTGCGTATCTGCGAAGGGAAGGGACGTTTGATGACGAGGAAGCCGCCATGCTGGTCATCCACCTTGTCGCCGGATTCATTCACGATGTCGACCATGATGCCGGGCAGGGGCAGGGTGCAGGAACCGGGTTTGGTGGCGACGGCGCCGGGCAGCGGTGCAATCATGTGGCAACCGGTTTCTGTCTGCCACCAGGTGTCCACGATGGGGCAGCGCGACTGGCCGACGACGGTGTAGTACCACATCCATGCTTCCGGGTTGATGGGCTCGCCCACGCTGCCCAGGAGACGCAGGCTGGAGAGGTTGTATTTTCCGGGCAGGTCGCCACCCAGCTTGATGAGCGAGCGGATGGCGGTAGGGGCTGTGTAGAAGGTGGTTACCTTGTGATCCTGAATCATCTTCCAGAAGCGGCCCGCATCCGGGTAGGTCGGCACGCCTTCAAAGATCACCTGGGTAGCGCCGACAGCCAATGGGCCGTATGCCACATAGCTGTGGCCGGTAATCCAGCCCACGTCGGCGGTGCACCAGAAAATATCCGATGCCTTGTAGTCGAATACCCATTGCATGGAGGCGATGGTTCCCAGCAGATAGCCGCCGCTGGAGTGTTGCACGCCTTTGGGTGTGCCGGTGGAGCCTGATGTATAGAGGATGAACAAGGGATGCTCGGCACCGACCCACTCGGGATCGCAGTGGGTCGGCTGGGCGTTGAGCAGATCATGCCACCACACATTGTTTTTTTCATTCCATTGCACCTCGCATCCGGCGCGGCGATACACGATCACGCTTTGCACGCTATCGCAGCCACCCAGAGCGAGCGCCTCATCGACCGCATGCTTCAATGGCATCACCTTGCCGCCACGCAGTTGGCCATCGGCAGTAATTACCGCGCAGGCTTGCGCGTCGATAATGCGTTCATTCAGGCTTTTGGATGAGAAGCCACCAAAAACGACAGAATGAATTGCGCCTATGCGTGCACATGCCTGCATGGCGACTACGGCTTCGATGCTCATCGGCAGGTAGATGATGACGCGGTCGCCTTTCTTGATGGCGCGCGATTTCAGGGCATTGGCGAACTGGCTTACACGACCATGCAGCTCGCGGTAAGTTACTTTCGTGACTTTGCCGTCATCTGCTTCGAAAATCAGTGCAATTTTTTCCGGTTGTGTTGTCAGGTGTTTGTCCAGACAGTTGTAGGATACGTTTAGCTCGCCGTCTTCAAACCATTTGTAGAAGGGGGCGCGGCTTTCATCCAGCACCTTGGTAAAGGGTTTGCGCCACACGATATGTTCGCGCGCCAGCTTTGCCCAGTAACCCGCGTAGTCAGTTTGGGCAGCCTGCGCCATTGCCTGGTAGCCCGCCATGCCTGAAACGTTCGCCTGTGCTACGAACGCATCAGAAGGTGGAAAAACGCGGACTTCATTCATTACGGACTCAATGGAAGTGGACATATGAACTCCTGTAGGTGGCGGTTAGTGCGTGTTGTTTGTAAACTCAAACAAGTTAATGTGGGAATGTAGTTTTATTCAGCGGGTGCGTCAACTTTATGAGAAATTCTGGCTAAATGCCGACCAGTTGTTTCAGGTCGAAGCCCCATTTTTCCGGATTTTCAACGCACTGAATTGCTTCCTGCGATTTTGACAGGTCAATAATTTCCTGCGGAACGGGCGCATTGGATTTGGTGGAAAAAAATACTTTTACCACTGGCGTCAGCAAGCTTTTTTCAGATTGTTCCATGACTACGGCCAGGCGCCCAGATTTCAGTTTGATCAGGGTGCCAGATGGATGGATGCCTATCATTTTTACGAAAGCATGAAACACGGTTGCGTCAAAATGACCTTCCTGCCATTCGGCCATTTTCCGTATGGCTTCTGCGGGAGCCCAGCCAGGTTTATAGCAGCGCACCGAGGTAATGGCATCATAGACATCACACACAGCCCCCATGCGCGCAAACAAGGTCAGTGCTGCACCCGACTGTTTGTCTGGATAACCGCTACCGTCCATTTTTTCATGGTGGTGCAGGCAGACTTCCAGCGCCATGTCGTTAACGCCGGGCGACCCTTTGAGGATATCCCAGCCGCGTTGCGGGTGATTCTTTATTACTGTGAACTCTTCATCCGTCAGGCGCCCGGGCTTGTTGAGCACCTCTTCGGGTATCATCATCTTTCCAACATCGTGCAGCAAGCCCGCCATTCCGAGGTCTTGCAGCAGATCCTCTTCCAGGCCCATTTGCTTGCCCAGCGCAATCATCAGCGCGCACACGGCGACGGAGTGCAGATAGGTGTAGTTGTCCTTGGTCTTTAATCTGGCCAGGCTCAGAAAGGCTTCCGGGTTGCGTGCAATGGACTGACCGATTTCGTCCACCAGCGAGGTGACTTCACTCAACTGCAGCGCACGGCCCATGCGCGCTTCCTGAAACATGGAAGTGACCGCTTCTTTGGAGCGGCTGTGGATGTGGCGGGCGCGATTTACTTCCTCCTGCAGGGAGACGCGTGGCACGGCCTTGGGGGTGAATTTTTCAGCCTGTTGCAGCGATTTTTCTATCTTGTTTTTTTGATCTTCTTCACTCTGCGCGGCGACGGCGGAATCGACATCAAGCCCTTTGCTGGTATCGATCCAGATTTCATGTACGCCGCATTCATTCAGCGTCTTGATATCTTTGGGGTCGGTGAGCGTAAAGGATTTTTTCCAGAAGGGATGATCCATCCAGCTGCCGCAGATTTCCTGCAGAAACATTCCCTGTTTTACATCTTTAACCTGAATTTTTTTTAGCATGAGCAATTTGCATATTTAGCATTATTAAACCGAAGTCTAATAGATGAATGGGCAACACTCCAGATATTCTGTTATCAGCCAAAGCGCAGCTTCATCGCCAGTACTGCGCCAGCCAGCAGGGCCGTAATGCTATTGGCGATGATGATGGGCCAGGAATCCAGCATCAGCCCATACGCCAGCCACATCACCACTCCGCCGGTAAAGATCGCATACATGCCTAGGGAAATGTCGTGAGTGTGGCGCGTGCGCCATACTTGCCATGCCTGAGGAATGAAGGCGGTAGTGGTGAGGGTGGCTGCAATCCCACCTATCCAGTCATTCAGGGTCATTTTTTCTTGTCTCCATTATGCTCATCCCGGGCCCACAACTGGTGTGCGTCTAGCAATAAGCGATAACGTGCTTCATTGGCGTCCAGTTGCGCGACTGTGGCGGACAGGCTGGCTTCCAGCGCGAGGCGACGTGCGCTGAGCGTATCCGACAGGCTGCTTTCGCCCAGGCTATAGGCGCGAGCAACCAGGTCCGCGTTACGGCGCACGTTGCTGGCAGCTTCTTGAGCCTGTTGCCAGACCTGGTAGGTGTTTATGGCTTGCGTGTAGACGGCATACACATCACCGCCAAGACGCCGCGTGCTGGCGGCTTCGCGCTGATTGGCAATCTCGGCCTGGCGGCGTGCGATTTCGGCATTGCTGCCGCGCAAGCCGAATGAGAGTGGAACAGATACATAGACGCCGGCCACTTTTTCTTCGCCTCCCAATTCATTCGAGTAACGCAGGCCGATAGTGGGATCGGGCAGGCGGTCTGCGCTGCTGCGCTGTGCCAGCAGTTTCTGAATGCGGCTGTCCGCTTGCACCATGCCGAGCTCATGATTGTCGGCCATCACCTGTTCTTGCCAGTAACTCAGATCGTGTTCAACCGGCTGTGGTGTGGCGAGTACGGGCTGTGGCGGCAAGAGCAATCCCGGGAATGGGCGTATCAGTTCGCTGGCGGCAAGTTGTGCGCGCATGCTGGCTTGCTGCAAGGAGACGCCGGCTTGCGCTACGGCGGCCTGAGCCTGATTCAGCTCCATTTTCGGAGAATCGCCTGCAAACAGGCGTTTCTCGGTCATTTGGGCCTGCTGCCTGAGGATATCTGCCTGTTGCTGCCATTGGCTGACCTGTGCCTGTTCGCGCTGCCAGTTGAACCAGAGATGTAACAGCAAACGCCCCGCTTCGTGGTGTGCATCGCCGAGTGCAAATTCGGCACGGGCTACTCCTTCGGCTCCGATGTCGCTGTCCAGCGAGGCTTTGTTAAACAAGCGGATCGGGCGCTCAATGGCCACATCCCATTCTCTGAGTGCCTGCCCACTGCTGTTGACATTGCGCTGATAACTGCCGGCGCGCACGTTAAACTCATAAGGGCCGCTGTTCCATTTGCGCTGATTGCCCTGCTCCAGCAAGACGCCGGTTTCAGCAGTCTGCACATTGATGTGCTGGCTCAAAGCAGTTTCCACCTGGGCAGATGGCGGTAGATCCGGGAAATTTTCTTCTGCAGCAAAAACCGGTGCTGTGAGCAGGGTCGCGAGTGTAAGGAGTAATTTTTTCACGCCAGCCTTCCATATTCGACGACGGGTAAAATCCAGTAAGCGATTTCCTTGTTGGCTTCTTTTGCTTTAAGGTGCGCCAGCAGTGCCTGCGCAGCGTCCAGATTCATTACGCAGCGAATCTCGATGCGCTGAGAGCGGCCGCGCACCTGCTCCATCATGCTGGGAAGATATTCTTTCAGGCTGTGACCGTCAATCTGGCCTACCGAGAAGCCTCCCACCCATTCGGGGTGCTCGAGCAAGTGGTTAACCAGACGCTCTTCCAGCGATTTATGGCAAACCAAAGTCAGGCAACAATTCAATATTTTATCCATGTTTTTAGCCACCACGTTTGATGCCAAAACGGCGGTACAAAATGGGCAGCATGATCAGCGTCAACAGGGTTGAGCTGATCAGGCCACCGGTAACCACGATGGCGAGAGGCTTCTGAATTTCCGAGCCGGGGCCATGCGCGAACAGCAGCGGCAACAGACCGAAAGCGGTGATGCTGGCGGTCATCAATACCGGGCGCAAACGCCGCTTGGCGCCTTCGCTGACGACACGTGTGATATCCATGCCTTCAAGGTGCAGCTGGTTGAAATAGGACACCATCACCACGCCGTTCAATACGGCGATGCCCAGTAGTGCGATAAAACCGACCGATGCCGGAACGGACAAGTATTCGCCGCTGATCCACAACGCAAACACGCCACCAATCAGGGCAAACGGG
Source organism: Nitrosomonadales bacterium (assembly GCA_025408405.1). Taxonomy (GTDB): domain Bacteria; phylum Pseudomonadota; class Gammaproteobacteria; order Burkholderiales; family Gallionellaceae; genus 39-52-133. The sequence goes on along the minus strand of JANYJE010000052.1, from coordinate 4,687 downwards.
ACGTTAGTCAGCACCAGTCCTGCCTGACGCACCGAGCCGAAGGTGGCGAACAGCAACATGAAGATCAGGCCGAGTGCTATAGGCACTACGACAGCCAATCTTGCCGCAGCGCGTTGCTGGTTTTCAAACTGTCCACCCCAACGCAGATAGTAGCCTGAGGGGAGCGTTATCTGTGCTGCCACCGCCGCCTTGGCTTCTTCCACAAAACCGACTAGGTCGCGTTCGCGTACGTTGGTCTGCACGACTACCATGCGTGCGCCGTTTTCCCTGTCTATTTTCACGGGGCCATCTGCGCGCTCAAGTTTGGCAATAACCGAGAGCGGTACGCTTTGCCCATTCGGCAATGGCAAGGTAAGCGCGGCAAAGAGTGCGGGGGATTGCTGCACATCGGCTTCGCCACGCAGCAGGAGTGGGGTGCGGCGCCCTTCTTCGATGACGGTCCCGAGCAGGCGGCCTTCCACCTGGGTGCGCAGGGTGTTGCTGATGTCATCCACACTCAGCCCCAGGCGCCCTGCAGCGAGCCGGTCAGCCACTACACGGTAATATTGCACGCCGTTGTTTTTGACGGTGTAGGCATCTTCGCTGCCTTTGATGCCTTTGATGACTCCCACCATTTTTTCCGAGATGGAGTTCAACTGTTTGATGTCACCGCCAAATATTTTGACCGCCACATCACCGCGCGATCCGGTGAGCATCTCTGAGACACGCATGGAGATGGGTTGGGTAAAACTGAATTCGATACCTGGAAAGTCCGTCATCACTTTGCGGATTTCATCAATGAGAGCCGCTTTGTCTCGCATGCGCCATTCCGTTTGTGGCTTAAGCACCAAAAAATTATCCGTCTCGTTCAAGCCCATAGGATCAAGCCCAAGCTCATCGGCACCGGCACGCGAGACGATACCTTGCACCTCGGGTACAGATTTGAGGATGGCTCCCTGAATTCTCTCATCCAGCGCTGCAGTCTGCGCCAGGCTGATGGAAGGCAGTTTTGCCGTCTGCATGATGATGTCGCCTTCATCCATTTCCGGCATGAAAGTTTTCCCTATCAGCAGGTAAACCACTATGGTCAGCGCCAGGGTACCTAGTGCAACCGCCAATACCTTGCGTTCATTGGCTAACGCTTTATTGAGCAGTGGGGTGTAGAGATTTAGGGACTTGCGCACCAGCCAAGGGTCTTCATGACTGGCATTTTTCAGCATGAAGGAGGCGAGCATGGGAATAACGCTCAGAGAAAACAGCAGGGAGGCTGCCAGTGCGAACACGATGGTGAGGGCAACCGGAATGAACAGTTTGCCCTCCAGCCCTTGCAGGGTCATCAGCGGCAGAAACACGATAATGATAATGGCTACTCCTGCAGCCACCGGGGTGATAACTTCTTTTACCGCGCTGTAGATGATGTGCAGGTGGGGAATGTGTTGGCGTTTTTCAGCCAGGTGGCTGATGATATTCTCAACTACCACTACAGAGGCATCTACCAGCATGCCTATCGCGATAGCCAGCCCGCCCAGACTCATCAGGTTGGCTGACATGCTGAACTGCTGCATCAGCATAAAGGTAGTGAGCACCGCTAGAGGCAGTGTGATGGCCACGACCAGTGCCGCACGCAGGTTGCCCAGGAACAGCACTAACAGTATTACGACCAGTATGATCGCCTCGGTGAGTGCCTTGGCGACTGTGCCGATAGCGCGTTTAACCAAGCTGCCGCGGTCATAGAAAACACGGGTTGTCACGCCCTTGGGCAGGAGAGGGGCAAGTTCGGCCAGTTTCGCACGAACGCCATCGACAACTTTCTGGGCATTTGCGCCGCGCAGGCCCAGCACTAATCCCTCAACCGCCTCGCCATGGCCATCTTTGGTGACAACGCCATACCGCGTCAGGCTGCCGATGCGTACCTGAGCCACATCGCTAACGCGGATGGGATTGCCGCCCGGGCTGTTGATGACAATGTCGCGTATATCCTGCAGGTTCTTGATGCTGCCTTCAGCCCGCACCAGCAGTGCCTCGTCGCCATCGCTCAGACGACCAGCGCCGTCGTTACGGTTATTCGCCTCCAGAGCCTGTTGTAGCATCGCCATGGTGAGTTTGCGTGCCGCCAGCGCGGTGTGATCCGGCACCACTTCAAAACTGCGTGCCAGGCCGCCCAGCGAGTTAACATCGGCTACTCCGGGCAGGGTGCGCAGTGCCGGGCGTATCGTCCAGTCTAGTATGGTGCGCCGCTGTTCCAGAGAAAAGTCATCACCTTCCACGGTAAACATGAACATCTCGCCCAATGGGGTGGTAATAGGGGCCAGCCCCCCACCTGTTCCAGCGGGCAGATCGCGCAGCACATTGTTCAGGCGTTCCGCCACTTGCTGGCGCGCCCAGTAAATATCTGTGCCATCTGCAAAATCTATGGTGATATCGGCAATGGCATATTTGGAAATGGAGCGTAGCGTGCGCTGGTTGGGGATACCCAGCATTTCAACCTCTATGGGTGCCACGATGCGAGCCTCTACTTCCTCCGGCGTCATGCCGGGCGCTTTCATGATGAGCTTGACCTGCGTGGAGGAAACGTCAGGGAAGGCGTCTATGGGCAGCTCGCTAAACGACAAGGCACCTGCGCCGACGAGCATCAGCGTGAGTGCGATGATCAGCAAACGCTGGGTCAGGGAAAACTCAACGAGTTTAGATAGCATTATTCAGCCCCTATGCCCATCAAGCTGGCTTTTAATGCGGAAACACCGCGCACGGCTATTTTTTCATTGCCACGGAAATTTCCTTTTACTAGCGTGTTCTGTTCTCCCTCATGCAATATGGTCACGATTTCAACATGAAAGCCCTTGGCAGTTTCGATGAAGATCATGTTTTTCCCTTCGATACGTGCCAGGGCGCTATTGGGAATATTCCACTGGGCGCTGTTGCCGGAGCTGGTAGCAATGCTGGCTTCGACAAATTGTCCTGGGCGCAGATTCTGCACCCCCTGATGTATCAGTGCGCGCAACAGGATGGTCTGGTTGCCATCACTCAGGCTTCGCCCGATGGCGGTGATTTTACCTTTGGCATTGTGGGAGGGGATGCTGACCTCGGCACCAATCTTAATGCCTTGTGTGCTTGCCAAGGGGGCCTGAATTTCCAGTCCCAGTGGTTGCAGCCTGGCGACTTTGAAGAGTGGCGTGGCGGCATCCAGGCGTTGTCCAGCACTGGCCGATTTCTCCAGAATGACTCCGTCGATGGGGGAGGTGATAACTAGCAGGCTGTTTAAGTTGCCACCGGATTGCAGGTGGGCGATGTCACTCTCTGACATGCCAGCCAGGCGCAGCATCTGTTTGCGCTCTGCTAGAGCCGCGCTGGCTTCGGTGTGCTGGCTAAGCGCTGTACGATAGCGGCTTTCTGCGATGATGCCGTCTTGCCATAGTTGTTCATCACGTATGTGATTACCCTTGGCCAGTTGTTCCTGGGTGCTAGCCTGTAGCAACCCTCGCTGTGCTTCGGCTAACGCCGGACTTTGCAGTCGTGCCAGTGTCTGGCCTTTATTTACGTGGTCTCCCACGCCAGCCAGGGTTTGTTCAATCATCGCCGGTAACGGTGTGCTGACAATAAACAACTGATTGCCCGGAATTACAACCTGTGCCGGCATGCCGGCGATCTCTCCTTGTTTATTGCCAGACAGGGAGGATGTGCTTATTCCAAGCGCTTGGATCTGTTTGGGGGTAAGTGCTAGATCATCTGTTGCAAAGGCATTATTCCCACATAACAGAATCAGCAATAAAGAGACTAGCTTTGCTCTCATAGTTATAAGCTCCTGATGTTGCCTTTTGGCAACATTAAGTAAAGTGATGGTAGCTTTAAGAATTGCTTTGCATTGCAAAGCGGATTGTTCGCGCTGATATATTTAGGCGGGCGGCGCTTGGCTGTAGGGACGCTGGTACCGAGGCGAAGCGTAATCATGCGACTGGGAAGTTGCCACTGTGGGGGCGATATGCTCCGCCAGCAATAATACGCGCTGGTCACTTGCGACAAAGTGTTGCGTAATCGTCTGGCCATCACCTTTGTATTCCGGCGGCATGCATATGACAGGAGAGTGTGATGCACCAACAGACAAATGAGTGGCACCGGAATCCGCATCTGCTAACTCCGAAGACTTACTGATGGTGATGTGTACATTCTGATCAACGTTGTCACCGTTTACATGAGCGTGAGCAATAGGCGCTACGCACTGCAAGAGTGCGAACAGCACAAGCAACAAGAAATGGAAGAGGCGATTCATATAGTCTGTGATTCTAACGTGGTGTGCGCATTTGTCCAATGTCGGTTGGTACGATTAACTACGTACAGTGGACTGATTGCCATAGATTCAGTTCCGTGGATCGAAAATTTATGAGGGAGTGAGGAAGTACTAAAAGAGTAATATTGAATAGTGTTTGACGAGTGTCTGATCATTTGCTATAGTTCTCCTCTTCGCTGACGCGGGGTGGAGCAGTCTGGCAGCTCGTCGGGCTCATAACCCGAAGGTCGTAGGTTCAAATCCTGCCCCCGCAACCCAACGTTGAAAAGTTTTTTAAACAGGTTGACGAAGTCATATTGATCTGTATAATGCGCACCTCTTCGCTGCTAAGGCAGCAACTGCGAGAGCGGTAAAGTTCTTTAAAATTCAAATAAAACAACCGATTAGTGTGGGTATGTGGGCTGGGGAGTTAATCGATGTGCT
>JANYJE010000051.1 GCA_025408405.1 Nitrosomonadales bacterium | reverse complement strand
CCAACGGCAAATCGCAGGGCGTCGTGCCCTTCCTCAAAGTCGTCAACGACACCGCGGTCGCGGTGAACCAGGGCGGCAAACGCAAGGGCGCGGTGTGCGCGTATCTGGAAACCTGGCATCTGGATATCGAGGAATTCCTCGACCTGCGCAAGAACACCGGCGACGACCGCCGTCGCACCCACGACATGAACACCGCGAACTGGATCCCCGATCTGTTCATGCAGCGCGTGATGGAAAATGGCGAGTGGACGCTGTTCTCGCCTAACGACGTGCCCGACCTGCATGAGCTTTATGGCCGCGCGTTTACTGAGGCCTACAGCGAATACGAGCGTAAAGCCGACCGCGGCGAGATCAAGTATTTCAAGCGTGTTCCAGCGAACCAGATGTGGCGCAAGATGCTGTCGATGCTGTTCGAAACCGGCCATCCCTGGATCACATTCAAGGATCCCAGCAACATCCGTTCGCCGCAACAGCATGTGGGCGTGGTGCATAGCTCCAACCTGTGTACCGAGATTACCCTGAACACCTCTGATACTGAAATTGCCGTGTGCAATCTGGGCTCGGTCAATCTGGTGGCGCATTTGTATCCGCAAGGCCATGAAAAATATGGTCAGCTGGATCATGCCAAATTGCGGCGCACCATCAATACCGCGATGCGCATGCTGGATAACGTCATCGACATCAACTATTACGCCGTGGCAAAAGCGCGCAATTCCAACCTCAAGCACCGCCCGGTCGGGCTGGGCATCATGGGATTCCAGGATTGTCTGCACGAGTTGCGTGTGCCCTACGCTTCGGAAGCGGCTGTTGAGTTTTCCGACCGATCCATGGAAGCGGTGTGCTATTACGCTTATTTGGCCTCTACCGAGCTTGCCGAAGAAAGAGGGCGTTACGCCAGCTATCGCGGCAGTCTGTGGGATCAGGGCATTCTGCCACAGGATACATTGAACATGTTGCGCGAACAGCGCGGTGGTTATGTTGAAGTTGATGCTTCCGTAAGCATGGACTGGGATGCATTGCGCACACGCATCAAGCAGCACGGCATGCGCAATTCAAACTGCGTGGCGATTGCACCGACAGCGACGATCTCCAATATCATCGGGGTGTCAGCCTGCATCGAGCCTACCTATCAAAACCTGTTTGTGAAATCGAACCTGTCGGGTGAATTCACCGTCATCAACGATTATCTGGTGCGCGACCTGAAGAAACTGGGCCTGTGGGATGAGGTGATGATTTCGGACCTGAAATACTTCGACGGCAGCGTGTCCAAGATAGACCGTATTCCGCCAGAATTGCGCCAGCTGTATGCGACCGCATTTGAGTTTGAGCCGCAGTGGCTGATTGAGGCGGCTTCGCGCCGGCAGAAATGGATAGACCAGGCGCAATCGCTGAATATCTATATGGCTGGTGTGTCGGGTCGCAAGCTGGACGAGACTTACAAGCTGGCGTGGCTGCGCGGTTTGAAGACCACTTATTACCTGCGCACCATGGGCGCAACCTCCGCAGAAAAATCCACTTCGCGCACCGGGGCATTAAATGCGGTGTCAGTGGGCAGTAATGACGCGGCGTCAGAAAATCAGTTCTGTTCGATTGACAATCCCGAATGTGAGGCCTGCCAGTAGGCAGGCTGAACGGAGGGGTTGCGGTGCAGACTAACCTTCAGGTTGTGTCGTACCACAACAATCCACCCGGTGAAGCCTGCCAGTAGAGATAATGCAGGGTGCGTCCCACGCACCATCACCATTGGTGCGTGGGACGCACCCTGCAAAAATTAAGAAACATAGGGAGAAAAATATGTTGTTATTTGAAGATGAAGTAATGCCGGAGGCAAAAGCGGCCGGAATTAACATGGCGGCAATGGGCGCAGCCGCTGCAATGGCGGAGTCTGGTGCAATATCGGAATCAGGCCAGCGCGCTTACACAATGGCGGCTGAAGGCAGCGGCCGTATACGTGTAGAAGACAAAAGTATTATCAATTGTCATGCAGACGTGAATCAGTTGGTTCCATTCAAGTACAAATGGGCCTGGGAGAAATATCTGGCGGGCTGTGCCAACCACTGGATGCCGCAGGAAGTCAACATGAGCGCGGATATCGCCCTGTGGAAAAATCCTAGCGGTTTGACCGCAGATGAACGCCTTCTGGTGAAGCGGAATCTGGGCTTTTTCAGCACTGCCGACAGCCTGGCCGCAAACAATATCGTATTGGGTACTTACAGGCACATCACCAATCCCGAGTGCCGCCAGTATCTGTTGCGTCAGGCATTTGAAGAGGCAATACATACCCACGCCTACCAGTACATAGTGGAAAGTCTGGGTCTGGATGATGGTGAAATTTTTAATATGTATCACGAAGTCGCCAGTATTCGTGACAAGGACGAGTTTTTGCTGCCCTTTATCGATACCCTGACCAATCCGCATTTCAAGACAGGCACGCCAGAAGCCGACCAGAATCTGCTGAAAAGCCTGATCGTGTTTGCCTGCATCATGGAAGGCATGTTCTTCTATGTGGGTTTCGTGCAAATTCTTGCGCTGGGGCGCCAGAACAAGATGACCGGAGCGGCTGAGCAGTATCAGTACATCCTGCGGGATGAGTCCATGCACCTCAATTTCGGCGTGGATCTGATCAACCAGATCAAGCTGGAAAACCCGCATTTGTGGACACCTGCGTTCCGCGAGGAGGTTCGTGCCCTGATACAAAAAGGGGTGGAACTGGAATACCGCTATGCTGAAGACACCATGCCGCGCGGCGTGCTGGGCCTGAATGCGGCGATGTTCAAGGAATATCTGCGCTTTATTGCCAATCGTCGTGCGCAGCAAATTGGCCTTGACCCCATGTTTGAGGGCGCCACCAATCCGTTCCCGTGGATGGCGGAAATGATCGATCTGAAAAAAGAGAAAAACTTTTTTGAAACTCGCGTTACCGAATATCAA
>JANYJE010000050.1 GCA_025408405.1 Nitrosomonadales bacterium | reverse complement strand
TCGGCGATTGCCCCTGGTTTAAATCCTTGCTGGAGCTGGGTTTGAATCAAGACTCTGTCATCCAAGGTGAGGTGTTTGTATTTTTCCGCCATCCAACATTCTTTCATGAAAAAATGTTGCACTTGGTTTTCGCGCCCGCCCCGTGATTAAAACCTTTCCCAATAGCCCATATTGTGCCCCATGCTAGACAGATTGAATGGCAACAAGGTGACGCAATCGATTATTCGTGTTGTAGCAATTTTTCCTGCCACCAAAGATAGATCATCGGGATTACTACCAGGGATAACAGCGGCGCCGTGAGCATGCCACCGATAAGCGGCGCGGCAATGCGCTTCATCACATCCGTCCCGATCGCGTTGCTGAACATCACCGGCAACAGGCCAGCTACGATCACGCACACGGTCATCATTTTTGGGCGCAGGCGCAAGGCAGCGCCCTGGATGATGGCGGCGACCAGCGCGCGGCGTTCAAACAGATGTCCAGATGCGTGTGCCGCCGCTATTGCACTGTCCAGGTAAAGCAGCATCACTACGCCGAATTCGGAAGCTACCCCGGCGAGTGCGATGAAGCCGACCGCGACCGCGACCGAGAGTTGATAGCCCAAAAGGTAAACCAGCCACACTCCTCCGATCAACGAGAACGGCAGGCACAACAATACCAGCAGCACTTTGCCGAAGTGACGGAAGTGCACGTAGAGCAGCAATATCACCAGCGCCAGGGTGAGCGGAACAGCAAGGTACAGGCGCTGTTTGGCGTGTTGCATGTTGGCGTATTGGCCGGACCACTTGATGGCGTAGCCCGGTTTGATTTTTACCGATTTTTCGATGGCAGCGTTTGCTTCTTGCACGTAGCCGCCGAGATCGCGACCAGCGGTGTTGATGTAGACGTAGCCGACCAGGCGTGCGTTTTCGCTCTTTATTTCGGATGGCCCGTCGATGATGCTGAGTCGCGCCAGATTGCCCAGCGGTATCTGTTCACCGTTGGGCAGGGTCACGCGGCTATCGCTGAGTTTTGCCACCGAGTCCCTGAGTCCTCTGGGATAGCGCATATTGATGGAGAAACGCTCGCGTCCGGAAATCAGGGTGCTGATGTTTTCCCCGCCAATGGCGCTTTGCACCAGGTTCTGCACATCCGCCACCGTCACGCCGTAACGCGCGGCACGGCGCCGGTCGACTTCGATGTCGAGGTAATGTCCACCCGCTACACGCTCGGCAAAAACAGTCCGCGTGCCCGCCACACTTTTCAGGACGGTTTCGATCTCTTCTGCCAGTGCCGAGATGCCCGGCAGATCGGGGCCGGTGATCTTAATGCCGAGAGGTGTCTTGATTCCCGTTGCGAGCATGTCTATGCGCGTCCTGATCGGGTAACCCCAGGAGTTGGTGAGGCCGGGCAGGTTCACTTCACTGTCCAGTTTGTGGATAAATTCTTCCACTGTCTCGCCCTGCGGCCACTCGCTTTGCGGCTTCAGCAGGATGGTCGTTTCCAGCATGGACAGAGGGGCAGGATCGGTCGCCGTGTCGGCGCGTCCCGCCTTGCCGAATACGCGCTCGACTTCGGGCATTTCCTTGATCAGCCGGTCGGTGACCTGCAACAAATTGGCGGCCTCGTCTATGGAAATTCCAGGCAGCGTGGTCGGCATGTAGAGCAGGCCGCCTTCATACAGCGGCGGCATGAATTCACTGCCCAGCTTGGCAACAGGGAACAGCGCGGACAGCAGCAATGCCAAGGCGATACCTATGGTTGCGCGTCTTTTGCGCAGTGCAAAATTGAGCAAGGGTCGGTAGCCTGCCTGTAGCCAGCGGTTTAGCGGGTTGCTGCTTTCACCGGAAATTTTTCCACGGATAAAATAGCCCATCAGCACCGGGGTGAGCGTGATTGCCAGCACTGCCGCTGCCGCCATGGCATAGGTCTTGGTGTAGGCGAGCGGTGCGAAAAGCTTTCCTTCCTGGCCGGTCAGGGTGAACACGGGCAGGAAGGAAACGGTGATCACGAGCAGCGAGAAAAACAGGGCGGGGCCGACTTCCAGCGCGCTTTGTTTTGCGGCTTGCCAGTAATCTGCATCAGGCCCGAGTTTCTCCAGATGCTTGTGCATGTTCTCTATCATCACGATGGCGCCGTCCACCATCGCGCCGATGGCAATGGCAATGCCGCCCAGTGACATGATATTGGCAGTGACGCCTTGCTGTTGCATGATGATAAATGCGATCAGTATGCCCAGGGGCAGGGTGACCACGGCTACCAGCGAGGAACGGAAATGGAACAGGAACAGCAGGCACACGATGGCGACGGCGATGGATTCTTCCACCAGCTTGCTGCGCAAAGTGTGCACCGCATCGAGTATCAGCCCGGAGCGGTCATAGGTGACGACGAGTTCCACCCCTTCGGGTAAGCCGGATTTAAGCTCTTCCAAACGTTCCTTGACTTGCTGTACCGTGTCGAGCGCATTGTGGCCGTAGCGCATCACCACGATTCCTCCGCTCACATCACCTTGCCCGTCGAGGTCAGTCACGCCGCGCCGCGCCTCGGGTCCTGTGCCGATGTGCGCGATATCCTGCAGCCTGATCGGGACGCCTTGCGCATTCATGGCAACGGGGATATTTCTGAAATCGTCCAGCGATTTCAGATAACCCTTGGCGCGGATCATGAACTCTGCGCGCCCCAATTCAACCACGGCGCCGCCGCTGGAGACATTGTTGTCCCTGACCGCACGGGCCAATTGCTCCAGGGTGATTTTGTAGGCGGCCAGGCGATTGGGATCGACCTCGATCTGAAATTGCCGCACCATGCCGCCCACGCTTGCCACCTCCGCCACGCCGGGCAGGCTCTGCAATTCATACTTCAGGTAGAAATCCTGCACCGCGCGCAACTGATCCGGGTCGTAGCGATGGTTGCGGTCCACCAGGGCATACTCAAACACCCAGCCTACGCCCGATGCATCCGGCCCCAATGTGGGTGACACACCCTGCGGCAGGCGCGCAGTAGTCTGGCTCAAATATTCCAGTACCCTGGAGCGCGCCCAGTACGGATCCGTGCCATCTTTGAACAGAACATACAAATACGATTCGCCGTACATGGAAAAACCGCGCACGGCGGTCGAACCAGGCACGGAAAGCAGTGCGCTGGTGAGCGGGTAGGTGACCTGGTCTTCGACGAGTTCCGGGGATTGGCCGGGATAGGAGGTTTTGACAATGACCTGCACATCGGAAAGATCGGGGATCGCATCCAGCGTCATGTTGAGCGAGGAGTATGCGCCTATGGCCCCCAGGGCAAGTGACACCAGAATGACGGCCAAGCGGTTATTGAACGACCAGCCGATAATGCGTTCTATCATGGCTTGTGCGTGTGCATCCGTTCAGCCGCAGCATGGAGATTCGCGGCGGAGTCGAGCAGGAACTGGCCGTTGACGGCGACTTCTGCACCTTCCTGCAATCCGTCGCTAATCTCGATCCAGTCGCCGCTCTCGCTGCCGGTCTCGACATGCAGTGGCAGGAAATGCCCTGCGCCCTGGCTGAGCATCACCATATTGCCTTGCCCGGTGACCATCACCGCAGAACGCGGCAGGACCAGCGCCTCGTGCGCCTGGGCACGGATGTTTACGTCGACAAAGTTGCCGGGACGCAAGTGCAGCTTGCTGTTGTCCAGAGCGATGCGCGCGCTGACTTTGTTGTTGTCGGCGACCGAATTAAGGAAGCTGATTTTGCTATTGATTTCCTGCCCGGCAGAATTTTTGATAGTCACGTCATCCCCGTTTTTAACCAGGGAGGTCTGGTCCGGGTACAGTGCAACTTCGACCCATACCCTGGAGGTGTTTGACAGGGTAAACAGCGTGACGGAAGGTGTGACGAAGTTGCCTTCACGCGCATTGATCTGGGTCACCACGCCGGATTCAGCCGCCAGTATCTTGACCACTTCGATAGCCTGCCGAGAATTTTCAAGCTTCTCCACGGTTTCGATGCCGACATCCTTGCGCAGGAACTTTGTCCTTTCCCGTGAAAGCTCCTGGAGTAAGTCCATCACGTATTCATTCTCCTGAAACCTGGCGTCACCTATCGTCTGCAGTACCTGGTTGCGGCGTTCCACAAATCTCAAATACTCTTTCTGTTGCGCAATTAAATCGGGGGAGTAAAACTCGTAAATCACCTGTCCTTTTGCTATGTGCTGCCCAAGAGAATGGATATACGACTTCTTGATCCAGCCGTCGAAATAGCTGTGGACGTTATACAGAGTCGTACCGTCCGCCGTGACGTTGCCGTAGCTGAGGACTTCCTGAGCTAGCATGGATTTTTTTACGCGGGCCAGCCTTACGCCGAGCTTCTGCACGGATGCGCTATCTATATGGACACCGTGGTCGTGGCCGGTGTGATCCTTGCTCTCTACCAGTTCCATGCCGCAGATCGGGCAAGTGCCGGGATGATCCTGCATGATCTCCGGGTGCATCGGACACACCCAGATTTTTCCCTGTCCGGGTTGGTTGAAGTCGGGCAGGGATGCTGTGTTGATGCTTGGCGATGCGCTTTGCGCATCCAGCCATGAAATTGAAATGTGCTGATTTATAAAGTACGCGGCGAGGATGATGACGCCTAACAGCGCAAGGCCGGCTGCATTTTTCTTCGTCATGTCAGTGATCCGGTTTCCTGTTGCCACAGCTAAAAATGCATTGTACTAAAAAAAATGGGGGGCATACGCCCCCCAAAACTTCAACTAACTATTACTTGACGTAGTTCAGATTGCCATGAGCATCACGCTTACCCGCAGTTGCGGTCGCGTCTTTCTTGCTCACCAGAACAGTGATCGCTCCGCGCAGGGCGGCGTTCATTGCATGGTCAACGATTGCAATACCGGCAACTTCCTTGTCCTTCGGTGTTACGAGGTCGAAGGTGCCGGCTTCAGCTACAGCCATGTTGTAGGTTTGAATCCCAACCAGTTGGTTCTTTGGGTTGCCGTTGATGTACACGCGATCCCAGATGCTGGCGATAGGGTGCAATGCAACAGGCAGGTTGATGTTGGCGTTTACATAATAAATACGTACGCGCTCACCTGGCTTGGCTTCCAGAACACCATGGTCGCCCTTAGGATCATGTACTGGATCGTAATGCAGAACTTTGCCGTTTACCAGCGAGCCCTTCCAAGCGTTGGCATCACCCAGCATTGAGCCGTAGTTTTCCACGTCCGGGAAGTACTGTTGCTGAATCAGCACGTATTCACGGTCAGCCTTGGGATAGTCCTTCTTATCCTTAGGCTCGACGATGATCGCGCCGTACATGCCGCGTGCGATGTGCTGCACCATTGGGCCTGCACCGCAGTGGTACATGAATACGCCTGGAACCTTGGCTTCAAACTTGAAGGTCTTGGTCTTGCCCGGTGCGACTTCGCCGAACTCGTCCAGAACGTTCACTTGAGCTGCGTGGAAATCCATCGCGTGCGCGTTTTTATTTGTTGCCGGGTTAGTCAGCGTGAAATCCACTGTGTCGCCTTCTTCCACAATCACTGCCTTGCCTGGGATAGCGCCGTCAAACGTCCATGCTGCCATGGTGTCAGAGCCGCCAACCATCTTGCCATGGACGTCGACATCAACTTCCATGGCTGTCATATCGACCTTGACGGTTTTCGCAAAAACCTGCTGTGCGGAAAAGAGCGCAGCTACCGTCATTATTGCAATTGTTGATTTTTTAAATGCATGCATTGTATTTCCCTTTCGGTTAGTTAACTACCAATCGACTTCTTGAAACAACTTCTCCTCCACTACTTTGCTACTATCAGGTTCCGAATTTGCATGTGCACAATATGCGCAAATGCTGCACCAGATCCTTGATTTCTTCATCGCTCAATGCTCCCTCCCACGGCGGCATCAGCACGGATTTGCTGATGGCAGATCCGCCTTCCTTGATGGCCTTGAACAGCGTTTCATCCGAGCGCCCAGACATTGCTTTAGCATCGGTGTGGTCGCGCGGGTTGACAGACATGTCGCGGATGTTTATGCCCTTGCCGTTGCCTTCCATGCCGTGGCATTGGACGCAGTAAGTCTTATAGTTGTCGGCGGCGCTTTCTTTGGCTTGCGCTTGCAGCGAGCAAGCCAGCAAAGCTGCGAACAGTAATTTATTGAGCATTTGCGGTCTCCTTGCTCAACACTTCAAAGTAATGCACCATTTTCTGAAGATTGCCATTCGACACTTCCTTGTTCGGCATCCAGGTCTTCGGTTCCCACGCTTGCGGATTGCGGATAAAGCTGGCCATAAACTCGGGTTGCAGGCGCTGGGCCGCAGTATAGAGCTCCGGGCCGGAGAAGCCGCCATATCCCGGTTCAATCAAATGGCAGGCCATACAGCCCCAAAACTTGTCGAACACTTTTTCACCTTCATCTTTACTGATCGCGCCGGGTTCGATTTTTTCCTTGGCGATCAGGTCGTCATGCGGCTTTAGTTTCATCAGCTCGGCGGCGACAGTGGCGGCATCGGCCTTGGTAAGTACCACATGATCCTTGAGCGTGGAGGTATCAATCTCGTCGCCCTTGGGGCCGGGCTTGATATGGTCGCCGTAATACATCCCGGCGGGGCGGATGCGCTGCGGTTTCTGCAGCCAGGACACCAGCCATTCCTGGCGGTATTTGTTGCCCGCGTAAAAAAGACCAGGCCCTTTTTTAGCCCAAGCCTCTTTCAACGTCTGCGCCGCAGGCCCGGTCAGGTTGTGGCAGGCAGCACAATCTTTTTGCAGGATGCCATCCGCCGCGAAGGCGGTTGTGGAAACAAAGAGCAAAGAGGAGAAAATAATTCGCTGCATCATTGCCTCCGCCTCCTGCCCTGTTCGACCGGCTTACCCTGGAAGCCGGCGCTGTTGTACATGCCATAAGGCTGCTTCAGGGATTCGCTGTAGAAGAAGTTTGGATCGTAGACGATAGTTTTCCATGCATACCAGTCATCCATCTTCACGTCGGCATACTCAAACACCGTCATCGGGCCGCCCATCATCGCGCCGTTGTTGGTCATATGCCGATCCACATGATCGTGCATCACGAAATAGCCGGGGTTGTTCATCTTGACGATTACGTCATAACGCTCGCCGGGGCCGACTGGAACCGTGTCCACATAGTAAGGGACGGGAAGGTTGTAACCGTCTTTCGCAACCACCAGCATGTCATGTCCGTGCATATGCATCTGGTGGGTTTCGTCGCCAGCGCCAATGAAGCGCATACGCAGCACATCGCCCTTCTTGACCCGGATCGGCTGGGTCATTGGGAACGAGCGGCCATTGACCGAGAAGTAATCGGCCACGTCCGATGGCATGCCGCCCTTGCCGTAAGAATTGGCATAAGCAGATTGCCAAGTGCTCATCATCAGGACGGCATCCTTGGTGACGCTCTTGTCGAGTTCCGTAGGGTTTTTAGGATCGACGATGATCGGCCCCCACATGCCGCGCGTGGCAACGTGTTCCCATACATTGACATGGCAGTGGTACCACAGGGTGCCGGGACGGTCGACATTGAATTTGTAGGTGTAGGTCTCGCCCGGCTTGATGTCGGTCTGCTGGGATACGCCGGGAACGCCATCCATGTGCCAAGTGCCGATCTGGTTGATGCCGTGCCAGTGGATGGAGTGGTTGAGCGTGGTGTTGTTGGTCACATGCACCGTGACATCGTCGCCCTCCTTGACGTGAATCAAGGGGCCGGGAACCTGGCCGTTGAACGCAAACACCTTGTTGCTGAAACCCGGTGCCACATCAATTGTCACTTCGTCGATTGCCAGGTTGAATTCACGCGCCTCGGCCCAAACCAGACGCGGCAATAGCGCAAGTGCACAAATGAGAAACATGCGTGTTACAAGTGACTGCCTCATATTTGCCTCCATATTGATAGATTTAAAATGCACTTTTTTTGCGGGAATTCCGCGTAGTTCTATTGCCGTCGCTAATTACTGACAAGGGAGGCCTGCGACAATTTGTCGCACTATATTATTGCTACATCCCCCCGTCAATCTATTTATGTATTTATTATATACCTTTCGTGCGACCATTCCTGCAACCCTTATTCAGCTTTGATTTGCGGCTGCAGATTAGCCTTGGAACTCGGCGCAGTCGGGGCGCTGGCGCAATAAATCAAAAAGGGTCGGCATAAATATCGTTCATGGAAGCACCTGCAAAAAATGTTTCCCTCTTGGCCGCGTTCACCATATCCGGATTGCCGCACAGGAAAATGCGCCAGCCGGAAAGATCGGGGTTATCAGCCAAGGCGATATCTAAAACCATCCCTTGGGCATAATCCTTCTGCGCCTCGCCTTCTGACACGCAGGGGGTATAGCGGAAATTGGAGTGGTACTGCTCAAGCTTTTGCAGCTCCTTGACCAGATAAAATCCGTCCGCGTTGTAACTGCCATGGTACAGGCTGATCTGGCCTGTATGCCCGTTCAGCAGTGCGTCACGGATAATGCCGTACAAGGGGGCGAGGCCGGATCCGGTTCCGATCAGTAGAATATTTTGACCGGGTTTCCCGGGGACGTAAAAACAATCACCGGCAGCTTCCGAAATGGTGACAGTGTCACCTGCTTTGAGGTTGCTGAAAATCCAGCCGCTCACCAATCCGGAGGGGACTTTCCGCACATTTAAATAGAGCTCATGGTCGAGCGCAGGAACGCTCGCCAGGGAATAGGAACGCGCAGTGGCAGCGTCTCTGAAGAAATTGATGAATTGTCCAGCCTTGTATGTTAGCGGCTTGGAAGGATGGAGCTTGATGCCGAGAATGTCGGCATTTAGATATTCAACGCTAGCAACCGTGGCCTCGATCTTGCCCATGCCTTCTGCGGGCAGGACGATTTCGATATTTTCTTCGGGATAGCAGGAGCATGGCAGGAAATAATTCTGTGCAGCGAGGGTTGGCTTCAATCCCGCTTTTGCTTTTTCAGGAACGGAACCCTTGATTGCGCGCATCAGACAGGTTTGGCAGGAACCTGAGCGGCAGGAAGAAGGGATAGGAACACCTTGGGCAGTCAAGCAGTCGAGTACGGATTGCTCCCCGCACTCATATGACTGCCCGCCGTAAACAACAGTAGGCATAGGCGCTAGTACTTATTTACCGAGAACGTCTTTACGGGTGCTTTCGGCGATTGCGGCAGCTTGAGCAATCAAATGGCCGGGAACATTGAGTTCAGTGAGCGTTGCGCCGAGGTTTTCCATCACAGCGTTAAAATGCGAGTCGTTCAGACCCTTCGCTACCAGGTGCGCATGGCCTTTTCTCATGTCTTCGCCAGTGTAGTTGTGCGGACCGCCGAATGCCATGGTCAGGAAAGCCTTTTGCTTGGACGCTTGCTTGCCCATATCCACGCCGTCGAAGAAGTGCTTGATGCGGTCATCCTTCAAAACCTTGCGGTAGAAAATGTCCACTGCGGCGTTAACTGCGGGTTCACCACCAATTTCTGTATACAAACTCATTATCACGACTCCCCAAGTTATAAAAAAAACGCCGGAATTTTCCGGCATCTAGATACAAATCCATTTTGATGCGCACTTTGACGATAATGCACACAGAATATGTATTCCGGTTACATCTTATTGTGCCTTCAGGAATCCTGTCAAGGCATAATGAGCATATGCCAATTGGCTTATGCATCTTCACACGCCAAGGTATGGTGGTCGGCGTGGTTTATTCGGGTAATAGCTTTATAATCTTGGGTCTTGTAACTTTGATTCATCTGCCGATGCGGCGGGGTGAGGTGTGCCATGAGTGAAGTCTTGAGTTACGAAACCGAGAGTGGTCAGATGCGGGTGGATGCAGAAACGGTGAGGCCGACGCAAGAGCAGATGGCCGTGATTAAATGAGTCAGTGCAAATGAGCCTTGTTACCTTTCCCAATAGCCCATATCGCCTGCACCGGCCATTCGAGCCCGCAGGCGATCAGCCCACTGCGATTGCGCAACTGGCAGAGGGGATCAACGATGGGCTTTCATTCCAGACGCTGCTCGGCGTGACCGGATCAGGCAAGACTTTCACCATGGCCAATGTCATCGCGCAATTGGGGCGGCCGGCCATCATCATGGCGCCGAACAAGACCCTGGCGGCGCAGCTGTATTCCGAAATGCGCGAATTTTTCCCGGAAAATGCGGTGGAATATTTCGTTTCCTATTACGACTACTACCAGCCGGAAGCCTATGTCCCCTCGCGCGACATGTTCATCGAGAAAGATTCCAGCATCAACGAGCAGATCGAGCAGCTGCGCCTGTCTGCGACCAAATCCCTGCTGGAGCGCCAGGATTCCATCATAGTAGCCACGGTTTCGGCGATTTACGGTATTGGCGACCCGGTGGACTACCACGGCATGATCCTGCATTTGCGCCAGAACGAGGTGGTGCCGCAGCGCGAAGTGATCAAGCGCCTCACCGAAATGCAATACGAGCGCAACGATATTGATTTCTCACGCGGTCATTTCCGCGTGCGCGGCGATGTCATCGACATCTTCCCTGCTGAAAGCAGCGAGCATGCGCTGCGCCTGACCTTGTTCGACGATGAAGTTGAAAGCCTGTCGTTGTTCGACCCGCTCACCGGCCAGATACTGCAGAAAGTGCCGCGCTACACGGTCTATCCTTCCAGCCATTACGTCACGCCGCGCAGCACCACTTTGCGCGCGATTGAGCAGATCAAGCTTGAACTGGCCGAGCGCATCGCCTTTTACCAGCGCGAAAACAAACTGGTTGAGGCGCAACGTATAGAACAGCGCACCCGCCATGATCTGGAGATGCTGAACGAGATCGGTTTCTGCAAGGGGATTGAAAACTACTCGCGTCATCTGTCCGGCCGCAATGCAGGCGCTCCGCCGCCTACCTTGCTGGATTATCTGCCGCCTGATGCGCTGATGTTTCTGGATGAAAGTCACGTCACCATTCCGCAAATTGGCGGCATGTACAAGGGCGATCGCGCGCGCAAGGAAAATCTGGTGAACTACGGTTTCCGTCTGCCGTCTGCGCTGGATAACCGCCCGTTGCGCTTCGACGAATTTGAACGCTGCATGCGCCAGAGCATCTTTGTATCCGCCACCCCTGCGGATTATGAAGAGAAGCATGCCGGCCAGGTGGTGGAGCAGGTGGTGCGGCCAACCGGCCTGGTGGATCCGCTGATCGAAGTGCGTCCGGCGACCAATCAGGTCGATGACCTGATGTCTGAAATCAACCTGCGCATCAAACAGGGCGAGCGCGTGCTGGTCACTACCCTGACCAAGCGCATGTCGGAAGATCTCACCGATTACCTGTCCGAGCACGGTATCAAGGTGCGCTATCTGCACTCGGATATTGAAACCGTAGAGCGCGTGGAAATTATCCGCGACCTGCGCTTGGGGATGTTTGACGTGCTGATTGGCATCAACCTGTTGCGTGAAGGATTGGACATTCCCGAGGTGTCGCTGGTGGCGATACTGGATGCGGACAAGGAAGGCTTCCTGCGTTCGCGCCGTTCTCTGATCCAGACCATAGGGCGTGCTGCACGGCACTTGCACGGCACGGCCATTTTGTATGCTGACCGTATTACCGACTCCATGCGCTATGCGATAGACGAGACTGAGCGTCGCCGCAACAAACAGCTGGCGCACAACGCGGCGCATGGTATTACCCCGCTGAGCGTGAGCAAGCGCATCAAGGATATTATCGACGGCATGTACGAGCCGGATGCGGCGCGCAAGCAGCTCAAGGCGGCGCAGGCCGAAGCCAGGTACCTGGCGATGAGCGAGAAGGATGTGTCGAAAGAAATTCGCCGCCTGGAAAAAGACATGCTGCAAGCAGCTAAGAATCTGGAGTTTGAGCGTGCCGCAGAATTTCGCGACCAATTGAAGAAGCTGCGTGAGAGCGTTTTGTTTTCACCGCTGTAAATGGTGTGATATGAAAAAGTAACGGCATTGTTTGTGTGCATGGGCAATAGCGGAGACTCGCACAACATATCGATTTTGATGGATGAAATCCAATAATATTCCGTCAAAACTCACGTCTTAACTTGCATCCATTCTGAGCCTCTAACGTCGCGATATATGTCAGTTTGTTGGCGCGCGTTGAAAATTGTTCCCTTTAAATTGATGTGAATTGGCGCGCTATTACCCATGGTGAAATGCATAATCATCAATGCTATGCAAAAATTTAAAATTCTGAAGATTCTGCTGCTGGATTTCTAACCCATGCTTGCCCATTCGCCGGTAATTAACGGCGGTGCGGAAGGGGCGATGAGAATTTCATATAGTCCTGCGATGGGGATTGGTAAGAGCGGAGTTATTGCACTATGATGCAAGGCAACACGGCATAATTCGGCCGGATTTGTCGTTTAACATGGGAGTGTTAGCTATGAAAAACATGAGCGTTTTGCTAGGCGTGCTGTTGTTGTCTTGCTCTGCCATCACCTTGGCAGATCCTATTGTTATCAAATTCAGCCATGTAGTGGCACCGGATACGCCCAAAGGCAGGGCGGCTGAAAAATTCAAGCTGCTTGCAGAAGAGAAGACCAAGGGGCAGGTCAAGGTGGAGGTTTATCCCAATAGTCAGTTGTACAAGGATAGGGAAGAGCTGGAGGCGTTGCAGCTAGGTTCTGTGCAGATGCTGGCCCCGTCCATGGCCAAGTTCGGTCCGATGGGTGCGCGCGAATTTGAAGTCTTCGATTTGCCCTATATTTTTCCAGATATCACTGTGCTGCATCGCGTCATGGATGGTGAGGTGGGCAAGAAATTATTTGCCAAGCTTGATACCAAAGGACTGACTGGTTTGGCGTTCTGGGATAACGGATTCAAGCAAATGAGCTCGAACCGTCCAATGCATAATGTGTCCGATTTCAAGGGAATGAAGATGCGCATTCAGTCATCCAAGGTGCTGGACGCACAAATGAAGGCACTCGGTGCCATCCCGCAGAGTATGGCGTTCAGCGAAGTGTATTCAGCTTTGCAGCAGGGGGTGGTGGATGGCACCGAGAATCCGAACTCCAACTTCTACACACAAAAGATGAATGAGGTGCAGAAGCACCTGACCATTTCGAACCATGGCTATTTGGGCTATGCGGTGGTAGTAAACAAGAAATTCTGGGATGGTCTCCCGGTTGATGTGCGCAAGGAGCTGACCGCAGCCATGAAGGAGGCAACCGAGTTCGAGCGCAATATCGCCCAGAAGGATAACGATGAGGCGCTGGAAAAAGTGCGTGCTGCCAAGACAACCGAAGTATATGTTCTGACAGAAAGTGAACGTGAAGCATGGCGTAAGGCGTTGCTGCCGGTGCATGGCGAATTCGAAAGTGTCATCGGCAAAGACTTGATCCAGGGCGTGTATGACATAGCCAGCCAAGTAGCCAAAGAACAGGCGGCTCAAGAGACCAAGAAGAAGCCAGCAAACCAATCTCATTCTGACAAGAAAAAACAATAGTCCACATCTAGCCCAGTGTTCCTTTACTGGGCTTTTTTATGGGGCGTCGGGAGGTGTATGTTCAATCGGATATTGGATCGCTTCGAGGAGGTGCTGATCGCCTCATTCATGGCGGTAGCGACGCTGGTGACCTTTGCTGCCGTGGTGATGCGCTATTTGGGAGGCTCAGGTCTTAGTTGGGCGCAGGAGCTGACTATCTATCTGTTTATCTGGATGGCCAAGTTCGGTGCTGCCTATGGCGTTCGTACCGGCATTCATATTGGTGTGGATTTTGTGGTGAATGCGGTACGGCCTTCCATCAAGCGCACACTCATTATCATCTCCATGCTGCTCGGCGTGATGTTCACCGGCGTCATCTCGTTTTTTGGTGCGCGTTGGGTGATATTTATCTATGGAACCGGGCAGACATCGCCCGATCTGGAATGGCCGATGTGGATCATTTATCTGGCGATCCCGTTTGGCTCCGGCCTTATGTGTTACCGTTTTATTCAAGCTTTGCTGGTGTTCGTCAAAACAGGCCATGTCCATAGCCATACTATGGGCGCACCCAGCGATGAGGTGCAGCCATGACCTTTTTGATTATCATCAGCATCCTGATGCTGCTGTTGCTCACCAGCACGCCGATCTCGATTGCGCTGGGGACAACTGTACTGGTATTTTTGCTCGGCTTTTCCTCATTCAGCTTTGATACCATCAACATCATCTCGCAACGCCTGTTCACCGGACTGGAAAGTTTTTCCATCATGGCGGTGCCATTCTTCGTGCTGTCAGGGCAATTCCTGATCGATGGCAAGATCGCCGCACGCATCATCCGCTTCGCCAGCAATCTGGTTGGCTGGATGCCTGGCGGCATGGCGATGGCGGCGGTGCTGTCCTGTGCTTTCTTCGCCACCATCTCCGGTTCCAGCCCGGCCACAGTGATGGCGATTGGCTCAGTAATGCTGCCGGCCATGGTCAATGCGGGCTACCCCAAGCGTTTTGGCGTTGGCGTGATCACTACTTCGGGGTCGCTCGGGATACTCATCCCGCCTTCCATTGTGATGATCATCTACGCGGTGTCGACCAGCGAGAGCGCAGGCAAATTGTTCATGGCCGGAATCGTTCCTGGCATATTGCTCGCTTTTCTTTTGATGGGTTTGGTATTCATCCAGGCCAAACGCAAGAATTTTCCGGTACTGCCCAAGCCTGCGGGCAAGGAGTTGCTGCGCTCCTTTTTTGATGCATGGTGGGGGCTGTTCCTGGTGGTCATTGTCATGGGAGGTATCTATGGCGGCCTTTTTACGCCAACCGAAGCAGCGGCGGTGGCGGCGGTGTATGGTTTTGTGGCGGCGAAATTTATTTATGGCGATTTGAAGTGGCGCGAGGTACCCCAGTCGTTATTGGCGGCAGCCAACACCAGTGCGATGCTGCTCTACATCATCACCAACGCCATCCTGTTTTCGTTCCTGATGACTTCGGAGCAAATCCCGCAAGAGATGACCAGCTGGGTGGTCGGCCAACATCTCTCTCCCTGGATGTTCCTGCTGATTGTGAATTTATCGCTGCTTGCTGCCGGGCAATTCATGGAGCCTACTTCCATTATCTTGATTCTTGCACCACTGTTCTTGCCGATAGCTAAAACCCTGGGCATTGATCCGATTCATCTGGGCATCATCATGACGGTGAATATGGAGATCGGCATGATCCATCCGCCGGTCGGACTCAACCTGTTTGTTTCCAGCCATCTCGCCAAGATGGGGTTGACTGAAGTCTCCTTGGCGACTTTGCCGTGGGTATTCGTGATGTTGGGGTATCTGCTCGTTATTACTTATATCCCGGCCATCAGTCTTTGGTTGCCCAGCTTGCTCTATGCAACTCATTGATAGCGTGCTGTCTAATTCTTGATTTGTGATGGGTTGTGAGTGTCTACCCAACGTTGCAGTAATCACACTATGGGTGGGGGGATTCTCTGGTTTTTCTTCCGTTTTATCCATGTCCGTGGTTTGAAAACCGTTTGTAGGGTAAAATACGCGGCTGTTTTTTATTAACTTTAATAATTGTTTGGAGAAAGTAGCATGGCCGTTGAACGTACTCTGTCTATTATCAAACCCGATGCTGTTGCCAAGAATGTGGTTGGCCAGATTTATTCCCGCTTCGAAGGTGCCGGCCTGAAAGTGATCGCTGCGCGCATGATGCACCTGTCACGCGCTGAGGCGGAAGGCTTTTATGCCGTGCATCGTGCTCGTCCTTTCTTCAAGGATCTGGTGGATTTCATGATCTCCGGCCCTGTGATGGTGCAGGCCCTGGAAGGCGAGGGCGCGATTCTGAAAAATCGTGATCTGATGGGCGCTACTGATCCAAAGAAGGCAGAAAAAGGCACAATACGCGCCGATTTTGCCGACAGCATCGACGCTAACGCGGTGCATGGTTCTGACGCTGCTGAAACGGCTGCCGTTGAGATCGCTTACTTCTTCCCAAGCATGAACGTTTATTCTCGCTAATGGCAGAAAACCTCCTCAATTTTGATGCGCAACAGCTGACTGCATGGTTTGCGGAACGTGGCGAAAAGCCCTTCCGCGCGCGCCAGGTGTTGCGCTGGATACACAAAATGGGGGAGCCAGATTTCGCGGCGATGACTGACATCGCCGCTTCCTTGCGCGAGAAGCTGCTAGCCGAGGCCTGTGTGGACTCGCCTGCCGTGATGCGCGAGGAACTATCCGACGACGGTACGCGCAAGTGGCTGCTGAACGTGGGCACGGGCAATGCGGTGGAGACCGTGTTCATTCCCGAAGCCGGACGCGGCACCCTGTGCATATCGAGCCAGGCTGGCTGTGCGCTGGATTGCGCATTTTGCTCCACCGGCAAGCAAGGGTTTAACCGCAACCTGAGTGCGGCGGAAATCATCGGCCAGTTGTGGTGGGCCAATCGCCGGATCGGCCGCGATGCAGATGGCAATTGGCCAGTGAGCAATGTGGTGATGATGGGCATGGGCGAGCCCCTGCTGAATTTCGATAACACGGTGACGGCTTTGCGCCTGATGCTGGACGATCATGCTTATGGCTTGTCGCGCCGCCGCGTGACCGTGTCCACCTCGGGTATCGTGCCCGCGATGGACCGGCTGCGTGACGAATGTCCCGTGGCGCTTGCGGTATCTCTGCATGCACCGAATGACGAACTGCGCAATGTGCTGGTTCCGGTCAACCAGAAGTACCCCTTGCGCCAGTTGATGTCGGCCTGTCAGCGCTATCTGGAGCGTGCGCCGCGAGACTTTATTACTTTCGAGTATGTCATGCTGGAAGGAGTGAATGACAGCGTGCAGCAGGCACGCGAACTGATTGCACTGGTGCGCGATGTTCCGTGCAAGTTCAACCTGATCCCGTTCAACCCGTTCCCGCAAGCGCCATATCGGCGTTCCGGCGCTGAAAATGTGCGTCGTTTCCGCGATGTGCTGATGCAGGCAGATTTGGTTACGACAGTGCGCAAGACGCGCGGCGACGATATTGCTGCGGCATGCGGGCAGTTGGCCGGACAGGTGCAGGACAAAACCAAAAGAACACATCGTTTGATAGAGGTTCGCTCATGAGATTGTTGAACTTTATTCTGGCAGTTTTGCTGCTGACGGGGTGCGCTTCCAAGTCAGGCGGTGGGGATGCTGATACGCAGCAGGGGTCTTCGCGAATTCAAGATAGCGTCAGGATACATACCGAGTTGGCGGGGATGTATTACGAGCGGGCTCAGTATGGCTTTGCGCTGGAACAATTAACGCTTGTCCTGAAAAAGGACAGCGATTATGCACCGGCTTATAACGTGCGTGGTTTGGTGCACATGGCATTGCTTGAAGATGAGCAGGCCGAGAGTGACTTTAAGCGCAGCCTGAATATTGATGACAGCAATTCCTCTGCACACAACAATTATGGCTGGTTTTTATGCCAGCGTGGTCGTGAACTGGAATCGGTTAAGCATTTCATGGCTGCAGTAAAAAATCCGCTCTATGCTACACCGGAAAAAGCGTTCCTGAATGCCGGTCTGTGTTCGAAGAAGGCAGGCAAGTTGGACGAGGCCGAGACTTATCTGAAACGTGCCCTGATCATGCAACCCAAAATGCCAGAAATCTTGCTGGGGATGGCCGAGTTGAACTATGCGAAAGCGGATTATGCCGGCGCGAAGTCGTATTTCTTGCGGTTTGCTCAAGGCGTTCCAGAGTTGGCAGCTGCCAACCTGCTGCTGGCTATTCGCATCGAGCACAAGCTGGGGGATCGCAACTCGGAGGCCAGTTACAAATTGCAACTGCGTAAGCGTTTCCCAGAGTCACGAGAAACACAATTAATGTTGAGTGGTGAATAATATGGATAATCAGCCAGGTAATCAGGTGGTGGGTGGGGATAGTGCAACAGCGCAGCAAATCAGCGTTGGCGCTGAATTGCGTGAAGCGCGCGAGCAACTCGGCCTGAGTGTGGCCGATGTGTCCAATCGCATCAAATTTGCACCGCGTCAAATAGAGGCTTTGGAAGCGGATGATTTTGTACGCCTGCCTGAGGCCGCTTTTGTGCGTGGCTTTGTGCGCAGTTATGCACGCTTGCTTGAAATTGATGCGGCGCCCTTGCTCACAGCGCTGCCGCAAACACATATGCAGCAAGAAGCTGTGCCAGAAAAGAAATCTGTAGATGTGCCATACCCTACAGTATTGACTTCACGCCGCTCCAGTATTGCCTGGCTTGCGGGAGCTCTGGTTGTAGCGCTGGTACTGGTCGTTTTTTCACGTATGCATGACAGCTCCTCCGATCCCGTGCCGCGTATGGCGCAACCTAATGTAGAAGTACTGGAGTTACCCGCAATTGCTGCCGTGTCTGCTCCTCTGGCAGCTGTGCCTCCAGCAGAAGCTGCAGTTCCAGTCGTAGTGCCGCCCAAGCATGCAGCACCTGTGACCGCTGTACCTGAGCAAGCGCAAATAGCCCTGACCCCGCAGAACAAGGATAAACCGGCCAAAGAGCCGCTTGTCAAAGAAAAGGTGGCCCAAGAGCAGACAGGCGGGGATATGGCCGCTCAGGAACGGGCGGCCAAGAAACAGGCAGCCAAAGAACAAGCCGCTCAGGAACGGGCGGCCAAGAAACAGGCTGCCAAGGAACAAGCCGCTCAGGAGCAGGCAGCCAGGGAGCAGGCAGCTCAAGAGCGTGCAGCCAAGAAACAGGCAGCCAAGGAACAGGCCGCTCAGGAGCGGGCTGCCAAGAAAGCGGCCAGGGAGCAGGCAGCCAGGGAGCAAGCTGCCCAAGCGCCCAAGCCAGGCAATGGTGCATCTGAACTGGCTTCGCTGCGTCTGGTATTCGACGAGGATTCATGGGCGGATGTAAATGACGCAACCGGGAAAATTCTGCTGTCCAAGATGAATCGTGCCGGGAGTCTGGTGCGTCTTTCTGGCACGGCGCCGTTAACTGTGGTGATTGGACATGCCAGTGGCGTTCACCTGTTTTATAAAGGCAAAGAGGTGCGCCTTGCTCCCCATACTTCTGGTGAAGTGGCGCGTATTTCGCTGGAGTAACGATGAGCTTTTGCACGATTCAGCGCCGTCAATCCCAGCGCGTCATGGTGGGCGGTATTGCCATTGGTGCAGACGCACCGGTGGTGGTGCAGTCGATGACCAACACCGATACCGTAGATGCAAAGGGTACTGCACAGCAGGTGTTTGAATTGGCCCGCGCCGGTTCGGAGCTGGTGCGCATTACCGTCAATACCTCGGAAGCTGCGGCACAGGTTCCTCGCATACGCGAGCTGTTGGATGCCATGGGGTGCGATGTGCCGTTGGTAGGAGATTTTCACTATAACGGCCATCGTTTGCTCAGTGAATTTCCGGAATGCGCGCAGGCGCTGGCGAAGTACCGGATCAATCCCGGCAATGTGGGGCGTAACCGCAAGGGCGAAGATCAATTCGCCATGATGATCGCGGTGGCGCAACGTTATGACAAACCGGTGCGTATCGGGGTGAACTGGGGCAGCCTGGATGCAGACCTGATCGTGCGCATGATGGACGAGAATGCCAGACTGCCGCAACCCAAAGCCGCCGCCGAGGTGACTCGCGAGGCGCTTATCGTCTCGGCACTGGACAGTGCGAAACGTGCAGAAGAGCTGGGCTTGCCGCATGACCGTATTATATTGTCGTGCAAGGTGAGCGGAGTGCAGGATCTGATCACGGTATATCGCGATCTGGCGCGGCGCTGTGATTACCCTTTGCATCTGGGGTTGACCGAGGCGGGCATGGGCTCCAAGGGTATTGTCGCTTCCACCGCGGCACTGGCTGTGCTGTTGCAGGAGGGGATAGGCGATACCATCCGTATTTCACTGACACCCGAGCCGGGTGGTGATCGCACCCAGGAAGTGGTGGTGGCGCAGGAGATTTTGCAAACCATGGGGTTGCGCGCATTTACGCCGATGGTGACCGCATGCCCGGGTTGCGGACGCACCACCAGTACGGTGTTTCAGGAACTGGCGCAAAGCATACAGTCTTATCTGCGCGCGCAAATGCCAATTTGGCGCGAGCAGCATACCGGCGTGGAAGAAATGACCGTGGCGGTGATGGGCTGTATCGTCAATGGCCCGGGCGAGAGCAAACTGGCGAACATCGGCATCAGCCTGCCGGGTACGGGGGAAACACCTGCCGCCCCGGTGTATGTGGATGGCGAGAAGACCGTCACCCTGCGCGGCGAGAATATTGCCGATGAATTCAAGAAAATAGTGGATGACTACGTAATGCGAAAATATGCTCCACGTGAGCACGCGGATGCAAAGCGTAAACCCGTTCCAAAAATAATCCCGGTTAAGTCTGTTTAGTTGAGAGCGATGAGCAATCCCCCCTTACAAGCCGTGCGCGGCATGAATGATATTTTGCCGGATGAGGCGCAGCTGTGGCTGTGGTTCGAAGAGACCGTACGCGAGTGGCTGGATGGCTATGGCTATCGCAATATTCGCATGCCGCTGGTGGAGCCCACCGCCTTGTTCAAGCGCGCGATAGGCGAAGTCACCGATATCGTTGAAAAAGAGATGTACAGCTTTGAAGACAGCCTCAACGGCGACCACCTGACGCTGCGCCCGGAGGGCACGGCATCCTGTGTGCGCGCCGTGTTGCAGCACAACCTGCTGTACAATGCGCCGCAGCGTCTATGGTACAGCGGCCCCATGTTCCGCCACGAGCGCCCGCAGAAGGGGCGTTACCGCCAGTTCCACCAGATCGGGGTGGAAGCATTGGGCTACGCCGACCCCGAGATCGATGCCGAACAAATTCTGATGTGCGCGCGGCTGTGGCGCATGCTGGGTATCCGTGACGTCACCCTGCAACTTAACACCCTGGGTGATGCGGCAGCGCGCAAGCAGCATCGCGCCAAGCTGATTGACTATTTCGAGCGCCACACCAGTTTGCTCGATGCCGATGCGATGCGGCGCTTGCACAGCAATCCGCTACGCATACTGGACAGCAAAAATCCGGCGATGCAGGAGCTGATTGCGGGTGCTCCTGCGCTGATGGATGAGTTGGATCAGGACGCCATTCTGCATTTCGAAGCGGTGCAGAGCATCCTCAAGCAGCATGGTGTTACTTACGAAATCAACCCGCGTCTGGTACGCGGGCTGGATTATTACAACCGCACGGTGTTTGAATGGGTATCTACCCGCCTTGGCGCGCAAGGCACGATTTGTGCGGGGGGGCGTTACGACGGTCTGATTGAGCAAATTGGCGGCAAACCGGCCGCCGCTTGCGGCTTTGCCATGGGGGTGGAGCGCCTGTTGTCGCTGATGCAGGAAGATGGCTTGGCCAATCCGGCTGCAGCATTGGATGTATATCTGGTGCATCAGGGCGAGTTGGCGGATGGCATGGCCAGCGTGCTGGCGGAGCGGTTGCGTGACCAGGGGTTGCGCGTCGTGTTGCATTGCGGTGGCGGCAGTTTCAAGTCGCAAATGAAAAAAGCCGATGCAAGCGGCGCGCACTGTGCAGTCATTCTGGGCGATGACGAGGCGCAAACCCTGCAGGCTACACTGAAACCATTGCGCGGCGCGGCTGAACAGATGAAGGTGGCACAAAATGAATTGGCAAACAAAATTAGCGAACTGATTAACAAAGGATAAAAAATGTCGACACTCGATTTGCAGGAACAGGAACAGGTGGATGCGCTTAAAGCGTGGTGGAAAGAGAACGGGAAATGGCTGATCATGGTGCTGGTGTTGGCAATGCTGGGTTTCGCAGCACTGCAGTACTGGAAAAACTACCAGGCGAAACAGGCTGCAGAAGCTGCGACCCTGTATTCCGAGGTACTCAAACAGATAGCCAGCAACGATCCCAAGCGAATTAACGATGCGGTAGGCGCGCTGGTTGATAAATACAGCGGCACTGCCTATGCACCGCGCGCGCAATTGCTGGCCGTGCAAGCCAATATGCAGACGCGCGATTTTGCACGAGTAAAGACCCAGCTGCAGTGGGTAATCGACCACGCCAGTGAGACCGGTTTGCAGGATACGGCGCGCCTGAAATTTGCCAGTTTGCTGCTGGATGAGCAGGATTACACAGGCGCCATGAAGCTGCTGGATGCGACTCACCCGGAAGCATTCGTGGGGCTGTATGCGGATCTTAAGGGTGATGTACTGAATGCCCAGGGGAAAGCTGAGGAGGCGCGCGCGGCTTACAAGCTGGCGCTGGAAAAGACAGACAGCAAGAGTGCCTATCGTAATTTGATCCAACTCAAACTGGATGCGCTCGGAGGCGCTAAATGACATTTAGCCGCAGCGCTGTAGCGCTGCCTATGTTGGCGTTGCTGGCCGGCTGTTGGGGAGGAAAGTTGACGGGTTTGGAACCTGCAGACCTTACCAGCTACAAGCCGAGTGCCAGCTTCGAAGTACGCTGGCATCGCGATGTGGGCGATGCGGGACGCGCCGGCTTGCAGCCTGCCGTGACACGCGAGGCTGTGTATGTGGCCAATGCGCGCGGCGAGTTGTTGCGCCTGGATCGTGCGAGCGGCGACACGGTATGGCAGGCGAAGAGCGGCTTCGCGATCTCGGGAGCGGTAGGGGCGGGCGACGGTCTGGTGCTGGTTGGCGGCGAGAAGGGCGATCTGGCAGCCTATGAAGATGACGGCAAGTTGCGCTGGAAAACCCGTGTGTCCAGTGAGGTGCTGAGTGCGCCGCAAATCTCGGACGGCATGGTCGTGGTGCGCACGGGTGATGGCCGCATTGCAGGACTGAGTGCGCAGGACGGCAAGCGCCAATGGTTGTATGAGCGCGCGACGCCGGCACTGATAGTGCGCAGCCATGCGGGAGTGGTAATTCAGCGTGGCGCAGTATTTGCGGGTTTCGCTGCCGGCAAGCTGGCGGCCATTAATTTGCATAACGGCGCCGTTATCTGGGAATCGGCCGTGTCGCAACCGCGTGGCACCACCGAACTGGAACGCATAAGTGATATTACCAGCACGCCCGTGGTTGATGACGAACAGGTGTGTGCCGTGTCGTTTCAGGGGCGTGCGGCCTGTTTTGATATCGCGCAGGGCGCCACGCTATGGAGCCGTGAAATGTCGAGTGAAAGCGGTATGACCTTGTTGCGCAAATTTTTATATGTGAGTGATGCCAAGAGCACCGTGCTGGCTCTGGATAAGGCTAGCGGCAGCTCGCTGTGGAAAAACGACCAGTTATTCATGCGTAGCATTTCGGCGCCTTACGCGCTGGATAACTATGTTGTTGTCGGCGATTCCAAGGGCTATCTGCATGCATTGAACCGCGAAGACGGCAGCCTCGCCGCACGCATTAAAACCGATGGCAGCCCTATACTGTTTGCACCCGTAGCACTGGGTGATGGTTTGCTGTTGCAGACACGCGATGGCGGAATTTATTCCATCGCTATTCATTAAATCGAGAAATTCAATATGTTGCCCACGCTGGTTCTAGTTGGTCGTCCGAATGTGGGCAAGTCTACGCTGTTTAATCGTCTGACCCGCAGTCGCGATGCTCTGGTGGCTGATCTGCCGGGTTTGACGCGCGATCGCCACTATGGGCGTGGCCGCGTGGGTGAGAGGCCGTATCTGGTGGTGGATACGGGAGGTCTGGAGCCCGTTGCCAAAGAAGGCATCCTGCATGAGATGGCCAAGCAGACCCGCCAGGCCATAGATGAAGCGGATCTGGTGCTGTTTCTGGTGGACGGGCGCCAGGGATTGACGCCGCAGGACAAAATAATCGCCACACAATTGCGCAAGACCGGGCGCCCGGTGATGCTGCTGGTCAACAAGGCGGAGGGCATGCAACGCACGCGCGTGACCAACGAGTTTTTCGAGTTGGGGCTGGGGGAACCGCTGCCGATTTCTTCGGCGCATGGCGATAATGTCACCGAGGTCATCGAGCTGGCGTTAGAGGAACTGCCTGCACACGAGGAGGGCGAAAAGACCCAATCGGATCACCCCAAACTGGCGATTGTCGGGCGCCCCAATGTGGGCAAGTCAACCCTGGTGAATTCTATTCTGGGTGAAGAACGGGTAATCGCGTTTGACCAGCCGGGAACGACACGCGACAGTATCTACATTGATTTTGAGCGCGCAGGCAAGCAATACACCATCATTGATACGGCCGGCGTGCGCAGGCGTGGAAAAATTGACGAAGCAGTGGAGAAATTTTCCGTCGTCAAAACGATGCAGGCGATAGAAGATGCCAACGTGGTCGTGCTGGTGGTGGATGCGCGCGACCAGATTACCGAGCAGGACGCCCATCTCGCCGACTTCGTGCTGCAGGCCGGGCGTGCCCTGGTGCTGGCGGTGAACAAATGGGACGGCCTGGACGACTACCAGCGCGAGACCGCCAAGCGCGATATCGACCGCAAGCTGCACTTCCTGGATTTTGCCAAACATCATTTTATCTCTGCTTTGCACGGGAACGGTGTGCCAGCGCTGCTGAAATCGGTAAACGAGGCTTATGACGCGGCGATGGCGAAACTGCCCACGCCGCTCTTAACCCGCGTGCTGATGGACGCTATAGACAAACAGCAGCCCCCGCGCGGCGGCATTTTCCGTCCCAAGATGCGCTATGCGCACCAGGGCGGCAGCAACCCCCCGCTGATCATTGTGCATGGCAGTGCACTGGATAAAGTGCCGGAGAGTTATCGTCGCTATCTGGAGAAAACCTTTTGCGATGCCTTCAAGCTGCAAGGCACGCCGCTCAGGGTGGAGTTCAAGGCCGGCAAAAACCCGTTTGCGGATAAAAAACCCAAGCCGCTTACCGAAAGCGAGCAGCGCGCAGCCCATCGTGCCCGTATTCGCGGACGCCGTCTGTATGGCAGATGAACGCTGGTCATCCTGCATAAAATCCAGTAAAGTTAGCTTCCCACAACACTAGAAGAAGAGCAAAAAATGAGCGCAAAAGGGCAACAATTACAAGACCCGTTCCTGAACGCACTGCGTAAGGAACACGTGCAGGTGGCCATTTACCTTGTGAACGGAATCAAGCTGCAAGGCCATGTGGAATCATTTGATCAATATGTAGTGCTGCTGAAAAATACCATCACCCAGATGGTTTACAAGCACGCTATTTCTACTATCGTCCCCGCACGCGCCGTTACCATCCCGTACGACGCTGACTGATGCATGAGTCTACAACTGCTGCGAATACGGCGGTATTGGTAAGTCTCGATTTTGGTGCACCGGATTACGCAGAAAGCCTGGAAGAATTACGCCTGCTGGCAGAGAGTGCCGGCGTGCACACTGTCGCTCTGGTGGAAGGACGGCGCCAGCGGCCGGATGCGTCTTTGTTTGCCGGTAGCGGCAAGGTAGATGAAATCGCGGCGATCGTTGAACAACAGGAAGTTCCTCTGGTCATTTTTAATCATGATCTTTCCCCTGCGCAGATGCGCAATCTGACTGCCAGGCTGCAAGCCCGAGTCATTGATCGCACCATGTTGATTCTGGACATCTTTGCCCTGCGCGCGCAAAGCCACGAAGGCAAGGTTCAGGTCGAGCTGGCGCAGCTTAAATATCTGTCTACCCGCCTGGTCGGCATGAATCAGGATATGGGGCAGCAAAAATATGCGGTAGGCGCGCGCGGCCCCGGTGAAACGCAGCTTGAGCTGGACCGGCGCAAGCTGGACAAGCGCGTGCAGCTGTTGCGCGAGCGCCTGGAGAAGCTGCGGCGTCACCGTCAGGTGCAGCGTCGTTCACGCAATCGCTCTGATGTGTTGTCAGTGTCCATTGTAGGCTACACCAATGCGGGCAAGTCGACGCTGTTTAACCGCCTGACCCACGCCAATGTGTATGTGGCCAACCAGTTGTTTGCCACTCTGGATACCACTGCGCGCCGTTTCTTTATTGCTGCGCCGGAACAGGGGGCGGCGGCAGGCACTGAATACCCATCGGCATCTCCCGTGCGCGGGCAGGAGGTGGTGCTGTCTGACACGGTGGGATTTATTCGCCATCTTCCCCACGGTCTGGTAGCGGCGTTCCGCAGCACGCTGGAGGAGACTGCCATGGCCGACCTGTTGCTGCACGTAGTGGATGTAAACAGCCCGGAACGTCATGACCAGGTTGCCGAAGTGAACAAGGTGCTGCATGAAATTGGTGCGCAAAACATCCCGCAAATACTGATCTACAACAAAATAGATTTGCAGGATTTGCCTGCGGCCGTTAAGCGCGATGAGTATGGTAAAATAATCAGCATTCATCTGAGCGCGAAAACGGGAGCCGGTATTGATGAGTTACGCGCGGCAATAGCCGAATTTCGCGATACCCAGGCGACTAGCGTGCAGACACAAG
This sequence comes from Nitrosomonadales bacterium, assembly GCA_025408405.1. GTDB lineage: Bacteria > Pseudomonadota > Gammaproteobacteria > Burkholderiales > Gallionellaceae > 39-52-133. The sequence goes on along the minus strand of JANYJE010000050.1, from coordinate 11,372 downwards.
AGTGGCACCCCCTTAACAACTGAGTTATTTGAAGGCAGGATGAATTATGGGATTGAACGATCCGCAATGGGGTAATAAAAATAGTGGTGGTCCTCCGGATTTGGAGGAGTTGATGCGGAATTTCAAGAAAAAAATTGACGCTCTGTTGGGCGGAGCGGGTGGCGGATCATCCGGTGGTAATGGCGGAAAATTCAGGAATTCCAGCGGCATCGGGCTGGTGCTGGCGATTGTTGCGCTGCTCTGGATTGCCAGCGGTTTCTATATTGTGGATGCGAGTCAGCGCGGTGTTGTGCTGCGCTTTGGCAAATATGCTGAAGCGACGCAACCAGGGCCGCGCTGGCATCTGCCGTTTCCCATCGAGACCGTAGAGGTGGTGAACCTGAGCCAGGTGCGCACGGCGGAAATTGGCTATCGTGACAATGTAAAAAATAAAATCCTGAAAGAGGCGCTGATGCTGACTGATGATGAAAACATCATCGATATCCAGTTCGCCGTGCAATATTTTCTGAAAGACCCAAGCGAATATTTGTTTAACAACCGTGCGCCGGACGAAAATGTGCGTCAGGCAGCTGAGACTGCCATCCGCGAAGTGGTGGGCAAAAACAAGATGGATTTTGTGCTGTACGAAGGCCGCGAGAAGGTGGCTGCGGACACCACCAAGCTGATACAGGAGATTCTTGATCGTTACAAATCCGGGATCCTGGTAAGCAAGGTGACGATGCAGAATGCCCAGCCACCCGAGCAGGTTCAGGCTGCCTTTGACGATGCAGTCAAGGCCGGCCAAGATCGCGAACGGCAGAAAAATGAAGGCCAGGCTTATGCGAATGATGTGGTGCCCAAAGCCAAGGGTGCTGCTGCGCGCCTGATGCAGGAGGCTGACGGTTACAAGCAGCGCGTGATTGCGAATGCGGAAGGTGATGCCAGTCGTTTCAAACAGATTCTGGTCGAGTACGAAAAGGCTCCTGCGGTGACGCGTGAACGCATGTATATCGACATGATGCAGCAGGTACTGACCAGCAGCAGCAAGGTTCTGGTTGACCAAAAGAGCGGTAGCGGCAGCATGCTTTATCTGCCTCTGGACAAGCTGATTCAAAGCACGGGTGCAGCACCTGTTGCAGAGGCTACTGCCACCAAACAGGCTGCTGAGCAGGCCGTTACCCCAGCCGCTGCAGTCGATACGGGCGCTGGGCATATGCGCGAATCGCTGCGTGGGCGCGACAGGGAGGCACGTTAATGAATAGCAAAATGGGTAATATTCTGGTGGGCAGCATCATCGTGCTGGTGTTGTTCAGCATGAGTGCCTTTGTGGTTGACCAGCGACAGGCTGCCATCGTGTTCCAGCTGGGTGAAGTGGTGGATGTAAAGACCACGCCCAATCTTTATTTCAAGCTGCCACTGGTGCAGAACGTGCGTTATTTTGATTCGCGCATACTGACGTTGGATAGTGCAGCTCCGGAAACATTTATTACGGCGGAAAAGAAAAACGTTCTGGTGGACTCCTTCGTCAAGTGGCGAATCGCCGATGTGAAGCAGTATTACATCAGCGTGGGCGGTGACGAGGCGCGTGCACAGTCACGTTTGACGCAGACCGTGAATGCCAGCATGCGCGAGGAATTTGGCAAGCGCACCATACACGAAGTAGTATCTGGGGGACGTGAGAAGATCATGGAAATCTTGCGCCAGAAAGCTGACGCGGATGCACAGAAAATCGGCGTGCAGGTGCTGGACGTGCGCCTGAAGCGTGTGGACTTTACCCCTGAAATCAGCGATTCGGTATACCGCCGCATGGATGCGGAGCGTAAGCGTGTGGCCAATGAATTGCGCGCAACCGGTAACGCGGAAAGCGAAAAAATACGAGCTGATGCCGACAGGCAGCGCGAAGTAGCCTTGGCCGTGGCCTACCGCGATGCGCAAAAAATCAAGGGTGAGGGCGATGCCAAGGCTGCTGGGATTTATGCCTCTGCATATGGACGCAATTCCGAGTTTTATGCTTTCTACCGCAGTCTGGAAGCCTACAAGCAAAGCTTCAAGAACAAGAATGACGTGATGGTGCTGGATCCCAGCTCCTCATTTTTCAAGTACCTGAAGAACTCGAGCAAGGGTGGCAAGTAGTCGAGATGGTGGATTTTTGGCTGACGGCTCTGGGATTAATGCTGGTAATCGAAGGTCTGATGCCGTTTCTGTTTCCTGCAATTTGGCGCGAAGCCTTACGCAAGCTGATTCAGTATCAAGACGGCCAGACACGTTTTATCGGGTTGACTCTGATGCTGAGCGGCCTGTTGATGATTTATTGGGTGAAATGATGCCGAATTGGTTGTTGCCGGAATACATACAGGACATGCTGCCGGATGAGGCGTGGCGTATAGAGTCCATGCGCAGCAATGTGCTGGAGTTGCTGCGTCGCTCCGGCTATCAGCTGGTTGCTCCGCCCCTGCTGGAATACGTTGAGTCGTTGCTGATCAACGACAGCCAGGATATGGATCTGCGCACCTTCAAGCTGGTTGACCAGTTGAGCGGCCGTACCTTGGCTTTGCGCGCCGACATAACACCGCAAGTGGCGCGTATCGATGCGCATCTGCTGAACCGCCAGGGGGTGACGCGCCTGTGTTATGCCGGCAGTGTGCTGCATACCCAACCCGCCGGACTGATGCGTACGCGCGAGCTATTGCAGATCGGTGCCGAACTTTATGGTCACAGTGGTCTGGAGAGCGACCTCGAAGTGCAGCGCTTGATGTTGCAGGCTTTGGCCGCGCTGGGCATCGATGGCGTTCATCTGGATTTGGGTCATGTGGCAATTTTTGCTGCGCTGGTTAAGCGCGCGTCTGTCACAGCGGAGTTGGAGTCGGCTCTGTTCGGTGCGCTGCAACGCAAGGACGTGCCCGCTTTGCGCAATCTGGTGGGCGCTTTGTCCAAGGATGTGCCAAAGGATGTGACCGATGCACTGTTAGCGCTGCCAGAACTGTATGGCGGCATGGAAGTTTTGCCGCGCGCGCGCCGTGTCCTGCCGGATTGTGCGGAAGTGCGCACTGCACTGCATGAGCTGGAGCAGGCTGCAGCTCACGTGCAACCGCTGGCGCACAGTGTCGGTATTGATCTGGCCGAGTTGCGCGGTTATCACTACCACAGTGGAATGGTATTTGCGGCATACCATGCGGGGAGCCACGATGCGATTGCGCTCGGCGGGCGCTATGATGACGTAGGCAAGAGTTTTGGCCGGGCCCGTCCTGCCACCGGTTTCAGCATGGATCTGCGCCAGTTGCATGGTTTGCTGGCGCAGCATGCCCAGCCCAAAGGTATACTCGCGCCGCATGGAAATGATACGGCATTAAACGCAGCTATCATGCAGTTGCGTAATGAAGGGCATGCGGTAGTGGTGGATCTGCTCGCTGACAGCGCTGCACGCGGAGAGTTAAATTGTGACCGCGAACTGATCTTGCGCAAAGGTGCATGGGTCGTGGTCGAATTGAAATTTTAAAGCAATATCTGAAAACAGAAATCAGGGATCTGCAATGGCAAAGAACGTCGTAGTAATCGGGACACAATGGGGTGACGAAGGCAAGGGGAAAATCGTCGATTGGCTCACCGACCATTCGCAGGGCGTGGTGCGTTTTCAGGGCGGGCACAATGCCGGACATACCCTGGTTATTGGTGGCAAGAAAACCGTGCTGCATTTGATTCCTTCCGGCATCTTGCGTGATCACGTGATGTGCTATGTCGGCAACGGCGTCGTGCTGTCCCCCGAGGCTTTGCTGCAGGAAATGGATAATCTCGCGGCGATAGGTGTGGATGTATATAACCGCTTGCGCATTTCAGAAGCATGCCCGCTGATCCTGCCGTACCACGTGGCGATTGACAAGGCGCGTGAAGCGGCCAAGGGTGACGCCAAGATCGGCACCACCGGCCGTGGCATAGGCCCGGCTTACGAAGACAAGGTCGCGCGCCGCGCCATTCGCCTGCAGGACTTGTTTCATCGCAAGCGTTTTGCTGCCAAGCTGGGTGAAGTGCTGGATTACCATAACTTCGTATTGAAAAATTACTTCCACGCAGAAACCGTGGATTTCCAGAAAACCCTGGAGGGCGCACTGGCATTGGCAGAGCGCATCAAGCCATTGGTGATGGATGTGCCACGTGCACTGTATGAAGCCAACAAGGCGGGTCAAAATCTGCTGTTTGAAGGCGCCCAAGGCACCTTGCTGGATATCGACCATGGCACATATCCGTTTGTTACTTCCAGCAACTGTATTGCAGGCGCTGCCTGCAGCGGTAGCGGTGTTGGCCCGCAGATGCTGCATTACGTGCTGGGCATCACCAAGGCCTATACGACCCGTGTAGGTTCGGGTCCATTTCCGACCGAACTGGATGACGATGTGGGCAAGCATCTGGCTGAAAAGGGCCATGAATTCGGCTCGACTACGGGCCGTGCTCGCCGCTGTGGCTGGTTTGATGCGGCGGCACTCAAGCGTTCGATACAGATCAACGGCGTATCTGGGCTGTGTGTGACCAAGCTGGACGTTCTGGACGGTGTACAGACGCTGCGTCTGGGGGTGGGTTATCGTATCGACGGGCAGTACAGCGATATCCTGCCGGTGGGGGCTGAATCACTTCTGGGATGTGAACCTGTGTATGAGGACATGCCCGGCTGGAGCGGCAGTACGGTGGGCGTAAAACGCTACGAGGACCTGCCCGTGGAGGCACGCAATTATCTGAAGCGCATGTCTGAAATTTGCGAGGTGCCGGTGGATATGGTTTCTACTGGCCCTGACCGTGACGAAACGATAGTGTTGCGTCATCCGTTTGAGGTTTAAGCGCAATTGACCAGATTCAGAAGTGAAGTAACAGGAAGCAACAGCGCGCACCGCCAGACCGGCGGTGCGCATTTGTTTTTATTAAGTAACCCGTGGGGGACTGGAATTAAATTTCTGGGAACCGAGTTTCTGGATGCTGTGTCTCTTGAGTTTATAACTCCTGAAACAGAATTTGGAATAGCCAAAACAAAAGCTATCACTACTGAAGCCACTAAAGCTGAGAAAAATACTAAAGCTTGGTGCCCAGAAGAGGACTCGAACCTCCACACCTTGCGGCACACGGACCTGAACCGTGCGCGTCTACCAATTCCGCCATCTGGGCATTAGATTGCTTGAGGGCGCGTACTTTAATTGCTATAGGATTTTCTGTCAATGATAAATAAAAAAAATATTCGCACACTTGATCCATTTCTGGAGCGCGAGCGCGAACAGTATGAACATCCCTTGCCTAGCCGCGAGTATATTTTGCAAATTCTGAACGAGCAGGGCATGCCCATCGATCAGGAAGATCTGTGCAGTCTGCTGGAGATAGAACTGCACGAAGAGGAGCTGTTTATCCGTCGCTTGCGTGCAATGGAACGCGACGGACAGATCATGCGTAACCGCAAGCGTGCCATCTGCGTGATGGAAAAGCTCGATCTGATCAAGGGCAAGGTGCAGGGGCATCCCGATGGTTTCGGCTTCCTGATCCCCGAGGATGGCAGCCCTGATCTGATGATAAGCGCTAAGGAAATGCACAAGGTACTGCACGGCGATACCGTGATGGCTCGCGCAGGCGGCACCGACCGGCGCGGCAGGCGCGAAGCCAGCATTGTCGAAGTGCTGGAGCATGGAACCAAGCGCCTGGTTGGCCGTTTGTATGTGGAGCACGGCATTCTGTTTGTGGTAGCGGAAAACCGCCGCATCAGCCAGGATATTCTGGTGGCGCCCGGCGAGCATGCAGGCGCCCAGCCCGGCCAGGTAGTGATGCTGGAACTCGTACAGCAGCCCAGCAAGCATGCGCAGCCGATCGGGCGCATAGTCGAGATATTGGGGAACTATGCCGATCCGGGTATGGAAATCGAGATTGCCTTGCGCAAGCATGATCTGCCACATGAATTTCCACATGACGCCAAACGTCAGGCCGAACAGTTTTCCGAACAGGTGTTGCCGGAAAGTTATTCCGGTCGAGAAGACGTGCGCCAGCTGCCACTCGTGACCATCGATGGTGAAACCGCACGCGACTTTGATGATGCGGTGTATTGCGAACCAGCAGGCGCGGGATTTCGCCTGGTGGTGGCGATTGCCGATGTCAGCGCCTATGTCGAGCCAGGTGATGCGCTGGACCAAGAGGCGTTGAACCGCAGTACCTCGGTTTATTTCCCGCGCCGCGTGATCCCCATGCTGCCGGAAGAATTATCCAACGGCCTGTGTTCGATCAATCCTCATGTTGAACGCTTGTGCATGGTGTGCGACATGCATATCAGCGGTGCAGGGGAAATCGAGAAATACCGTTTTTATCCATCGGTGATGGTCTCTAAAGCGCGCCTGACCTATAACCAAGTGGCCGACATGCTGGCCAACCCGCAGGGCGAAACGGCACAGCAGTTCGCAACGGTGTTGCCGCATGTCAATCATCTCTATACCTTGTTCCAGACCTTGCTCAAGGCGCGCGCGAAGCGCGGCGCGATCGATTTTGAAACAGTTGAAACGCAGATGATGTTCAATGCCGATGGCAAGATTGAGCGCATTGTTCCTGTCGTGCGCAACGATGCGCACAAATTGATCGAGGAGTGCATGCTGGCGGCCAACGTGTGTGCTGCAGGATTCCTGCACGATCATGAACATCCTGTTTTATACCGTGTGCATGAAGGCCCGACACCGGAAAAACTGGAAGCCGTGCGCGAATTTTTCAAAGAGTTCGGTATGGAGTTGGGGGGCGGTGATGAGCCGGAAGCGGGCGATTACGCCAAGTTGCTTAAGCAGATCAAAGGCCGCCCGGATGCGGGCCTGTTGCAAACTGTGATGCTGCGTTCTCTGCGTCAGGCGCGCTATTGCCCGGACAATGTGGGTCACTTCGGCCTGGGCTATGAGGCCTATGCGCATTTTACTTCCCCGATACGCCGCTACCCGGATCTGCTGGTTCATCGTGCGATCAAGGCCGTGCTGAAAGGTGCGCAATATAAGCCGTCCGAGAAATGGGATGCCCTGGGTATTCATTGCTCGCAGAACGAACGACGTGCCGATGATGCCACGCGCGACGTGGAAGCATGGCTGAAGTGTTTCTATATGCGCGACCATCTTGGCAGCGTGTTTGATGGCACCATTTCATCAGTCACCGGCTTCGGCTTGTTTGTGGCTCTTGACGATCTGTTTGTTGAAGGCCTGGTGCATGTCTCCGAGCTGGGTTCCGATTATTTCCATTTCGACGCGACCAAACACCAGATGCTGGGAGAGCACACGGGCAAGCGCTATCGCCTGGGCGATCGCGTACGCGTGCAGGTGGTGCGGGTGGATATGGAAAGCACCAAAATCGACTTCGTGCTGGAAAGCGTGCCAGGAGAAGCAGGCAAGGGGGAGGCCGGCAAGGTAGATCCAGGCAGGGCGGGAGCATGGGGCGATAGCGCGCCCAAGAAGGGCCCCAAAGACAAGAAAGACAGGAAAGACAAGAAAGATAAAAAACATCATGGCTGAAACACGCATCATTCATGGGTTCCACGCGGTAATCGGGCGCATCCGCCAGCACGCTGACAGCGTGCTGGAGATTTATGTGGATACGCAACGCCGTGATCCGCGCGCGCGCGACTTGCTCAAGCTGGCCGAAGCACATGATGTGCGTGTGGTACCGGTAGACGGCAAACGCCTCGACGGCATGGCGGGCAATACCCGCCATCAGGGCGTAGTGGCGCGCGTGGATGCTGCACAACGCGTGCAGCATCTGGACGATGTGCTTGATACCCTGACCGAACCTGCCTTGTTGCTGGTGCTGGACGGGGTGCAGGATCCGCATAATCTGGGCGCCTGCTTGCGCAGTGCAGATGCCTTTGGCGTACATGCCGTCATCGCTCCCAAGGATAGGGCTGTGGGTATTAATGCCACGGTGGAAAAGGTTGCCTGCGGAGCTGCGGAAACGGTGCCCTACATCACGGTTACGAATATTGCACGGACTCTGCGTGAGCTGAAAGAACGCGATATCTGGGTAGTGGGGGCCGATGGTGAGGCTGAAACAGATTTGCACCGCTTGCACCATGCGGGGGCGATCGCATGGGTTCTGGGAGCCGAAGGTGAGGGTTTGCGCCGCCTGACAAAAGAGACCTGCGATCAACTGGTACGCATTCCGATGCTGGGAAGTGTAGAAAGCCTGAACGTATCAGTCAGCACGGGTGTCTGTTTGTATGAGACGCGCAGGCAGCGCACCGTTAGCTAAGCGTAAGCCCAGCTGCGCTGGACGCGTAGCTCAAGAGTTGATTTGAGACGTTTTTATTTCTGTAACATCCGCTTCGGAAATGACCACACGATTTCCGCCTGCCTGACGTGCCTGTTGCAAGGCTGCATCGGTGCGTTGCAATAGTTTATCCATGCTATCAAATCCGCCATGCAGAGTTGCCACGCCTATGCTGATGTTAAAGGCCACTCTTTTCTCTTTTTCTGTCCTGGCATGCAATAGCAGCGGCTGTGCCACAACGCGCTGGCGTATCCGCTCTGCCAGCAGCTGTACATCCTGAATTGACGTGTTTGGGGTCATGACGAGAATCTCGTCGCGATCATAACGCGCTACCTCATCAGATTCACGTAGATATTCCTGAAGCAGTTTCCCCAAATGAACCAGGACTTGATCGCCAACTTGATGGCTGTAAGTTGCATTGATATTCTTGAGTTGGTCAATATCAAGCAGAAAGACGGATAACGGCATGGAATAGCGATGAGCGCGCGCAACTTCATCATTTAACCTGCGCTCCAGATAGCGGCGGTTATTAATTCCCATCAGCGGGTCGGTGATATTTCCGTGCTCGAGGAGGAAGTCAATGGTGGGTTGCAGAGACAGTTTGTAGATGAGCCATAAGGAGCAGGCTGATGCAAAAAGTATCCCGGGCACGATCAGATCGTGCCAGTTTGTTTGTGTATTCCAGAAGGCAAACAGGCATCCCAGATAAGCGAGAATGAAGAACAGGACTGGCACGGTCAGAAAGTATTTTTTCGAGCGAATTTTTCCGGAAGGCAGGCGGCTGAACAAGCGCTGAATAATAAACAGTACGCGTATCAATATGCCGCCACCCACAATAATCAGGGTATCGGCAATCAGAATGTACATGGTTGAAACTTGCACTGAAGCCTCCTGTATGGAGATTTAATCACCCAATCCGAACAACGAGCGCAGCTTAGAATTTGAAGTGTTGCATAACAGCGAACATACTATGCGAGTGAATCCGCATTGTTAGCAGTGTGCCTGCCAATTGGAATTTCATCAACCTTAACGAAACATGTTTCTGTTAAGCGTGAGTTTTACATGAAATCAGGAAAATAGACAGGTAATCAAAAGAGTATGCTAATGTTATACACTATTAAAGTGGCGTACGCGTGGTGTTTTAATGAGGTGGAGGAGTAATGCTGAAATTTGAATTTTCTATACGCACCCGGAACGGTCAACAGATTGACAGCCTGCTGATTGGTGGGCGCGACCAGGCAGAAGCAGAGCGCAAATTGAATCAGATGTACCGTTATTGTGAAATCCTGCGCAGTGAGGTTCAACAAGTAGCAGCATTACCGTCGGACGTTGGTTCCGTTGAGGAAATTTTATCTTTAATTTCCAAGTAAGCCGTTTATTCGATTACCCCATCTTCCAGCAACTCTTCCAGCAATTCATCGTAATCATGGGCGCCGCGGCTGCTGGGCGCATGCTGAAATATAGTCTTGTTGAGTGCAGGACTTTCTGCCAGGCTGACATTTTCTGCAATACGAGTGTGGCAAACATCTTCGCCAAATTTTTCCTCGGCCATGCGCAATATTTCCCCTGACATATTGCGGCGTCCGTCAAAACGGGTTATCAGGTAACGCCGCTTGACGCGGCGCTTGAGGACTTGCTCCAGTGCTTTAAGTGTCTTGTCAATTTGAACTGCGCCCTTGGCTGAGAGGTAATCTGCAGAAATCGGAACGATCAGGCAATCGCAGGCAAATATTGCGTTCAGGGAGAGTACACCTATCATGGGGCAGCAATCGAGGATAAGTGGAGAATCCCTGGTTCCCAGATTTTCAGCTTTCAGGCTGGTATTGATGCGATTAACGACATTGAAACCCTTGCCAAACAATACATCTACTTTAGAGAGTTCAGCATGAGATGGAATGATGTTAATGCCGCTGGAAGATTCGCGCACCAGCTCTCGCAGCGGACGATTGCGCTGAAACGAGCTCAGCACAGTTTCATCACCCGAAGCGGCGGTGACGCCGGCAATGCCGCTCAGTTGCGCCTGGGGATCCAGGTCCACGCCATAGGTTACGCGCCCACTGCGCACCAGCGCTGCGGCGAGGTTTAAGGCGGTTGTAGTCTTTCCGACTCCCCCTTTTTGATTAAAGACGGCAATGATGGTCATAACAGGATGTAATTCTAGCTTAAATTATTGCCCGCGATGAGCTGGACGCACGTATGTAACACCGAATGGGTGCGTTGAGAATGGTTGAGGCAGTGCATCGTAAAAAGGCTGGGCTTCTTGCGCAACCAGGTAAAGATCTATGAGGAGATTAGCGCGGCAATCAAAACCCCTTGGGCAATAATTCACGCATCAGCAGGCCGCTAGTGGAAACGCGTAGTTCAAGTTCGGCAGCCTGTGTTACCGGAATGTAGGTGGCGGAGCCGTATTTTGCATCGAGCAATGGGGCCAGGAAAGTATGGCGCTCGCGTAAACCAAACAAATCCACTTTTTTTGCCTGGCTGAGTGAGTATAAGGTACGTTCGGCAGTGCGTTCCTGCTCGATGTCGCGGTAGCGTCCCCCTGCGCGGTCAAGCTCATAGGCGGTATGCAGACCAAACAGATTCGCCAGTGGCTGCCATTTGAGGATGTGTGCATCAACATAGATTTCATCTCCGGCGATAGTGAATTTTGCTACACGGCCGTCCGGATAGTGGAAAGTTGCGGAGAAATGCTGGGGGCTGATGGGTACTACAGTAATGCGCGCAGCGACCTCTTCATGGGTGAGCGTCTGGTAGCCCTGAATGCCGAAAGCGATCAGCCCGGCCAAGCTGCCTAGTGTCAGCAATAACAGGCCAAGCAGAGTCTGTGTCGTAAAGGAGAGTACATGGGCACGCATAAGCGCCACGATGCCGGTGATGATCAGAATAACACCCACTACCCCCAGCGCCAAGGCTGCAAGAAGGTAAGGCGAGTCTGTTAGCTGTGCGAGCATGGTTTATCCCATTGGGTGCCAGATTTAGAAACAAGTTGCGCAAAAATATGCTGGGCGGTTTCAAGATCCAAGTGCAACAAGGTTAAGTTGATTTGCCCAGTAAGTCTTAAAGTCAAAAGCGCCTTCAGGAAGGAAGACTTCAGCAGGGCATTTCCAGTTTAGCGTTTTTCTGGGGCGCGTGTTGAGTTT
>JANYJE010000049.1 GCA_025408405.1 Nitrosomonadales bacterium | reverse complement strand
CCGTTCGAGTCCTTGCAGCGGCTCGGCATCCAGCAGCCACAGCAGGTTGCCGCCGTTATCCACATAGCGCAATATTTTGTCCACTTCGGCCTGCTCCTTACCAATGCACTCGGCCTGTTCCTGCTTGCCGCCTGCTACACCGCGCTTGGACTGTATTTCTCCACCCTTTCCGCGCAACCCATCGTGGCGGCGACCAGCACCATGGCCGCATTGTTCGGGCTGTGGCTGATTGACGTTGCGGGATCAAGCACCAGCCCGCTGCTGAAAGCACTGTCACCCACCATACACTTTCAAAGCTTCAACGCCGGGCTGCTGCTAAGCAAAGACTTCACCTACTTTCTGCTGTTTAGCGTCGTCTGCCTGTTGCTGGCAACCCGCCGTTTAAACAATTCACGCATTTATGGTTAAGGTCTCGCTCATGAAACGCCTTTTACATTATTCACTGCTGCTCAAGAACATAGCCTACAGCCTGCTGCTGCTTGCCGCAGCCATTACGCTATACCAGCTTGTCGCACTTTACCCGCTGCACTGGGATGCAACCCGCAATGCCAGCAACAGCCTGTCGCCCACCAGCGTTGAAACCCTGAAACAACTGCAGGGCAAGCTCAACGTCACCATGTATGCCAACAGCAAAGATGCCGAACTGGGCGATATAGAGCAATTTGTGCGCGATTTTATCGGGCTGTATCAGCGCTATAAAACCGACATCAGCCTCACTTTTGTCGACCCGGTCAGGGACGCCGAGGCGATGCGCAAGGCGCAGATACGCGCCAACCCCGAGATGGTGGTGGAATATGGCGGGCGCAGCGAACACCTGACCCTGTTAAACGAACAGTCTTTCACCAGCGCCTTGTTGCGCCTCGCCCATACCAAAAATCAGCAGCTGATGTATGTGGACGGGCACGGCGAGCGCAAGCTGGACGGCATGGCCAACCACGACCTTGGCGATTTCGGCAAAAAACTCAGGCAAAACGGCTTCCAGCTTTCCAGCCTGAATCTGGCGCTGGCACAGGATGTGCCAGGCAATGGCAGCGTGCTGGTCATCACGCAACCTCAGATCAGGATGCTGCCAGGCGAAGTGGACAAAATATTGCGCTATGTGGATAACGGCGGCAACCTGCTGTGGCTGCTGGATGCCGAGCCGCTGCAAGGACTCGAACGGCTCGCGGCCAAACTCGGCATACTGCTCACCCCCGGCGTCATCACCGACCCCGATGCGCAAAAAATGAATGCACCGGACTACTGGACGCTGGGTGCAAGCTATCCGCCGCATCCCATTACAAGCAACTTCAACCTGATTACCGCCTTCCCTTATGCACGCTCGCTGGGCCGCGAAGACAGCAGCGTACAGACTGACAGCGAGGCAAAAAATATCACGGTGGGCTGGCAGCGCAGCACCCTGGTAGAAGCCGCCAGCAACGGCTGGGTGAACCGTACCGCTATTCCAAAAAAACCGCAGTTTGATAAAAATCGCGACATCCCGGGGCCGTTCAGCCTGGCCATCACCTTGCAGCGCACGCTGAATGCGCGCGAACAGCGCATCGTGGTAGTCGGCAGCGGCTCCTTCCTCGCCAACGCATACTCCGGCAATGGAGGCAATATCGACCTCGGCATCAACATGGTGAACTGGCTCACCCATGAAGAAAACCTCATCACCGCGCAACCGCGCGCAACCCGGGACAGTGCCATCACCCTGAGCAAGACGCAGCTCACCGTGATCATTGTCGGCTTCCTCATCGCCCTGCCCCTGCTGCTGGCAGCGATCGGCACAGTTCAGTGGTGGCGCAGAAGAAACTAAAAAAATAATGCGACTCGATTGATTGCGCATTAGGTGGTGAATTCACCAGTAGCAACGCCGGATCGTGCTGTTGCCTAGCATCGAAGCTGAACCGGGCGCCATGTATTACGCCAAGAGCGGCGGGCGCAATAATGTAAAACGCTACCAACCTGATATGAAAAGCGGCCAGTAATTATTGCCTTACCCTGAGTGAAATAGTTGCCCAGCAAACATGCCCGAACTCCCCGAAGTTGAAACCACGCTGCGCGGCCTGGCGCCGCATCTGAGCGGGCAGCGCATCGCGCAGGTCATTGTGCGCAACCCGCAACTGCGCTGGCCGGTGCCGGAGCAACTGCCCGCCATCCTGCGCGGCCAGACCATACTTGCTTTGCGGCGGCGCGCCAAATATCTTCTGCTCGCCTGCGACAGCGGCACGCTTATCCTGCACCTGGGCATGTCCGGCAGCCTGCGCGTGCTGCCTGAAAATACGCCGCCGGAAAAGCACGATCACTTCGACCTGGTGTTTTCCAACGGCACGCTGATGCGGCTGCGCGACCCGCGCCGCTTTGGCGCGGTGCTGTGGCATACGGGCGATATAGCACTGCACCCGCTGCTGACAAGGCTGGGCCCCGAACCTCTCAATGACGAGTTTGATAGCGGGCATCTCTACCATGCCACGCGCAGACGCAGTGCCCCCATCAAGCTGGTGATCATGGACAGCCATGTGGTGGTGGGAGTGGGCAACATCTATGCCAACGAGGCGCTGTTTCGCGCCGGCATCCGCCCGCAACTGGCTGCAGGCAAGCTGTCACTGGCGCGAAGCGGCAAGCTGGTGCAAAGCATACGCGAAACATTGACGGAATCCATCGCACTGGGCGGCAGCACCCTGCGCGACTTTGTGCACAGCGATGGCAAGCCCGGCTACTTTCAGCAGCACTACTGGGTGTATGGCCGCACGGGTGAACCCTGCCGCCAATGCGGCAACACTATCAAGCAGATCAAACAGGGACAACGCTCCAGTTTTTACTGTCCGTCTTGCCAGAAATAAATCTCTGTCTTTGATGTGAACTCACAAAACAGGGGCGTAAAAAACGGGGCGCCCAGCGCCCCGCCTTTCTCGATCATGAATCTTCAATCCTAGATCCTCAATCCTATTTGCCCTTCGCCGCCATCAGCTTCTCATACTTGGCCTGCAGCTGTTCACGGCTTTCCACCCAGTCAGGATTCATCGGGATGCAGTCTACCGGGCACACTTCCACGCACTGCGGGGTGTCGTAGTGGCCCACGCATTCGGTGCATTTGTTCGGATCTATCACGTAGATGGTATCACCTTGAGAAATGGCGTCGTTCGGGCATTCCGGCTCGCACACGTCGCAATTGATACATTCGTCGGTAATCATCAGGGCCATACTCTTCTCCTTAAGTTATTTTTTTATCTGTCAATCTTGCCGCCACCGAGGGCGACACAAATTTGCTTACATCACCACCGAAGCGTGCAATCTCGCGCACCATGCTGGCGGAAATGAAAGTGTATTGCTCGGCAGGTGTCAGAAACACTGTTTCGACATCGGGATGCAGGCTGCGGTTCATTCCTGCCATCTGAAATTCATATTCGAAATCCGACACCGCACGCAAGCCGCGTATCACCACGCGCGCATTCTGCGCACGCACGAAGTTCATCAGCAGGCTGTCAAAGCCTTGCACGCGCACGTTGGCATAACCCTTGAATATCTCGCGCGCCATCTCGACGCGCTCCTCCAGCGTAAACAGGGTGGCACTGCGGCTCGCCGCAACGGCGATGACCACTTCTCCGAACAAGCCGGCAGCACGGCGCACCACGTCCTCGTGGCCACGGGTGATGGGGTCAAAGGTACCTGGATAAACAACTCTAATCATTCGGCTTCATATTTTAATAGTTGATAGTGCACCGCACCTGCCCGGTCGCGCCTGATGACCTGCCACCCTGCCTCCGGCTCAAACGCCGTGCCGCTTTCCACATACACCACGCCATCCTGCGTCAGTTTCCCGGCCAGCAAAGGCAGCAACCTGGGCAGGTAGTCGCTTTGAAACGGCGGATCGAGGAAGATCACATCGAACTGCCCCTGGCAGCGAGCCGCGAATTCTAGCCCATCCTCGCTGCGCAGCGCTATATTCGGCAGGGATAATTTTTTGATATTGTCCTGCAACACGCGCAATACCGCACGGTTGCGCTCCACCATGACCACCTCCGCTGCCCCGCGCGACGCCGCTTCCATGCCTAAAGCGCCGCTGCCGGCAAACAGGTCCAGGCAGCGCCGGCCAGTCAGATCCTGACCCAGCCAGTTAAACAGGGTTTCGCGCACACGGTCAGGGGTCGGGCGCAAGCCTTCTGCATCGGGGAACTCGACGATGCGTCTGCGGTGGGTGCCGCCTATGATGCGCAGGCGATTTATTTGGCGCCCCCCGCCTGCTTGACCACAGCCGCCTCTGCCGGAGTGTCGGCTACAGGGGCAGTTCCTGCCACGGCTTTTTCTTCCGGCGCCCCCACGATCACCGTCGCCATCACATCCGGATTCACCCGGCGCTTGAAGGCGTCGTGGATTTCGGCGGCAGTGACCTTCTCCACCCGGCTAGTGAAGTCATCCAGATAGCTCAGCGGCAATCCGTAAAAACCGATCACGCCGAGATACTCGAGTATCTTTTTGTTGCTGTCGATACGCAGCGGAAAACCGTTGACGATATTCTGCTTGGCGGCACGCAACTCTTTTTCGGTCACTCCCTTGGCGATAAATTCGCGCAACGTGGCACGCACCATCTGCAGCGCCTCGTCTGCCTGTTCCTTCTTGGTTTGCAGGCCAATCTGGAACACACCGGGCTGCTGCATCGGCACAAAGTAGCTGTATACGCTGTAGGCCATGCCGCGCTTCTCGCGCACCTCCTGCATCAGGCGCGAAACAAAGCCGCCCCCGCCCAGGATGTAATTGCCCACGTACAGCGGGAAGTAATCGGGATCGTTGCGCGCCATTCCCGGCGCACCGATCAGGATGTGGCTCTGGCTGGCAGGGTGAGGAATGCGCTGTTCGCTGGAGCTGGTCTGCATCACCACCTGCGCGATGCTGCGACTGGCGCCGCCTGCCGGCAATTGCTCGGTCAGGCTTTGTGCAATCGCCTCCGCCTCGGCCCGGCTGACATCGCCCATCATGGCCACCACGCCTGACTTGGCACCATAGTGCTGAAAATAGAAATTCTCCAGATCGCTGCGCTGCAGCTTTTCCACCGTTGCAATTTCGCCGCTCGCCGGCAATCCATAAGGATGGGCACCGAATACATCTTTGTTGAAAGCCTTGCTGGCGATGCTTTCCGGCTTGGTTTCCGCTTCTTTCAGGGCTGCGATCAGGCGCGCTTTTTCGCGCGCCAGCACGGTCTCTGGAAACAGCGGACGCTGCAATACGCGCGCCATGATTTCCAGCGCCTGGTTGCGTTCTGGCGCATTGCTCAGGGTGCGCAACACAATCCCGGAACGGTCCGCGTCAAACTGCCCGCTCATCTGCGCGCCAATATCGGCAAGCTTGCGCGCAATATCATCCTCGCTCATGCCTTCCGCACCGAGATCGAGCAGGCCGTGAGTCAATCCGGCCAGGCCGGATTTTTCTGCCGTGTCGAAGCCGCTGCCTGCCGCAAACTCAACTTCCACATCCAGCATGGGCAGATCGTGGTTTTCCACGAAATATACCTGCGCGCCGCTGGGTGCCTGCCAGTGCTGAATCTTTGAGCCGGCTGCTGCAGGAACAGCAAAACCCAGAGTCAGGACGGCGAGTAAGATCAAAGAGAGATTAATGCGCATGAAATTCTCCTTCGCTTGCATGTTTTTTGGGTTTGCCCGAAAGCGGTTGCGGGTCGAGCTCGGCAACGATCAGGTTGTCATCCTTGAGAATGTCGCGCGCGACGTCCTGCACTTGCTGCGCGGTGACCGCCTGCAGTTTTTGCAGCATCACGGGAATATCCCTGTAAGACAGGCCTATGCTTTCCATCTGGCCAATCTGCATGGCCTGGTAGAACACCGAATCGAGCTTGTACACTTCGTTGGCGGTGATCTGGGCCTTGACCCGCGCCAGCTCCTCCAAACTCACCCCATCGCGCACCAGCAGGGCGAGTTGCTCGCGCAAGCCGGATTCCAGATCCGCAACGCTCTTACCCTCGCTCGGCGTCCCTTCCAGCGTAAACAGGGCGGGGCCGCGCGAGGTGCTGTCGTAGCCTGCCCCCACGCTGCTGGCCAGTTGCTGTTCACGCACCAGGGATTTGTTCAGGCGCGCTGAATCATTGCCGTCCAGAATGCCGGCCAGCACCTGCAGAGCGTAGGGCTGGCTGTCATTTTTCGGGTCGCGCAATGTAGGGGCATGGTAGGCCATCACCAGCTGCGGCAGCTGTGCGGGCGCCTTGAGGACAAAGCGCTTGATGCCCATTTGCGGCGGCTCGCTGAAACTCTTGCGCGCAGGCAGGACGCGCGACTTGATGCCACCATAGTAGCGTTGCGCCAGTGCAAATACCTCGCTGGCCTTGACGTCCCCGGCCACCACCAGCACCGCATTGTTAGGCGCGTACCAGCGCTGGTACCAGACCCGCGCATCACCCACGCTGAGGGTTTGCAAGTCGTTCATCCAGCCTATGATGGGATGCTGGTAGGGGTGTTCCTGATAGGCCATTGCCATCAGCTCTTCCCCCAGCAGCGCATGCGGCTCGTCATCGGTGCGCCAGCGGCGCTCTTCCATGACCACCTTGATTTCTTTCTTGAACTCAGCTTCGGACAGCGTAAGGTTGCTCATGCGGTCAGATTCCAGCTTCATTGCCAGCGGCAGCTGAACTTTGTGCAATTGCTGGAAATAAGCGGTGTAGTCATAGCTGGTAAAAGCATTTTCGCGTCCGCCTGCCGCTGCAATGCGCTTGGAGAACTCGCCTGCGGGCACGGCTTTCGTGCCCTTGAACATCAGGTGTTCGAGTGCGTGAGCAATCCCGGTGGTGCCCGTAGTTTCGTCCATGCTGCCCGCGCGGTACCATATCTGCTGCACCAGGACCGGCGCACGATGATCTTCCTTGACAATCACCTTGAGGCCGTTATGCAGCGTTTTTTCAAACACGTCGGCATGGGCCGCTGCAGAGAAGCCCCCCAGGGCGGAACAAAAAACCAGAGCAGAACAGGAGCTCAGTGGTAACACCAGCCATTTCAGAAATTTTATGCGCATCATCGCAGCCCCATTTTTTTAGCCAAAGCCAGCTCAATCAGAATAGAATATCGGCAGCAACCATCGTCACCGTAACCGATGCGCATTATGCGCCATTTTGCTGCCTTTCCACCACCTCCCAGACACCATAAAACTGCCACCTAAACATGCTTGGTTTCCTGAAAAAATCCACATCCGCTACCGCCAGCAATACTGACAGCCATGCGCAAGACAACTGGATCGGACGCCTGAAGAACGGCCTGCTGCGCACGGGGAGCCAGCTTTCAGAGCTGTTTATTCCCGGTGGCAGAATCGATGACGATCTGTATGAAGAGCTGGAAACCATACTCATTACTGCGGATGTGGGTATGGATGCCACGCGCCTGCTGCTGGCCGACGTACAACGCCAGGTCAAGGAACAGCGCCTAAACGATGCCGCACAACTGAAGAGCGCACTGGCACACAGCCTGCTGAAACTGCTGCAGCCTCTCGCCGTCCCTCTGGACACCAGTACACATAAACCCTACATCATCATGCTGACCGGCGTGAATGGTGCTGGGAAAACCACCTCCATCGGCAAGCTGGCGAAATACTTCCAGGGCCAGGGCAAGTCGGTACTGCTGGCGGCTGGCGACACCTTCCGCGCAGCAGCGCGCGAGCAGTTGATGGAATGGGGTGCACGCAACGATGTCAGCGTCATCGCACAGCAGAGCGGCGATGCCGCCGCGGTGATCTTTGACGCAGTGCAAGCAGCGCAGGCACGCAAGATAGACGTGGTGCTGGCGGACACCGCAGGACGCCTGACCACCCAGGCGCACCTGATGGAGGAAATCAAGAAGGTCAAGCGCGTGATTGACAAGGCGCTGCCCGGCGCACCGCACGAAGTGCTGCTGGTGCTGGATGCCAATACCGGGCAGAACGCGCTCAGCCAGACCAAAGCCTTTGACGATGCGCTGGGCGTTACCGGACTGGTACTGACCAAACTGGACGGCACCGCCAAAGGCGGTGTCATCGCTGCGATTGCCAAGGCTCATCCCATACCGGTGCGCTTTATCGGCGTGGGCGAAGGGCTGGATGATCTGCGGCCGTTCGTGGCGGAGGAATTTGTCAGCGCATTGTTGGGGCTGGAAGCATGATCCGTTTCAACCAGGTATATAAACGCTACCCCGGCGGCTACGCGGCATTGAAGAATCTGAGCTTTGATATCGCAGAAGGCGAGATGGCCTTCCTTACCGGACACTCCGGCGCCGGCAAGAGCACTCTGCTCAAGCTGATTGCCGCCATCGAGCGCCCCAGCAGCGGCAGCGTGCTGGTTAACGGACAAAATATCGGCGCACTCAAGCTGGGTGCCGTGCCTTACCTGCGCCGCAACCTCGGGCTGATTTTCCAGGATCACAAATTGCTGTTCGACCGTAATCTATTCGATAACGTCATGCTGCCACTGCAGATCGTGGGCTTCGATCATCGTGAGAGTGCCAGGCGCGTGCGCGCCGCACTCGACAAGGTGGGGCTACTCAAGCGTGAAAAAGCCAACCCGATATCTCTGTCCGGTGGCGAACAGCAGCGCCTGTGCATCGCGCGCGCCATCGTCAACCGCCCCACCATCCTGCTGGCAGACGAGCCCACCGGCAATCTGGATGCCGAGAGCGCCAATGACATTATGGACATCTTTAAATCCTTTCATCAGGTCGGCGTGACCCTGCTGATTTCCACGCACGATGAAAGTGTCCTGCGCCAATATCAGAGCCGCACTCTGACACTCAAGCAAGGGGAACTGCAATCATGAAAGGCTGGCTGTTTCAGCATATTAAGGTAATGCAGTTTACCCTGCGCAGACTGCGCACCACCCCGGTAGCCAGCCTGCTGAACATTGTGGTGATCGGCATCGCACTGAGCCTGCCGACGGGGGGATATATCCTGCTGCAAAATGTGCAGCAACTCTCGCGACAACTGGTGGGCACCCCGCAGATCAGCGTTTTCCTGAGCATGAATGCCAGCCAGGACGAAATCGCCGCTATAGGCAAACAGCTGCAGCAACACCCCGTCGTCGCGCGCATCGAGTTTGTGCCACGCGAACAGGCTTTGCAGCAACTGCAGAAGAGTACCGGCCTGTCTGACGTGGTGGGCGGATTGTCGCAAAACCCCTTGCCGCACGCCTACATCGTCTATCCCAAGACAAGCGATGCGCGTGAACAGGAGAAACTGCGCGACGAGTTACGTACCTGGCCCAGACTGGAACATGTACAACTGGACTCCGAATGGGCGCGCAAGCTGGATGCGCTGCTGAAATTTGGCCGCTTGGCCGTGCTGATACTCGCCGCGCTGCTGAGCTTTGCACTGATTGCCATTACCTTTAACACCATCCGCCTGCAAATCCTCACCCAGCGCGACGAAATTGAAGTCGCCAAGCTGATCGGGGCCAGCAATGGCTTTATTCGCCGCCCATTCCTGTATTTCGGGCTGGTACAAGGCTTGCTGGGTGGAGCCGCAGCCTGGCTAATCATAGCGATCAGCCTTGCGCTGCTGAATATCAGCCTGGCTGACATGGCCCAGTTGTACGCCAGCAACTTCAGCCTGCATCACCTGTCCATCGGCGACAGCCTTACCTTGCTGGTGTTCTCAGCCTATCTGGGCTGGCTGGGCGCATTGCTTTCGGTAGCTCAGCATCTGTGGCAAATTGAACCCCGCTAGGGCAAATTCAAGTCACGTCAAACACCCTATTTAGAACTTCCATGTATCGCTAGCACTCCTATTCGTTGAGTGCTAATATTTAAACATTGGAGGAGACGATCATGAGTTATAGCTTGCCTTTACCTATGCCCTCGGTTGCTGCTGGCAGCCTGGAAAACTACATCACTTCGGTGAAGAACCTTCCCATGCTGTCGGCGGAGGAAGAGTTGGAGTTGGCCACTCGTTTTCACCGTGACAATGACTTGGACGCGGCGCGCGCACTGGTACTTTCCCACCTGCGTGTCGTCGTCAGTGTGGCTCGCGGCTACTCGGGCTACGGCTTGCCGCAGGCAGACCTGATTCAGGAGGGCAATATCGGCCTGATGAAAGCGGTTAAACGTTACGACCCCGAGCGTGGGGTGCGTCTGGTGTCTTTCGCACTGCACTGGATTCGTGCCGAAATGCATGAGTACATCCTGCGCAACTGGCGCATGGTCAAAATCGCCACCACCAAAGCCCAGCGCAAGCTGTTCTTTAATCTGCGCAGCATGAAGCAGGGCTTGGGAGCGCTTAAACCGCAGGAAATCAAACGCATTGCGCAGGAGTTGAATGTCAACGAAAGCGATGTGCGTGAAATGGAAGCTCGCTTCAATGGCCATGAGATGGCACTGGAAGCCGATGTGGACGAGGCAGATGACAGTTTCGCCCCTATCGCCTATCTGGCAGCGGACACTGAAAACGAGCCCGCCAACAAGCTGGAGCGGGCTGAAATTGAACGCCTTAAAACAGTTGGCCTCAGCCGCGCCTTGGCCAGCCTGGACGAACGCAGCCGCCGCATCATTGAAGCGCGCTGGCTGCAGGATGACGAAACCGCCACCCTGCACGAACTGGCAGCTGAGCTGAATGTGTCGGCAGAACGTATCCGCCAGATTGAGAAAAAGGCATTATCCAAGATGCATGACAGCATGATGGTTCGCACCTGACCTGCCGCACCAGCAATAAAAAAGCCGCAGGATTAACCTGCGGCTTTTTTTGCGTGCACAGCATGCGTGCTATTTGATAATCCGTAAATGCGGCTTGCTGGACGGAGGCGTAGGCTCTTTAGGCGGCTCGTCGCCAGTATTTGCATGCTGGACAGAGGGAGCGGATTCCTGCCCCTGAAACGCCAGACCCTGCCCAGTTTCCTTGGCAAAAATGCCTATGACTGCCGCCAGGGGAACAATCAGCTTGTGCGCCACACCACCAAAGCGACCGCCACAGGTAATTTCCTCGTTACCGAGTTGCAGATTGTGCACCGCATCCATGCTTATGTTGAGAATGATTTCTCCATCCTTGACAAAAGCAACAGGCACTTGTGTATTGCTGTCCACCTTTACTGCCAGATAGGGAGTAAACCCGTTATCCGCACACCAGTCATAAATCGCGCGGATCAGGTAGGGTTTGGTGGAAATCTCATTCACTTACGCATCGCTTTTTCTGAAGGAGTCATCGCTTCGATATAGGCAGGACGGGAAAACAGACGCTCGGCATATTTCATCAGTGGCGCAGCTTCTTTGTCCAGCTTGATACCGTAGTGATCCAGTCGCCACAGCAATGGCGCAATCGCTACATCGAGCATGGAAAACTCATCACCCAGCATGAATTTCTGCTTGGTAAATACCGGGGCAATCTGCGTCAGATTAGCGCGCACAGCCTGGCGTGCCTTTTCAACCGTCTTGGCCACACCGCTTTCCAGCGCAGGAATATTGCTGAACAACTCCTGCTCAAAACGGTGCAGGAACAGGCGGGCGCGAGCGCGCATTACCGGGTCGGCAGGCATGAGCTGCGGGTGCGGGAAACGCTCATCTATGTACTCGTTGATAATGTTGGCTTCAAACAGAATCAGGTCGCGCTCTACCAGCACAGGCACCTTGTTGTAGGGATTCATTACCGCCAGATCCTCAGGCTTGTTGAATACATCCACATCAATCACCTGGAAATCCATGCCTTTTTCAAACAAAACAAAACGACAGCGCTGGCTGAATGGGTCTGTCGTACCCGAGTAAAGTGTCATCATTGCAGGATCCGTCCTTGGTCAATTTATCGTGACAATGATACCACGAAACGACACAAAACCAATGACTTCCGCTCGACTTCCGGCTGCAAGCCACGCTACCAAGGCCTTTCAGCTTGCACTGAACATCCGCAATCCAGACCAAAAGGAGGACGCTAAACCGGGTTATCCTGGTCAAAAAAACGGTGCTCCAGCGCAAATTGCTGCGCCAGATGCTGACCCAATGCCTGCACGCCGTAACGTTCGGTAGCGTGGTGGCCGGCAGCGATAAAAGCCACTCCCGTTTCGTGCGCAACATGCACATTCTGCTCGGAAATTTCCCCTGTCAGAAAGGCATCCACCCCCAGCGCAACAGCCTGTTCGAAATAACCCTGTGCGGCCCCCGTGCACCAGGCAATGCGCCGTAGCTTACGCTCGCTCTCACCGATTATTTGCGGCGCGCGCTGCAGGTGCTGGTTAATGCGCGCAGCAAATTCAGCCAGCGTTTGCGGCTGTTGCAGCTCGCCGTGCCAGGCAATATCCTGCTCGCCAAAACGCCCCTGCGCCAGCAAGCCCAGGTGTTGGCCCAGTTGCGCGTTGTTGCCCAGTTCGGGATGAGCATCCAGCGGCAAGTGATAAGCCAGCAAACTCACATCTCGCTGCAACAGGTGGGTTATGCGGCGCTTTTTAATGCCCGTCAGAGTCGCATCTTCGTTGCGCCAGAAATATCCATGATGCACCAGGATTGCATCCGCCCCCCATGCCGTTGCGGCTTCCAGTATATGTTGAGAGGCAGTAACACCAGTGGCGAGGCGGCGGATTTCAGGCCGCCCCTCTACCTGCACCCCGTTAGGGCAGTAATCGCGAAAGCGGTCGATCTCCAGCAGTCTTCCGATATAATCACGCAGTTCATTTAATTGCATAGCCCAACCCCGGCATTATTACTTAGCGACTTAATCATACCATGCGCAAATTCTGGCTCCTGTTCGCCCAAGCCACCACCATCGGCCTTGCCGTGCTGTTCATTGTCCACACCCTCAAACCCGGCCTGCTGCCAAATGCAGCTCGCAGCGGCGTAGTCACGCTGTATGAAAACGCGCCAGGCAGCGGCAGTGTGCTTCCAGCCGCAGGCTTTAGCGCTGCAGCGCAGAAAGTCATGCCAGCGGTGGTCAACATTTTCACCACCAGTGAAGTCAAAAGCCAGAACAACCCCTTTATGGATGATCCGCGCTTCCGTTTCTTTTTTGGCGACCAGTATGAAGACAATGTCCCGCAGCAAACTTCCAGCCTGGGCTCCGGCGTCCTCGTCAGCCACGACGGCTACATCCTCACCAATCACCACGTGGTTGAAGCTGCCGACCAGATAGAGGTCGCCATGGCTGATGGGCACAAGGCACGGGCCCGCATTATCGGCTCCGATCCGGAAACCGATCTGGCCGTGATCAAAATCGAGCTGGGTAAAGACCTGCCCGCGATCACTTTTGGACACTCCGAAGAGGCGCATGTGGGCGACATCGTGCTCGCTGTTGGCAACCCATTCGGAGTGGGGCAAACAGTCACCATGGGCATCGTCAGCGCGT
>JANYJE010000048.1 GCA_025408405.1 Nitrosomonadales bacterium | reverse complement strand
CGGGTGTGTGCAGGTTGATTTCGGTGGTCACGCCGAGCGGGTGTGCCATGGGTCTTGCGTCCGCCCATGATGACCGCGAGCAGGAACAGGATGGTCAGCTCGAAGTTGTAGGTGTTGGGCGAAATGTATTCCTCGGAATAGGTGAACAGGCTGCCGGCGAGTCCGGCCAGTGCGGCGCTGATCACAAAGGCATAGACCTTGTAGTAGTACACGCTGACGGCCATGCAGTCGGACGCCACCGGGCTGTCGCGCAGCGCCTCGAAGGCGCGTCCCAGATGGGATTTGAGGATGCGGTGCACCATCAGGATGGTTAGCGCCAGGATCAGCAGGACAATGTAGTAATAGTCGGTGCCGGTTACCTGATGGCCGAAGAATATCGGCTTGCGTATGGAAAGTCCGAGCGGCCCGTTGGTAAGAAAGGTCATCTCGTTGATCAGGATCTGCACGATGGTGCCGAATGCCAGCGTCACCATGGCCATGTAAGGGCCGTTCACGCGCAGTGCGGGCAGCGCCAGGATGGCGCCGAACAAGGCGGTCACCGCGATGCTCGCCGGTACGGCAAGCAGGAAGGGCACGCCCAGCTGGAAATTGAGCACTCCGGCAGTGTAGGAGCCGACCCCGAACAGTGCCGCATGCCCGAGCGAAACTTCCCCCACATAGCCCACCACGATGTCGAGGCCCAGCAGCAGGATTGCGAAAATGCCGATGATCACCATCAGGTGGATGTAATAGGGATTGGGCCAGATGTGAGGCAAGGCCGACATGACGGCCAGCGCCAGAACAATGGAGATTTTCTTGAGTGGGCCCATGCTAAACCTTCTTGATAACTGTTTTGCCGAACAGGCCGGCAGGCTTGACAGCCAGTACCAGCAGCAGCAGCACGAGGCCGGGAACGTCCTTGTAGCCGGTGGAGAGGTAATAGCCGGTGGTGGTTTCGGCGACTCCCAGGATCATGCCGCCGACGATCACGCCCATGCCGCTGTTGAGGCCGCCGATGATGGCCACGGCAAAGGCCTTCAGGCCCAGCACCACGCCCATGGTGGCGCCGGTGAGCGTCAGGGGGGCGATCAGCACGCCGGCAAAGGCCGCTGTCATCGAGCTCAGGGCGTAGGAAAAAGTGATGACCATGCTGGTGTTGATGCCCATCAGGCCGGCGGCGTCGCGGTCATTCGAGGTCGCCACCACAGCCTTGCCGTAGATGGATTTGCGATTGAATATTTCCACTGCCAGCATCATCGCGATAGCGCCAACCACCACCACGATTTCCATCGGCAACACATTGACGCCGAGGAACTTGAGCGGGGAGGCCGACAGCGGCGAGGGGAATTTCAGGTCGTCGCGCCCCCAGACATTTTCCGCCACGTTCTTGAAAATGATGGCCAGGGAGATGGTGGTCATGATCCAGCCGAATTCCGATTTGGTCTTGAGTGCGGGGCGTACGCCGACACGTTCGACCACGACGCCTTGCATGGCGCCAAAAATCATGACGACGGGAATCATCAGCCAGTAGTTCATGTAGCCGACCAGGGTGAGGCCAACCAGTGCGCCCAGCATCAGCGCCTCTCCCTGACCGAAATTAAGTGTTCGCGAAGTCGCGAAAGTGAGTTGATAGCCGAAGGCAATCACTGCGTAAATCATGCCGAGCGCGATTCCGCTTACCAGCAGTTGTGTGAAAATTTCCATGGCAACAGTTCCGTTGAAAATAAGCCGGGGAATAACCCCGGCTTATATGCTTGCGTGCTTCAATAGGATAGCTGCGGCTTACTTCTTGGCAGGGGCTTTGGCCTTTTCGCGTAGCACGGCACCCTTGTTCTTGTCTTCATCGTAGGCGTAAACCACATGCCCGCCCTTGACTTCGCCCATCACCGGCATATTGATGGTAATCGCCTCATGATCGTCGTGAGTGTAGGGGTGGTCGTAGACGGTGATGACGCCGTCTACTTTTTCGTTCAGGTTTTCCAGTGCCTCGCGGATCTTCACGCCATCGGTGCTGCCTGCCTGCTTGATGGCGGCTGCCAGGATATAAGTGGAGTCATAACCCTGGGCTGCGGAAACCGGTGAAGGAATGCGGCCATTCGCCGGATTGTAAGCCTTCTGATAGGCCGCGATGAAGGCCTTGCGCTTGGGCGTATTGGGTTCCTGGATGAAGGTTTGCGGCATGCGTGCGCCCTCGCCATTGGCTCCGGCATTGTCGATGAAGTTGCCCATCGACAGAGTCCAGCTGCCTATCATAGGCACTTTCCAGCCCAGCTTCTCCATGCCGTTGGCGATCTGCGCCAGTTCAGGCCCGATGGCGTAGGTCAGTATCGCCTGTGCGCCGGCTTCCTTGGCCTTGAGCAACTGGGCCGTCATGTCCACGTCCTTGATGTTGAATTTCTCCACTGCCACCGGCTTGACGTTCTTGGCGGCCAGCGCTTTTTCCAGATCCTCGCGGCCCAGCTGGCCGTAGTTGGTGGAGTCGGCCAGGATCGCCACTTTGGTGAACTTGCGCGTGTCGATGGCTTCCCTGACGATCATCGCGGACTGGATGGTGTCGTTGGCGGAAGTCCGGAATACATAGTTGTCAGTATGTTGTGGTGGCAGGAATTGCTTGGTGACGAGCGAACCGGTGGCGACGTTGTTGAGCACCGGAATCCTGGCTTCCTGGTAGAAGCGCTGAGAGGCCAGGGACACGCCGGTATTGATGTAACCGAGCGTGGCGATTACATGTTCCTTGTCGATCAGTTCCTGGGTGACCTGGATGCCGCGGCTGTTATCAGCCTGGTCGTCGCGCTCGATCAGCTGGATCTGGCGGCCGAGAATGCCGCCTTTCTTGTTGATTTCGTCAGCCGCCAGTTTCACGCCGTCGCGCATGCTCACGCCCATCGGCGAGGAGCCTCCGGTGAACGGGCCGGAAACGCCGATCTTGATGGGCTCTGCTGCAATCGCAGAGGTGGATGCGCACAGCGCAATCGCCGTGGCCAATACCTTAAACTTGATCTTCATTTAGGGGCTCCTTTTTCCAACGTTGGCGGTGGGCCAAAACCTTGCGGCGAATTGACCGTGCGTTCAATACTACCTTACAACAATCACACGACAACGGGTTTCATATTATGAAAACGTGCGCTGTAGTGTGGAATACTGTATCTGATAAATTGCCCGCATTCAAGAATGTATTCACGGCAATAAACAGTCAACCGTTTGAATATTATTATTTTCTGATTTAACTGCTGAGCAGCACGACGACAACGCGATAAGGGCCGTGTGCCCCGAGTGTCACGGTCTGTTCGATGTCTGCGGTACGGGAGGGGCCGGAAATAAAATTGATCGCGCGCGGCAGACGCTGCTGTTCTTTGCGCAACAGATCCCAGCTGTCTTCCATGGTGGCGACGATGCGCGCGGTTTGCACAATGGCGAAATGGGTTTCCGGGAGCAGGCTGGCGCTGGCCTGCGTTTCCGCTCCTGACAACGTCATCAGGGTGCCGGTTTCGGCAATCGCGCAAAAAGCGCCGGTGATGCCGACCAGATCCTGCCCGTGTGCCGGCCGCGCCTGGATCTGCAGGCCGGCGCTACTCCATTCGAGCCGGGCAAAAGCGGGCCAGCACACCCCCTGGGCCGGCAATCCGCGTTCCCTGAGGTAAGCCGCGAGCACTGCCGGTACCTGCGCGAGGCTGTCGGCATGCAGGATGTCGCTGGACAGCAGCAGCGCGCGCTCCTTGAAACGGGCGATCAGGTCATGCGGCCGCGGCGGCAGCGGTCCGCGCGGATGGGCTGCGAGGTGAGCTTCGATGGCTGCGGGTTGGCTGTGCTGCAGCGCACGGCTTATCCGCCCCAGAATTCTGTCGCGGGCACTCATGCGCGTTTTTCCCCATGGCGGTTTTCGCGAAAGGCACGGTTATAGCGTTCGCGAAAGGTCTTGCCTTGAGGCGCCGGAAAATCGCGGCCATCGGTCCAGCCCGAGGCGCCGGGCAAGCGATGCAGCAGCCCTTCCGTGCCGCCGGCAAGAAACAGGGCGCGCACTGCGATTTTCGTGGTCAGGGCATAGGCTGCGGGGTGCAGTGCCAGCCACGACCAGAGTTTGAGTGCTGCGCGTTCCGGCCAGGGCTTCATGCCCAGCGCCATCTGTTTCTCGCGCAGCTGGCGCAACAGGTCTGGCAGGGGGATTTTCACCGGGCATACAGCAGCGCAGGCGCCGCACAGGGTGGAGGCGTTGGGCAGGTCCGGTGCATTTTCCAGGCCGACGAAAGTCGGCGTCAGAATCGAACCCATCGGCCCCGGATAGACCCAGCCATAGGCGTGTCCGCCGATATTTTGGTAGACAGGGCAGTGGTTCATGCAGGCGCCGCAGCGTATGCAGCGCAGCATGGGCTGCATTTCGCCGCCCAGCAGGCTGCTGCGGCCGTTGTCTACCAGGATGATGTGGAAATGCTCGGGCCCATCGTGGTCGGCGGCGCCCTTGTTGCCGGTCAGAATGGAGACATAGTTGGTGATCGACTGGCCGGTGGCGGAGCGCGGCAGCAGGCGCAGCAGCGTGGAAACATCCTCCAGTGTGGGTACCACTTTTTCGATGCCGGTGATGGCGACGTGCACACGCGGCAGCGTGGTCACCAGACGGCCGTTGCCCTCGTTGGTCACGATCAGTGCCGAACCGGTTTCCGCGATCAGGAAATTTGCACCGGAGATGCCCATGTCGGCCGCGAGAAATTGCGGCCGCAGGATTTCACGCGCCTCGCGGCACAACTCGGAGATACCGGTCTTGCGCGGAAGCCGGTGCTTTTCTGCGAACAGATCGGAGATTTCTTCGCGGTTTTTGTGCACCACCGGTGCCACGATGTGCGAGGGCGCTTCGTGGGCGAGCTGCAGAATGTACTCCCCGAGATCTGTTTCAATAACCTCGATGCCCTGCGCTTCCAGCGCCTCGTTGAGGCCGCATTCCTCACTCACCATGGACTTGGACTTTGCCGCCTTGCGCACGTCATGGCGGACGGCGATTTCGGCGACGATGCGGTTGACGTCGGCGCCGCTCTCGGCCCAGTGCACGGTGGCGCCGCGCGCTGTGGCCTGCTGCTCGAAGTGCGACAGCCACTGGTCGAGGTTTTGCAGCACGCGGTCGCGTATCGCTGCCGCCGCCGTGCGGGTCTCCTCCAGCTCGGCGATCTCGCCAATCACCGCCGCGCGCCCGCCGACAAAGCGGGTTTGCAGGCGCGCCAGCGCCTGTTGCAGATTCTCGTCGTTCAGCTTGGCTGTGGCATTGCGTTTGAAGTGGATGGAGGCGACCTGCATTACGCGTCTCCTTCCTGGTCAGCCAGTACTTCGGCTATGTGCAGCACCTGTGTCTTGTGATTGCCGCGGCGGCGCAAACGGCCTTCGATATTCAGCAGGCAGCCCAGGTCGCCGCCCACAATGGCATCGGTGCCCGCTGCCTCGATATGAGTGCATTTGTTGTCTGCCATGCGCGCCGACAGGTCGCCAAACTTTACCGAGAAGGCGCCACCGAAACCGCAGCAGGTGGTGGATTCCTGCATTTCCTGGATAGCCACACCGGGCATTTTTGCCAGCAAGGCGCGCGGCTGCTTTTGCACCCCCAGGTCGCGCAGGCCCGAGCATGAATCATGGTAGGTCAATGATCCCCGGAATTGTCCGGGAATATTTTCCAGTTTGGCGATATTGAGCAGAAAGTCGGTCAGTTCGTAAGTGCGCAGGCTAAGCGGGGCTATCCTGGCCAGAACGGCGGGGTTGTCCTGAAACAGCTTGGGGTAATGCACGCGGATCATGCTGGCGCAGGAGCCGGAAGGGGTGACGACGTAATCAAAGCCTTCAAATTCCGTGAGAAATTTCAGCGCCAGGGCCTGGCTGGTTTTCCTGTCGCCTGAGTTGTAACCGGGCTGGCCGCAACAGGTCTGGGTTTGCGGGACGCTGACCTCGCAGCCGGCGGCTTCCAGCAGGCTGATTGTGGCGAAGCCTATGCGCGGGCGCATCGCGTCGACCAGGCAGGTAAAAAATAAGCCAACACGCATTAGATTCTCCTCAGGCTGCATCAGACTGGCTACCCCTGCTTGCTGCGCAGAACGATGGCACCAATTGACAGCGTTTCTCGGTCAGGCGATTGTTTTGCATAATGGGTTAAGATTTCATATTATGCAACAGCAACAAAACGTAATTTCCCCGAATAATCTTAAGAGAAAATTGACCTTGAGCGGAATAGAAACAAAATCATCGATCCAGGTAATCGACCGCATGATGAGCCTGCTTAACGTATTGGCGGCCAATGCGGAGCCGATCAGCCTGAAGCAGTTGGCCGCGCAGACCAAGCTGCACCCATCCAGTGCGCACCGCATTTTGGGTGTGATGGTGGAGAAAGGCGTGGCAGAGCGGGTCGAACACGGCAACTATCAGCTCGGCATCAGATTGCTGGAATTGGGCGATCTGGTCAAGGCGCGCCTGAATGTGCGCCAGGTGGCGCTGCCGTTTATGCAAAAGCTGTGCGACGGGCTGGGTGAAACCATCAATCTCTCACTGCGGCAAGGCGACGAAATTGTCTATGTGGAACGTGTTTCTGCGGGCAAGGCGATGATGCGCGTGGTGCAGGTGGTCGGGGCGCGTGCACCGCTGCACATCACTGCAGTGGGCAAGATCTTTCTGTCGCAGGATGGGATGGATGGCTGCAAGAATTATGCGCAGCGCTCCGGCATGAAGCGCTTTACCGAGCACACCATCACGACTGCCGAGAAGCTCGTGCAGGAAGCAGACAAGGCCGGACGCAACGGTTTCGCGCTGGACAAGGAGGAAGCCGAGAAGGGAGTGTGCTGTATCGGCGCGGGCATCCGCGATTCCGCCGGAAAAATCATCGCGGGCTTGTCTGTGTCCGCACCGGCAGACCGCATCAAGTTTACCTGGGCTGACAAGGTGAAGGAGGCTGCCGGTGAAATTTCCCATGCCTTGGGTTACCGCGGCTAAGAGCGCGAAAAATGCCCGGCGGCGGCGTTGACAAGCTTGATTCAGGAGCCCTTTTAAGCTCTAATGCGCGCGCTCTAAAACATAAGGAAATGCATCATGATGAAATTCGTAGAAAGTTTTTTTGAAGGTTCGATGTGGAACAGCCGCTTTGTGGTTCTGTCGGCAGTGCTGGGCAGCCTCTTTGCCGGCTTTGCCATTTTCTACATGGCCACGGTGGATGTGGTGTATCTGGTTCAGCACACCCTGCATTATGCCGATGCAAGCATGACCGAAGAGGCGCGCAAGGTGCTGCACGACAGCACGGTGTCCCATATCGTTGAAGTGGTTGATGGGTATTTGCTGGCCACGGTAATGCTGATTTTTTCTCTGGGCCTGTATGAGCTGTTTATCAGCGATATCGACCAGGCGCACGGCGACAAATCTTCCAGCAAGATTCTGGTGATCAACAGCCTGGATGACCTGAAGTCGCGTCTGGCCAAGGTGATACTGATGATCATGATCGTGACCCTGTTTGAAGAGGCGCTGAACATGAAGCTGACTTCGCCGATAGACCTGCTCTACATGGGCGGCAGTATCGCGCTGATTGCGCTGGCTCTGTACCTGACCCATGCCTCAGAGCATGGAAGCGTCGAGCATGCTGATGACGAGCATGAGGAAGAGGAAGCGGCAGAGGGCAAGCATTAATGCAGCATGCTTGGCACAAGGGTGTGCATGCACACTCCCGCGCATGGCGGTCCGGCAGCGCTTGCAAGATGCTGTGTGCGCTGCTGGCGGCAGTGCTATTGCTTGCAGCGGGTGGTGCAGTAGCCCGTGAGTTTGTGTTCAAGGATATGCAAGGGCAGGCGCAACGCCTGTCCGACTACCGGGGGAAATGGGTGCTGGTGAATTTCTGGGCGACCTGGTGCCCGCCTTGCCTGGAGGAAGTGCCTGCCCTGATCTCGCTGCATGAAGCCCATAAAGACAAGGATCTGGTGGTGATAGGGGTGGCGCTGGATTCCACCAAGGAGTCGGTGCGGAAGTTTGTTGCCAAACACGGCATTACTTATCCGGTGGTGTTGGGCAACTACAAACTGGCTGAGCAGGTGGGTGAAATAGACGCCTTGCCGACTTCCTATTTATACGACCCGAAAGGGAAAGCGGTGGTCGCCCATACGGGCATCGTGACGCAAGCAAGTCTGGAAGAGTATATCCGCGCCAGATCCGGAAAATAATTCCGATGGCACTTGATTGCCGGCACTGTAGTTTCCGCCGCCCTTCTCGGGCTTAACCGCGCCAGCGAGGTTAGCGTTCGCTGAGCATGCTGCTGGATGCTGAGCGCTCCGTACGGTAAACGGGTTTCCAGTGTTTGTGCCATGCAGCCTTGATCAGGTTGGGGTATTCCGGCTGGCCCAGGCTGCCGTTGTAGCGGCCCAGCGCACGGTATAGATTGCCCTTTTCCTTGTCCACATAGTAGCGCAGGATGGTGCAGCCGTAACGCAGGTTGATGCGCAGGTGAAACAGGTTGTGTTCGCGTGTGCCTATCGTTTTCACCCAGAAGGGCATGACCTGCATATAACCCCGTGCCCCCACCCGCGACACTGCGTATTTGTTAAATCCGCTTTCCACTTCGATCAGGCTGAGCACCAGATACGGATCCAGGCCGGCGCGCGTGGCTTCGTAATGTACGGTGCTCAAAAACTCCATGCGGTAGGCTTCGTCCGGCATCTTGTCTTGCAGACGCCGTGACATTTCGTTCAGCCAGAATTGCGCTTCCTGCTGTGTGGCAAAAGCCAGTTTGGGGGCGGCTTGGTCGGTTACGCTGCGCTGCATCACCGCGCGCACGCTGGCGGAGAGTGCTTCCTGAGCCTGTGCGCCGGCTAGCGCGGCCGACGAAAATCCCGCCCCCGCTGTCACCAGCGCCAGCGCCAAGAGGTGCTTGCAAAACTGTTTGTGTGCGCTCATAGCGCCGATTGTACGACTTTGCATGCGGCTTGCAAGTCCAGCAACTGTGCCTCGGCGTCGCGCCGCCCCTGATATTCCACCTTGCCTTCTTTCAGGCCGCGGTCGCCGATGACGATGCGGTGCGGGATGCCGATCAGCTCCATGTCGGCGAAGATCACGCCGGGGCGTTCGTCGCGGTCATCCAGCAGGACTTCGATGCCCGCCGCGCTGAGCTCGGCGTATAGCTGCTCGGCTGCGTTTCTTACGCCTTCGCTTTTCTTCATGCCGATAGGCGCGATGACCACCTGGAAAGGCGCCATGGCGACGGGCAGGGTAATGCCGCGTTCATCGTAATTCTGCTCGATAGCGGCAGCCACGATGCGCGACACGCCGATGCCGTAACAGCCCATTTCCATCACCTGAGTCTTGCCGTTCTCGTCCAGGTAAGTGGCGGCTAGCGCCTCGGAATACTTGCTGCGCAACTGGAAGATGTGGCCGACCTCGATGCCGCGACAGAGTTCGAGTGTGCCCATGCCGTCGGGGCTTGCATCGCCTGCCACCACGTTGCGCAGGTCGTGCACGTTTTCCTCTTTGACGAATACATCACGCCCAAAATTCGCACCAGTGTAATGAAAACCATCCTCGTTCGCACCGCAAACGAAATTGTTTATCGCAACTGCGGAGCGGTCAGCGTAAACAGTTACTGGATACGGCGCTGCATTTCCAAAAATCTCAGGCAAGTATTTTTCGAGACCGACAGTGCCAATGTACCCTGGCCTGCAATGCATATACTTTTCAATTTCTTCGGACGTGGCGAAGCGGAATTCACCCAGCACCTTGCTTGCCTTGATTTCGTTAAGTGTGTGGTCGCCGCGCAGCAACAATAAGGCGAAATTACCTTGCCCATTTACAACGGCAATGGTCTTTAGTATTTGTTGTGACGACACGCCTAGAAAGACAGCAACTTCTTCTATCGTTTTCTGACCGGGAGTGATGACCTTCTCCAGCGGCTGGCTGGCCTCGCCGCGCGGACTGGCGGGCGCGACAGCCTCGGCCAGTTCCACATTGGCCGCGTAATCCGAGGTGGGGCAGAATGCCAGCGCGTCTTCGCCGGAATCGGCGAGCACGTGGAATTCATGCGAGCCGCTGCCGCCGATGGCGCCGGTGTCCGCCGCCACCGCGCGGAACTGCAGGCCGAGGCGGGTGAAGATGCGGCTGTAGGTGTCGTACATCACGCGGTAGGTCTGCTCCAGGCTGTCGAAATTCGCATGGAAGGAATAGGCATCTTTCATCATGAATTCGCGCGCGCGCATTACGCCGAAGCGCGGGCGCACCTCGTCGCGGAACTTGGTCTGGATCTGGTAGAAATTCAACGGCAGCTGGCGATAGCTCTTCACTTCGCGGCGTGCGATGTCGGTGTTCACCTCTTCATGGGTGGGGCCGAAGCAGAACTGGTTGTCATGACGGTCGCGGATTTTTAGCATCTGCGGGCCGAACACTTCCCAGCGTCCGGTTTCCTGCCACAGTTCGGCAGGCTGTACGGCGGGCATCAACAGCTCGATGCCGCCGCTCTTGTTCATCTCCTCGCGCACCACGGCCTCCACCTTGCGCAGCACGCGCAAGCCCATCGGCATCCAGGTGTACAGGCCGCTGGCCAGCTTCCTGATGTAGCCCGCGCGCAGCATCAATCGATGGCTGACCAGCTCGGCTTCGGACGGGGCTTCTTTCAGGGTGGAGAGGAAAAATTGTGAGACGCGCATGGCAAATTCCGTAAGTAGATTGATGATGAAGCGCGCATTTTACCGTTAAAGCCCGCTCTGAGTGATGTGCATTGCGGATTTCAGGATGCATCCTGAAAAAATGTTTGATCGCGCTGCTGCTGGAGAGCTGCCGAGGGAAACTCAGGCAAGGATGTCGCTGCATGGTTGAATTTGTTTTCAGCAGGGACTATTTGTTGATCGCAAATTCCCTTTATTCTTTTCAGCGTGCGTGAAATGTGGAACAATCCGCCCATTAATATAATTTGTGGGGCGAATATGATAGACCGAGACGGTTATCGCCCAAATGTCGGCATCATACTGACTAACGCAAAAAATCAGGTGTTCTGGGGCAAGCGTATCCGGCAGGATGCGTGGCAGTTTCCGCAAGGTGGCATACAGCATGGAGAAACGCCCGAGCAGGCGATGTATCGGGAGCTGCATGAGGAAGTCGGCTTGCATGGTTGTCACGTTCAGATACTCGGCCGTACCCGCGATTGGATGCGTTATGAAGTGCCGCAAAGTTGGACGAAGCGGGAATCACGGGGCAGTTACAAAGGGCAGAAGCAAATCTGGTTTTTGCTGCGCCTGGTCGGTAGGGATTGTGATGTGTCATTGCGTGCTTCCGGACACCCTGAATTTGATGCATGGCGCTGGACCGATTATTGGGTCGACATGAACAGCGTGATTGAGTTCAAGCGTGAGGTGTACGGGCTGGCATTGAAGGAGCTCGCGCGTTACCTGCCGCCGACCAAACATGGCGTGTGCTGTGATGCGGCCAGGCGGGTGACCAGTAATGGGTGACGCTGAAATTTCATGAGCAAAGCAGTATCGCGACGGAGTTTGGATGTTTGAGATGCCTTGTTTGTTGATGTAAAGCCAAAGGAGAGTGAAAAATGAACAAAGAATATTCTTCGTTAAAAGCACATCCCTTAAAACCCGGCGCAAATTTTATTCGGCCCATGCAGGCGCTGCCGGCAAAGGTGACGCTGGAAGAACCTGCCGTCAATGTCATGACCGATCTGAAGCATGTCTCGGTGGTGACGGTACGGGCAAAAACTCCGATGGACAAGGCGCATGCCAAGATGGTGCGCTATGGGATACGCACCCTGCTGGTGCTTGATGAAGCTGACAAGGTGCAGGGCCTCCTTACGGCTAGCGATATTCTGGGCGAGAAACCCATGTGTTTCGTGCAGAACATGGGGGGGACTCATGCCGATATTCTGACGCGCGACATTATGACGCCACAGCGCGACCTGGAGGTGCTGAACCTGGCTGACATCATGAGTGCCAAGGTTGGACATATCCTTGCAACCCTGAAGGCGGCAGGCCGCCAGCATGGCATGGTGGTGGAAGACAACGCCGATGGCAGCCAGGCCGTGCGCGGTATTTTTTCGGTAACACAGATTGCGCGCCAGCTCGGGGTGCAAATCCAGGTTTTTGAAGCGGCGCGTTCATTCGCTGAAATTGAGGCTGCGCTTGCCGCCAGCCATAACCGGAACTGAACTTTGCGCCGCAGAGTTTCCTTGCCCTGCCTCTTCCCCGGAGTCGCGTTAGTTAAAGCCGATTCCGGGTTCCGTTAACTTTGTGAATACCTGTTCCGGGCCAATCATCTTTACTATGACTATGAAAATAATGATGCAACGTGTTTTTTTGAGTTTTATGCTGCTGAGTGTCGCCGCCTGTTCTGCCGTCAACTCGCCGTTTGGCACGGATGTGATCAGCGTGGAGGAAAGCAAAAGCGCCGTTCCCAATGCGCAGCAGCAACAATATGCAGCCAGCATCCGCCTGCTGCCCTACAGCGATGGCCGCAACACGGGGAACGCACACAAGATCGGAATTTCCAACCAGAGAATATTCGGCATCAGTGGAACAGAGCTGATAGTCGAGCCGGAAGTGTCTGTCATCGTGACCAACTCGATGAAAAAGCGCTTGGAAAAAGCAGGTTTCCAGCTGGCCGAGGCTGATGCGCAGTTTGAGCTGAACGGTGTGGTGAAGGAGCTCAGCTATGACGTCAAGGCGCGAGATGAAATTTCGATTGCGGTCGAGTCCACGCTGACAGAGCTGGCTACGGGCAAGGTTGTATGGTCTGGCAGCGTCGTCGAAAAGGGCGAGCGTTTTGCAGGTGTTTCCGGCGACAATAAAAATGACGTCGCGAATTATTTGCGTGAAAAAGTGGGCGTGGTCACAGCCAAGACCACAGAGTCGATTAGCGCCAAACTGATGGCAAGCCGCCCGGATTTGTTCAACTTGACCCCGGGAACCCGGCCGATTCAGGGCGTGACCGTGCTGGCGCTGCCAGTGGCTGAT
Organism: Nitrosomonadales bacterium; assembly: GCA_025408405.1. Taxonomy (GTDB): domain Bacteria; phylum Pseudomonadota; class Gammaproteobacteria; order Burkholderiales; family Gallionellaceae; genus 39-52-133. Next base: position 7,273 of record JANYJE010000048.1, on the reverse strand, counting down.
GTGGCGCCTGTTGGACATGACGTGGCCCCGGCAACAGCCCCGGTTGCCGGCGTTGGCACGCTGCTGGTTACCAGTACGCCGGCACGTGCAGGCATTTATGTCGATGAGGTGTATTACGGCCTGACGCCTCTGCGTTTTGAGCTTGCACCGGGCATACATGCCGTCACTGCAAAGCTGGCGAATTACAAGACCACTACGGAGAAGGTTTCAGTGCGCAAGGGCGAAACCACGGAAATAGAAATGCAGCTCAAGAAATAAATTGTGTTGCGTTGATAGTGAATGGGTTGTCGGCCCGGCAGTAAAAACCAGCTCAGGCTGGTTTTTTTACGCGCTTATTCAGGGGCGGGGACGGGGGCAACGCGGCGTTCCATCACCGCAGCAAAAAAGCCATCCGTGCCGTGCTGCTGCGGAAACAGCTGCAGGCACTCCCCCATGGGCAGCGGGATTTTCTGTTGTGCCAGGATGTCGCCGGCAGGAAGCAGGACAAACTCGGGATGGCTGGACAGGAACTCATCCACAATGGCGCGGTTTTCTTCCTCCAGCAGGCTGCAGGTGGCATACACCAGGCGCCCGCCATTTTTGAGCAGGCGGCTGGCGGCGCTGAGGATGGCCGCCTGCTTGACGTTGAGCTCCTGCACGCTTTGCGGCGACTGGCGGAACTTCAGGTCCGGGTTGCGGCGCAGGGTGCCCAGGCCGCTGCAGGGTGCGTCGACCAGCACGCGGTCGATTTTTCCGGCAAGGCGTTTTACCTTGCTGTCGTTTTCATGCGCGATCAGTTGCGGGTGCAGATTGCTCAGGCCGGATCGTTTCAGGCGCGGCTTCAGATTGGTCAGGCGTTTTTCAGAAACATCCAGGGCATACAGGCGCCCCTGTGAATTCATCATGGCACCCAGCATGAGCGACTTGCCGCCTGCACCGGCACAAAAGTCCACCACCATGTCATTGCGTTTGGGCGCCAGCAGGAACCCCAGCAGCTGGCTGCCTTCATCCTGCACCTCGAATTTTCCCCCCAGGAATAACGGGCTCTTGTTGAGTGCAGGCTTGCCTTTGACCCGAATGCCGATGGGGGAGTAGGGCGTGACTTGCGCCTCCACGCCCTCCGCCTGCAGGCCCTGCATGATCTCGTCGCGCGTGGCCAGATGTGTGTTGACGCGCAGGTCGAGTGCGGCGCCCTGCTGCATGGCAAGTCCGAGCGCGAGTATCCCGGCATCGGAATAGTGCGCGCGTAGTTTCTCGATAATCCATTCGGGCAATTCGGCTTGCACCGACAGGGGAAGTTCGGCGCTCTTGATGCCTTTGACCTTGCCCAGCCATTCTTCCTCGCCGGGCTTTAACAGCGGGGCCAGTTCGCGCAGGTTGTAGCCGCCGAACTTGACCCAGTAGGCCAGCGCCAGGCGCCGTGGCGTGCCTTGCTCGCCGCAGCCGTGCTCCAGAAAGAGGCGATGGCGCAGCACGCCAAACACGGTTTCTGCAACCAGTGCGCGCTCATTCGAACCTATGCGCTCGGCCTGGAAGAAGTGGCGCAACGAGGCATCTGCGGGATGCTCCAGTGGCAGGATGGCGCGCAGCGCTTGAATGACGAGATCCAGTCGATATTCGGTGATAAGCATGATTTTTATGTGTGAGTCAATTATTCATCCGAAACGCGGATGTCGGTGATGATGATCGTGGCGGCAACTGTGCCATCGGGTTCTGAATACTGTATTTTAACCGGTAACAGGCGATATTCCCTGGCCAGCCAGATTTGCAGGCCTGCCTCGCCGGGCTGGCGCTGCTTGCGCAGATGCACGGTACTCAATGCGCCCAGTGCGCTGGGGATGGTTTCCTCGGTAGCAATTGCCAGCTGGTAGTTTTCCAGCTTTTTGCCGTTGCTGATGGTAACCGGGAGGAGTTCGACCCTGAGCGGGAGTTGCGCGAGCTGGTACAGGATGCTCAGAGAGTCCTGCGCACCCTCGCCCAGGGGGCTGACTCCGCCGAGAGAAAAATGCAGTACGTGAGCGTCCCAGTCGAAGTTGGCAGTCAGCGTTTGCAAGCTGCCGCTGTCATTTTTCTCTTCGCTAAAAATTTGCGGGCGCAGGCCTTGTGCCGAGACGGTGCCACTGCTGCTCTGGTTAAGGTTGTAACTCTTGAACAATCTGGCCAGGCCGGTGGTTCGAGTCGAAGCCTGTATGGTGTAGCGCCCATCGATAATGTCCAGGTTGTGTTGCACTTCGCCTACATGGAAGCCATCAACCCCCTTGCGCACTGAAAATACAAGCTGGGCGTGTTTGGGCAGCAGGGGGTGCGTGGCCGTTGTTGCAGGTGCTGCTGTGTCAGTTGCTGCCGCTGCACTGGCAGCGACCGGCTCGGCAGCTATTACCGCACTGGCGGCAATAGTTTCGGTTGCAGCAACCGCGCTGGCGGCGAGTGGCGCAGTTTTGCTTGATGGCAGGGCAGGCACGGTGGCAGCCTTGGGCTTGCGTTTGCGGGCGGGCAGAGGGGCAAGATTGGGCAATGGTTCCAACTTGGCCGTCAGCTGCGGCAGCTGTTCCGAAAAATGCGGCAATGTGACATGCGGCAGCCAGAGCAAAAAGCCGTGCACCAGCGCGGAAAGCGCGATGGCGAGAGCAATGCGTCGGGTCGAGATGCGTAGCTTGGGGGTCACGGTACTGCGCTGAATCCTGTTAGAACCTGTGTTGCTTTTTTGCCATCCGCGTCGGTGATCACGATCTTGCAGGGAAAATTGCCCAGTTCAGTTGCCAGCCAGATTTCAAATTTCGACCCATCTTCCTGGGGAGGAATCGCCAGATAACGTGTTTTAAATGTGCCAAGCGGGACGCTGACGCTTTGCTCAGGCGTGATGCGATAGCTGTAACGATCCAGATCGCGGCCGTTGGTGATGGTGAATTTCACCTCACTCATATCCTGCAACGACAGAAACTGGAATTGATACATTGCGCTCAGCCGGTCTTGGGTGCCCGCCGGCAAGGCCAGGGAGCGCTCGCCCTGGTAGTCGCTGTGAATGATGGTGGCGCTGTCCCAGTTGAACGTGGCAGCGGTGTTCCTCTGCGTGTCGAGTTCGCGCTTGTTGCTGTAGTTCAGCGGGCGCAGTCCTTGCGCGCCAACCAGCCCGCGGCTGGTGGCGCGTATGGTTTCCGGTTTGAAGCGGGCAAGCAGGCCCACGGCTCGGCTGACGCTCTCAATCTGGTAATGGTCTTGCGTGCGTGTATAGGTTTCGCTGACCTCGATAAGCTTGACGCCGTAGCCTGTGACGTCGTAATTAGCCTGGATGCGGCTTGCCGGGGCGGCATACAGAGCGTGCGAACCCACACTCAGGAGCAGGACTGCAAACCAGCGCAAAAATTTCTGGGTCATGGGCTTACTCCAGGCCTGGGGCAACCAGGGCGCTGCCGGGTTGCTCCAGGCGGTCTGATACTACTTTTCCCGCAGCATTCAGGCTGACCTGCCCGCGGCATAGCCAGCGTATGGCCTGCGGATAGATGCGGTGCTCTTCGTGCAACACGCGCTGTGCCAGTGTGTGCGGCGTGTCGTTGCTTAACACCGTGACTGCCGCCTGGATGATGATGGGGCCATGGTCGAGATCGGGCGTCACGAAATGCACGCTGCATCCGTGTATCTTCACCCCGTCCTGCAAGGCGCGTTCATGGGTGTTCATGCCGGCATAGGCGGGCAGCAGGGATGGATGGATGTTGATCAGCCTGCCGTGGTATCTATTCACGAACTCTGTGGTGAGTATGCGCATGAAGCCGGCCAGCGCGATGATGTCCGGCTGGTAGCCGTCTATGGCCTGTGCCAGCGCGGCATCGAACGCGGCGCGATCGGCATAGTCGCGATGCGGCAGCACGGCCGTGGCAATGCCGTGCTGCCGGGCAAATTCCAGCCCCGTGGCATCGGCGCGATTGCTGATGACGGCGGCAATCCGGCAAGGCAGATTGGCGGCCAGCAGCGCCTGCATATTGCTGCCACGGCCGGAAATCAGAATGACAATTTTTTTCACTGCTTAACGAACCTGGGTTTGATGCTCATCCCCCTGGCGCGCGCGTATGTGGCCGATCTGCCACACGGTTTCGCCCGAGGCAGCAAGTTGACTGATGGCGCGTGCCGCATCCGCTGCGCTTACGATTACCACCATGCCGATGCCGCAATTGAAGGTGCGGAACATTTCCTGTGCCGCCACATTGCCCTCTGCGCGCAGCCATTCAAACAGCTTGGGGGTGTGCCAGGTCTTGCTGTCCAGGTCTGCCACCACATTGGCGGGCAGCACGCGCGGCACGTTCTCGGTGAGGCCGCCGCCGGTGATATGCGCCATGCCCTTCACCGTGAGCGTCTGCATCAGCGCAAGCAGCGGCTTCACGTAGATGCGCGTGGGCGCCATGATGCAGTCGGCCAGCGTGCGCTCGCCGTCAAATTTGGCATTGAGATCGGGCTGGCTGCGGGCGATGATTTTGCGCACCAGCGAGTAACCGTTGGAATGCGCGCCGTTGGCGGCCAGGCCCAGCACCACGTCGCCCGCCTGGATATGCGCGCCGGTGATTATTTTCGACTTTTCCACCACGCCTACCGCAAAGCCCGCCAGGTCGTATTCTCCCAGCGGATACATGCCCGGCATTTCCGCGGTTTCGCCGCCGATCAGCGCGCAACCGGACTGCTCGCAGCCCAGAGCGATGCCCTTGATCACTTCGGTGGCGGCATCCACGTCGAGCTTGCCGCAGGCAAAGTAGTCGAGGAAAAACAGCGGCTCGGCGCCCTGCACCAGGATGTCGTTCACGCTCATGCCGACCAGGTCGATGCCGACGGTATCGTGGCGATTCAGCTCAAATGCAAGTTTGAGCTTGGTGCCCACCCCGTCGGTGCCGGAGACCAGTACCGGCTCCTGGTATTTTTTCGAGATCTCGACCAGGCCGCCGAAGCCGCCGATGCCGCTAAGCACTTCCGGGCGCATGGTGCGCTTGGCAAAAGGTTTGATGTTCTCGACCAGGCGGTCACCCGCGTCGATATCGACGCCGGCGTCGCGGTAGGAGAGGGAGCTGCTGTTGGGGTTCTGGGGCTGCTTCAAGTTGAGTTCTCGCTTTCTTCGGGATACAGTGCGGCAAATTTAATTACGCGGATTTTACCCGAAATGACCCTGGAACGCTTCGTTGCACTGCAATGGCTTGCGCTGACAGCAGGCTGCGCCTGGCTGCTATACCTGCTGGCGCCCATCCTCACCCCCTTTGTGGCGGCCGCGATCCTGGCTTATATCTGCGATCCGCTGGTGCGGCGCCTGTGCCAATTCGGGTTGTCGCGCACCCTGGCAACCCTGCTGGTGATGCTGGCCCTGCTCGGTGTGCTGGTGCTGCTGGCGCTGATCATGCTGCCGCTGTTGCAAAGAGAGGCGACCCTGTTTGTGACCCGGCTGCCCGACCTGCTGGATGCCGTGCGCATCAAACTGCTGCCCTGGCTGCAGCAGCAATTCGGCATGGACCTGTCGTGGGATGCGGCAACGCTGAAGGAATTTCTGCTCAGTCACCTGCAGGGCGCGGGCGGGGCCGCCGCCAGAATGCTGCCCTGGCTGGGCGGCGGCGGCTCGGCGCTGCTGATGCTGGTGATGAATGTGCTGCTGATCCCGGTGGCGCTGTTCTATCTGTTGCGCGACTGGCCGCAGGTTTTGGCTAACATTGAACAAATACTGCCGCGCCGCCAGCACCCGAAAATGCTGGTCATTGCCGGCGAGGTAGACCGTGTGCTGGCCGAATTCCTGCGCGGGCAGCTGGCCGTGATGCTGCTGATGAGCGCCTGCTATGTCATCGGCCTGCGCCTCACCGGGCTGGAGTTCGCTTTGCCGATCGGGCTGGTAGCGGGGATGCTGGTATTCGTTCCCTATCTGGGCATGATTACCGGGCTGGCGCTGGCCACCCTCGCGGCGTTCACGCAGTTTGACCATTTCAGCGGCGTGCTGCTGGTGTGGGTCGTGTTCGGCAGCGGCCAGTTGCTCGAAGGCATGGTGGTTACGCCGAAACTGGTGGGCGAGCGCATCGGGCTGCACCCGCTGGCCGTGATCTTTGCCTTGCTGGCATTCGGCCAGCTGTTCGGTTTCTTCGGCGTGCTGCTCGCCCTGCCGCTGTCTGCGGTGCTGCTGGTCGGCTTGCGCCACGTGCGCGGCTGGTATCTGGACAGCACATTATTCCGGGGATGAGATGACTCAACTGCTGCTGGGTATCACGCCCGAATGGCTTCCTGCGCTGGAAAATTTTATCGCCGGCCGCAATGTCGAGCTGCTGTCGGTGCTGCGTCACGCACTGGATAAATCGCAAAGCGAGCGCAGCTTCTACCTCTGGGGCGAGACCGGCAGCGGCAAGAGCCACCTGCTGCGGGCCGCAGTGGCACAGGCGCAATCATCCGGCGTGAAGTCTGTGTACCTGCATGCCAGAGTACCCGAGGCTGCGGAGCTGGAAGCCATGCAGCTGGTCGCCGTGGACCAGGTGGAAGCGCTGGACGAGTACGCGCAAATTGCCCTGTTCGCCCTCTACAACCGCCTGCGCGAAAGCGGTGGGGTGCTGCTGGTCAGCGGCTCATCCGCCCCCGCGCATCTGCAACTGCGCGACGACCTGCGCACCCGCCTGGGCTGGGGCTTGGTGTACCAGGTGCAGGCCCTGAGCGAGGAAGAAAAGGCGCAGGCGCTGAACCAGCATGCACAGGCACGCGGCTTTACCTTGCCGCCCGAAGTCACGCACTACCTGTTGCGCCACGGACGGCGCGACCTGCCGTCATTGCTGGCCGTGCTGGATGCGCTGGACGAACACTGCCTGCGCCTGAAGCGCGCGCCCAGCGTGCCGCTGCTGAAGGAAGTGATGCTGACTCCGCCGGATTGAGTCGGCGGAAAATGGGCGTAAGATGCGCAGGAAGTTAAGGGTTGGCTTTAAATCTCATCCGTGAATTTTTAGGTTGCCCTAAAACGGGCAGATCGTTCAAACGCTATGCAGGAGAGGGGATTTGATGAAAGCTGCTGGTATTAGGCGGTATTGTTTGGCGAGCTTTATGTCGCCTAATTTACGTTAGAGCGCTATATTTTATCCTTGGCGATTTTGAATATTTTTAATTTCCATACGGAGAAATGAATGAAAATAATAATTTTTTCAGTTGTCGTATTTTTGACTGGGCGGTTTCAAGATCCAAGTGCAACAAGGTTAAGTTGATTTGCCCAGTAAGTCTTAAAGTCAAAAGCGCCTTCAGGAAGGAAGACTTCAGCAGGGCATTTCCAGTTTAGCGTTTTTCTGGGGCGCGTGTTGAGTTT
>JANYJE010000047.1 GCA_025408405.1 Nitrosomonadales bacterium | reverse complement strand
CTTGGCGATCTCCTCAATCGAGGCGTAGGCTTTCTTGCCCTGCACTTTCTTGTGGGTCGGATTAACCGGGTAAAGTGCGCCCTTGTAGCCGCTTTCCAGCATGTTTTTGAATACGATCCCACCCACTGATTCGACGCGGTCGCTGGCGCCGATGATCGCGACGGATTCGGGTGAAAATAGCTTGCTGAGGTAATGTTGTCCCATGGACTTGCACTCGCTGTGGTTTAGGTTAAACATAATGAGATGTGCGATGAATAAACGCGTCCGGTAATATTCCGTGTTACATCCTTCATTCTAGTTGAAGGTTCGACTTCAGGGGTGACAATTGCATACAGGTTATATCACTCATCCAGATTGCCTCAAGCATGACATGGGGCCGCATCATCCGGAATCTCCGGCGCGTTTGCGCGCCATTGACGATCAACTGATTGCATCGGGGCTGTTGCCATTCCTGCAACACCATGATGCGCCGCTGGCCACATGGGAACAACTGGCGCGGGTGCATACGCAGGATTACCTGGAATCCGTCCGGGCCGCCTCGCCGGCGCAAGGGCTGGCCTACCTCGACCCCGATACGGCGATGAACCCGTACACACTGAACGCGGCCTTGCGTGCCGCTGGCGCCGTCGTGCTGGCGACCGATCTGGTGATGGAACGCCAGCTGGAAAATGCCTTCTGCGCCATCCGTCCGCCCGGTCATCATGCTGAATCGGGCCGCGCCATGGGCTTCTGCGTGTTCAACAATATCGCCGTCGGCGTTGCTCATGCCATTCAGCACCATGGGCTGAGCCGTGTTGCTATCGTTGATTTTGATGTGCATCACGGCAATGGAACCGAGGAAATTTTTCATGATGATGCGCGCGTGATGCTGTGTTCGACGTTTCAGCATCCGTTCTATCCCCATTGTGGCGCGGGGAGCGGTAACGACCACATCATCAATGTGCCGCTGCCGGCGGGCACCGACGGTGTTGCATTCCGTCAGGCGGTAACCGGCCTGTGGCTGCCAGCGCTGGAAAATTTCAGACCCGAAATGCTGTTCATCTCTGCCGGATTTGATGCGCATTTTGAGGACGATATGGCCATGTTCCGTCTGAGGGAAGCCGACTATATATGGGTGACGCAGCAGATCAAGGCGGTTGCCGAAAAACATGCCCGGGGGCGTATCGTGTCCGCGCTGGAAGGCGGCTACGAGCTGCATGCGCTGGGCCGTAGCGTGGTGGCGCACATCAAGGCGCTGAGCGGTCTCTAGTCGCGTTGCCCAAGCCCGTATACCCACCTTCAGCACGCCGGAATCGGCAGTTGAAGCCTTCTCCTACATCACTGCCTTCTATCGCAACCAGCGCCTGCTGGCGCAAACCCCAGGACCACTTTCGCACCGCGATGAGCCCGATATTGAGGGCGCGCGCATGCTGATTGAAACCGTGCTCTCCGAGCGGCGCAAGGTGCTCTCGGAGATGGAGTCCAAAGCCTTGCTGGCCGCATTCCGCATCCCGGTGGCGAGCACCGTGATTGCCCGTTCTCCCGGCGAAGCCCTGCTCCTGGCCCAGCAACTCGGCTTTCCGGTAGCCATGAAAATCAACTCGCCGGACATCACGCACAAATCCGATGCCGGCGGCGTCAAGCTGAATCTGATGAATGCCGCCGCAGTGCGTGCCGCCTATCAGGACTTCAACACCGAGGTGAAGAAAAACCGACCGGAGGCGCACATCGACGGCATCGCCATCCAGCCGATGGTGGTCAAGCCGAATGGCCGCGAACTGATGCTCGGTGTCACCACCGACCCGGTATTCGGCCCGGTGATCACTTTCGGCGCCGGCGGCACCACGGTGGAGGTACTCGGAGACCGCGCCGTTGCGCTACCTCCCCTGAACACCTTTCTGGTCCGCGAACTGATTGCCGGCACGCGCATTTCCAAACTCCTTGGCGCGTTCCGCCACATGCCGCCGATCCAGATGGAAGCGCTGGAAAGCCTGCTGCTGCGGGTTTCCGAGATGGTCTGCGAACTTCCCTGGCTGAGGGAAATGGATATCAATCCATTGATCGTTGACGAGCACGGCGCACTGGCCGCAGATGCGCGCGTCATGGTGGACTTCGCGCCGGTTTCCGGCGACCGCTA
>JANYJE010000046.1 GCA_025408405.1 Nitrosomonadales bacterium | reverse complement strand
AATACCACGGTCGGCTTTATCAACATCAACCAGAACAAGACCATGAAGCAGCTGACCGTGCTCAGCGTTATTTTCATGCCGCTCAATATTCTGGCCGGCATGTTTGGGATGTCGGAATTTTCGATGATGACACAGGGTATTCCCTGGCCCATTTCTTATGGGGCATTCACCATCGGATTAGGGGTCGTTGCCTGGCTGACCTACCTCTTGTTGCGCTATTTCGAAAAACGCAGGATCAAAAACAACCTCGCCGAAAACCGCTAATTCGATCCGTATTTAAAAACGCATCGTGTTGCAAGGCCAAGGGTGTTTTCAGGCCGGTACGCTCTTTACCCGCGTGATTCTCACTACTTCCGGTATCCCGCGCAAGCCGCGCATGACCTTGGCCAGGTGCTGGCGATTGCCGACTTGCAGGGTGAAGTACAGCGCGGTGTAATCCCCCTCGTTGCTGAAGTGCACGTTTTCGATGTTGGACTCGGCTTCGGCGATGGCCGCCGCGACTTTTGCCAGTACGCCGCGCTGATTGGCGACGATGAGCTTGATGCTTACTTCGAAGGGGCGGCTGATGTTCTTGTCCCAGGTTACGTCCAGCCATTTGTCCATGCCGCCGCGTCCCTTGCGCAGCGAGGGGCAGTCGTGGGTGTGCACGATCAAACCCTGGCCGCTCTTGATCACGCCGACGATGGGGTCGCCCGGAATGGGGCGGCAGCATTTGGCAAACTGCACCGCCATGCCTTCCGTACCGAGGATGGTGACCACGCCGCTGGATGAGGTGTTTTCCGGGATGCCCGTTTCGCCGATCCGTGCCAGCTGGCGCGCGATCACCATGTTGAGGCGGCGACCCAAGCCGATATCTGCGAGAACCTCCTCGCGCGATTTTGTCTCGCTGTCCTTGAGCAATTTCTGCCAATGGGAATTGTCATCGATATCCTGCGGCTTCAGGCCGAGTGAAGTCAGTGCCTGGTGCAGCAAGCGTTCGCCCAGCGCGGCAGACTCCTTGAAATGCATGGTCTTGAGGAAATGGCGGATGTGGCTGCGTGCCTTGCTGGTCACCACGTAGCTCAGCCAGGCCGGGTTGGGCTTGGCGTGGGGCGCGGTGATGATCTCCACGCGGTCGCCGTTCTTCAGTTCGGCGCGTAGCGGTACCAGTTCGAAATTCACCTTGACGGCCACGCAGCGATTGCCGATGTCGGTGTGCACACTGTAGGCGAAATCCACTGCGGTCGCGCCGCGCGGCAGCGCGAGAATCTTGCCTTTCGGCGTGAACACATACACCTCGTCCGGGAACAGGTCGACCTTCAGGTGTTCCAGAAATTCGACCGAGTCGCCGCTCTCGGCGAGGCTTTCCAGCAGGCTTTGCAGCCACTGGTGGGTCTTCTGGTGCAGGTCGTTGATCGGCGCATGCACGCTCTTGTACAGCCAATGCGAGGCGACGCCGGCCTCGGCAATCTTGTGCATTTCCACGGTGCGGATCTGCACCTCGATGGGTGTGCCGAAAGGACCGAACAGGGTGGTGTGCAGCGTCTGGTAACCGTTGGCCTTGGGGATGGCGATGTAGTCCTTGAACTTGCCTGGGATCGGTTTGTACAGACCATGCAGCGCACCCAGCGCCAGGTAGCAGGAGGGTACGTCGTCCACCAGCACGCGGAAGCCGTAGATATCCAGCACTTGTGAGAAGGCCAGCGCCTTTGCCTGCATTTTCTGGTAGATGCCATACAGGTGTTTCTCGCGCCCCTGCACCTGGGCGTTGATATGCTGCTCGGTCAGGCGCTGGCGAATCGCTTCCAGAATCTTGCCGACCACTTCGCGGCGATTGCCGCGCGCGACCTTGAGCGCCTTGGACAGCACCGAATAGCGGTTTGGGTGCAGGTGTTTGAAGCTGAGGTCTTCCAGTTCCTGATAGATGGAATTGAGGCCCAAGCGGTTGGCGATAGGGGCGTAGATTTCCATGGTCTCGCGCGCGATGCGCTCAATCTTCTCGCGCGACATGGCTTCCAGCGTGCGCATATTGTGCAGCCGATCCGCCAGCTTGATCAGGATCACGCGCACATCGCGCGCCATTGCCAGCAGCATTTTGCGGAAATTTTCCGCCTGCGCATCTTCCTTGGTTTCAAACTCGATGCGGTCGAGTTTGCTCAGTCCGTCAACTAGGTCGGCTACCGGCTTGCCGAATTTTTTTGAAATATCTTCGTTGCGGATGTCGGTGTCTTCCACCACGTCATGCAGCAACGCAGCCATAATGGCCTGTGCATCGAGGTGCAGCGGGGTGAGGA
>JANYJE010000045.1 GCA_025408405.1 Nitrosomonadales bacterium | reverse complement strand
ATCTTGAAGCTGAGGTTGTCGATCAGCAGGCGGTCGCCATAGGCTTTGCTCACGTTCACGAATTCGATGACTTCGTTACCCAGACGTTCGCCGACGGGGATGAAGATTTCCTGCGTCTCGTTGCGCGCCTGGTGTTCCTGCGAATTGAGTTCCTCGAAGCGGGCGATACGCGCCTTGGATTTGGCCTGGCGCCCTTTCGGATTTTTCCGCACCCATTCCAGTTCCTCTTTCATCGCCTTGGCATGCGCGTCGAGTTGCTTGCTCTCCTGCGCCAGACGCGCGCCCTTTTGTTCCAGCCAACTGGAGTAGTTGCCCTTCCACGGAATGCCGTGGCCGCGGTCGAGTTCCAGGATCCATTCGGCGGCGTTGTCGAGGAAGTAACGGTCATGGGTGACGGCCACCACGGTGCCGGGGAAGCGCACCAGGAATTGTTCCAGCCACTCCACCGATTCGGCATCGAGGTGGTTGGTGGGCTCGTCCAGCAGCAGCATGTCGGGCTTTTCCAGCAGCAGCTTGCACAGCGCCACGCGGCGCTTCTCACCGCCGGAAAGATTCTTGATCACGGCATCCCATTCCGGCAACCTCAATGCATCCGCCGCGATCTCCATCTGGTGCGAGGCATCGCTGCCCGAAGCGGCGATGATGTTTTCCAGACGGGCCTGCTCGGCGGCCAGCGCGTCGAAGTCGGCGTTCTCTTCGGCATAGGCGGCATACACCGCGTCCAATTTTGCTTGCGCTTCCATCACCTCGCCCAAGGCAGACTCCACTTCCTGGCGCACGGTCTTGGTCGGATCGAGTACAGGCTCCTGCGGCAGATAGCCGATCTTGATGTTGGGCAGGTGCTGCACCTCGCCGTCGTATTCCTTGTCCTGCAACGCCATGATGCGCAGCACGGTGGATTTGCCCGAGCCGTTCAAACCGAGCAGGCCGATCTTGGCGCCAGGGAAGAAGCTGAGGGAGATATCCTTGATGATCTGACGCTTGGGGGGGACGATCTTGCTCACACGGAGCATGGACATTACGTATTGGCCTTGTACCATTTTTATTGCGCTTTCTGAGTGTGGGACGGGAAAGGGCGTAGCTTAACCGAAGGCGGGATATTTGGGGAGGCGAACATTGTGATCCCCCGGCACTTCCCAAGGAATCCGCGCTTCTATACTATGGCTTCAGAACATGGGCTATGGCTTCAAGACATGGGCTATGGCTTCAGCACGATGAACCATGGCTTCAGGCCAGCCACCACATTTTACGGAGTGTATAGACAGATGTTTTCCTGGATCAAAGAACTGCATGGCGCTCCCGACCACCCCATGGCCGACCTGGCTGCAGCCAGGAACCTGCTGGCCGAGCTGTCCGAGCTTGACCCGCTCAAGGCGCTGGCAGAAATTACGATCTGGCTGATTTCGGTCAAAGACACCCCGAACTTCGGCGCCGAGCGTCGCACCGGCATCGTCATGCTGCTGGACGAAACCGCACAATCCTTCCACGCCGAGCTGCTGGGCGAATACCTGGCCGCCCCGCACCTGCAGGACTTTCACGGCATGTATTTGTGGCAGGGTATCCATGCCTACATGAAGGCGCTGGCCGAGGCCTATCGCCTGTGCGCGCACGAGTGCCAGCCTCCGGAGAAACAGGCGCTGGCGCTCAGGGAGCTCATCCCGGTCATCTACGTCAGGCTGATACGCAGCCTTGCCGAGCAGATGAAGCTGGAGCTGATGCGCTACATCGAGGTCGAGCAGCCGGTGTGGAACCAGTTGTATGACGCCTATCAGCTCGCCGAAGCCAGCCAGATGGCGGATTCCATGGTGTATGCCTATGCCGGCCACGTCATCCACACCAGTCCGCGGCGCGAGCTGCTGCGCGCACTGGTGGTGCATGAGTCATCCCCCGGCACGCTGGCGCCCAACCATATTGAGGTCAGTTACCGCATTGCGGCGCGCCTGGTGAGTTTCTTCGACCTGAAAGAACAGCCGGCAGCCGACTGCCCCTATGTGATCGACCTCGCCGCACCCGGCGCGCCCCACAGAACAGCTGGGCGTGCTGATGCCAATCCCGCTGCCTCCCCTACCCTGCGCTACTTTGGCACACTGCGGGCGGTTGCCAAGGTGGAAGAAATCATCCACCAGAACGAGCGCGGAATGATCAAGCAGGAAAATCGTTTCGGTAATGAGTTTTCACCCGACGGCAAGCTGACCGTGCTCAAGCATCTGCATACCTACTGGGGGAGCGAGCCGCCGCACCGGCACCAGGAGCGCAGGAAAATCGATGTCGCCATCGAGGTGGTGCATGGCTACAAGACCATCGGCAATCTGGTTCCGCACATCGAGCCAGGACACATAGAAAATCTTTCCGAGAAAGATGCGGCCATGCTGAAAGAGCAGAGCGGCATCAATCTCGCCGAAGAAAAAATCGACTACACCACGGAAACCTGGGCCGTACTGGATGCCAGCAACGACGGCGTGGGCGGCATCATGCCCAGGTCTGCGGGCCCGTGGGGCAAGATAGGCGCGCTGTGCGGCCTGAAAGCCAAGGAAAGCAAGGTGTGGTGGGTCGGCATGATCAGGCGCATCAAGACCGAGCCCCAGGGCCGTGTGCATGTGGGCATGGAAATCCTGGCGCGCAAGCCTGTGTCGGTGTGGCTGCGCATTCTCGGCAAGGGCGCGGAAAAGGTCTCCAACTGGGCAAGCAGCTCGGGCGCGTTTGACTACGACTACCTGCATGTCATCCTGCTGCCCGATGTACATAACTCTTATCTGAACGCCACCATGCTGATGCAGTCTGGCACTTACCTTGACGGGCAGATCTACGAAATGATGATGGGCGAAAAAAGCCGCAGCATCAAGCTCACCGCCCTGCTGGCCGAGGGAGAAGACTATGACCAGGCCAGTTTTCAGTGGCTGGAGACCGCGCATGGCCAGCAAGCCAGCTAAACAGCAACCTTCACCGATTCAGATTAAAGGCACTTCATGAGCATCCGCACTATCACCACCCAGGCGTTCCCCGATCAAAAACCCGGCACCTCCGGCCTGCGCAAGAAAGTCACCGCATTCCAGCGCGCGCATTACCTGGAAAATTTCGTACAGAGTATTTTCGACAGTATTGCCGCTCCAAAAAATTCGACGCTGGTGCTGGGCGGCGACGGGCGCTACTACAACCGCCAGGCGATCCAGACCATCCTCAAGATGGCCGCGGCCAACGGCTACGGGAGCGTGCTGGTGGGGCGCGACGGCATCCTGTCCACCCCGGCCGCTTCGTGCGTCATCCGCAAATACAAAACTTTCGGCGGCATCATCCTCTCCGCCAGCCACAATCCCGGTGGCCCGGATGGCGATTTCGGCATCAAGTACAACAGCAGCAACGGCGGCCCTGCCACCGAGACAGTGAGCGAGGCCATCTTCGCCAGAAGCAAAAGCATCACTTCGTACCACATCCTCGATGCCGCCGATGTAGCGCTGGATACGCCAGGCGAATACAGGATGGGCGGGATGACCGTGCAGGTGATAGACCCGGTTGCCGACTATGCCGAACTGATGGAGTCGCTGTTTGATTTTGCGGCGATCCGCAATTTGCTGGCGGGCGGCTTTCGCATCAGCTTCGACGCGATGCACGCGGTGAATGGCCCTTACGCCACAGAGATACTGGGCCGTCGCCTGGGAGCGCCCGCCAGCAGCATGATTAATTGCCTGCCGCTGGAAGATTTTGGCGGCGGCCACCCCGACCCCAACCTGACCTACGCGCACGAGCTGGTGGAGATCATGTACGGCGATGACGCTCCCGATTTCGGTGCGGCCTCGGACGGCGACGGCGACCGCAACATGATACTGGGCAGGAAATTTTTCGTGACCCCTTCCGACAGCCTGGCGCTCCTGGCCGCCAACGCCACGCTTATCCCCGCCTACAAAAAAGGCCTGGCCGGAGTGGCGCGTTCCATGCCCACCAGCGCGGCGGTGGACCGCGTGGCGAAAGAGCTCAACATCCCGTGCTACGAGACACCGACCGGCTGGAAATTTTTCGGCAACCTGATGGATGCGGGCCGCGTGACGCTGTGCGGCGAGGAGAGTTTCGGCACCGGCTCCGATCACGTGCGCGAAAAAGACGGCCTGTGGGCGGTGTTGTTCTGGCTCAACATTCTCGCCGTGCGCAAGCAGCCGGTCGAGGCCATAGCCCGCGAACACTGGGCGCGCTTCGGCCGCAATGTGTACTCGCGCTACGACTACGAAGGCCTGCCCACGGCGGCGGCACAGGGAGTGATCAACCACCTGCAGCAAAACTTCGCAACGCTCACCGGCTCATGCTTCGGCAAATACACCGTGCAGATGTGCGACGACTTCAGCTACACCGACCCGGTGGATGGCAGCGTGAGCAAGAACCAGGGAGTGCGCATCCTCTTCACCGATGGCTCGCGCATCATCTTCCGCCTGTCCGGCACCGGCACCGAGGGTGCCACCCTGCGCGTGTACCTGGAAGCCTACGACGCGGCCGTGTCGCGCCATCACCTGGATGCCCAGGTGGTGCTCGCCGACCTGATCCAGGTTGCTTTGCTTATCTCGGAACTGACCGGGCGCACGGGGCGTTTGCAGCCGACGGTGATCACCTGAGCGTGACATCCATTTCAGGTGCCGGGGTGGCGAAATCAAATATGGCAGCGGTATGCACAGTTGCCGGTGCTGGAACGGCGACCATGCAACCACCCAGCCTGAGTTCACCAACCCAATATCAATGCGCCCTGGCAATTTCCCTGATGCCCCCAGCGATTGCAAATCGGGCGATACCCGCACGGCTCGGGCAACACATCGGGTCATCCGGCGCATATTCTTTGGTATCAAGCTCAAGGGTGCCCTGCTTTAGTCTCACCGTATCAAAGTTAAGCTCCCGCTCACCCTTGCCTCCCGCCTTAACTGTGTCCACCTCGGCAAGCACACCCTTGTTGTTGCGCAGCACGGACAGATAAAAACTGTAGTTATTGCCTCCCCCGAAGCCTTCCACAGTAAAGAGCGCGACTACATCGGGCACACCGTCGCCGTTGATATCCACATAGTGATATTTCCTCGTATCGGGGTATTCCGTGGCATGAGCATCTCTTCCCTTGATGCGGGCGACAATGGCGTCAATGCGTGCGGCGGCATCCTTTTGGTCGGGACGGTCACTGCACGACGACAGCAGAATTGCTGCGAACACCCATAGAGCTGCATGCTTGCGCATAGGCTTCATGCAAGCACTCCCCTGCCCGTACGAAAATACCTGGCATTGTCGTAATACGCCGCGTGCTCATTGTCTGCCGACCACCCCGGCACGCCGAGCAAAGGCACGGGGTGCAGCTCGCGCGTGCTGTGGCAATGCTCGGGATTATCCAGATACTCTGCGACGCGCCGGTCCAGCAACGCCAGCCTTTCCGGCAGGGGCCAGGTGAAGAATTCCGGCTCCACCAGCAGCACCAGCCCCTGCCCGGTCATGCCGACATAAGGCTGCAGCGCCTTTTCATGCAGGCCGTGGCCGAACACATAAAACTCCATCCCGCTGCGCACCTGCTCGCGGCGCTGCCAGAATAATTCCTTCCACCTGAATGCGCGCAGCAGATCGGCCAGTTCAGTTGCGGCACAGGCGACGATCACGCCCGATTCGTCGAGCAGGGTCGCCATGTCGCGCACTCCGCCGCGCTGGCTGGTGCCTGCATCAGGGTGCTGGTCGGGCGCGGTCAGTGCCCGGTAGTGGCGCGCATTGATCGCCGCCTTGGCGCGCGGGAAGGCCATCCACACCAGCGCATTGAACAGGTCATGCC
This sequence comes from Nitrosomonadales bacterium, assembly GCA_025408405.1. Classification (GTDB taxonomy): domain Bacteria; phylum Pseudomonadota; class Gammaproteobacteria; order Burkholderiales; family Gallionellaceae; genus 39-52-133. Next base: position 12,813 of record JANYJE010000045.1, on the reverse strand, counting down.
AGTTGTTCTCGCGTGTCTGCACCTCGCCATTCAGATAGCAGCGCGGCTCATATTGCGACTCGAAACCCAGCCGCCCCTGTTCCTGCGCCACGAAGCGCAAGGCACGCCCGCTTTGCACCTGAATGGCAGGCCGTGCGGCAAGCAGCCGGTTCCAGTCGAGCAGCGAGGGAAATGGTGCACCTGCGAAATGCTCGAGTGCGGGATGCAGAGGTGTAAACAGCGGCGATTGCAGCAGCGCCAGCGGGTTCCATTCATTCGTTGGTTTCATGGTGCAATTTTAACCGAATTGGCAATTTATTCTGCGGGGTCATGACTTTCTACCGTATTTATCAATCACTGAAAAAAGGCGTAAGATGCTCCTGCAACGCGTGACAGGTATCTTCGAACAATTCTTTCTGGAGAGTAAGCGATGGCAAAGAAGAATGCATTTTATGCTCAGTCCGGTGGTGTGACAGCGGTGATCAATGCCTCGGCCTGCGGCCTGATTGAAACTGCACGCAAGCACAAGGAGCAGATAGGCAAAGTCTACGCCGGCCGCAACGGCATTATCGGCGCACTCACCGAAGACCTGATCGACACCGGCAAGGAGTCCACCACTGCCATCGCAGCACTGCGCCACACGCCTTCAGGCGCCTTCGGTTCCTGCCGCTTCAAACTCAAGGGACTGGAAGAGAACAAGGCGCAATATGAACGTCTGATCGAAGTCTTCAAGGCGCACAACATCGGCTACTTTTTTTACAACGGCGGCGGCGACTCTGCCGATACCTGCCTGAAAGTTTCCCAGCTGGCCGAGAAGATGGGCTACCCGATCCAGGCCATCCACGTGCCCAAAACCGTGGACAACGATCTGCCGATCACCGATTGCTGCCCCGGCTTTGGCTCGGTCGCCAAATATGTCGCCGTCTCCGTGCGCGAGGCCAGCTTCGACGTGGCTTCCATGGCCAAGACCTCCACCAAGGTGTTTGTGGTCGAGGTAATGGGGCGGCACGCCGGCTGGATTGCCGCCGCAGGAGGACTCGCCTCGGATGAAAAATGCGAAATCCCCATCGTAATCCTGTTCCCCGAGATACCTTTCGAGCAGAAGAAATTCCTGGCCCGGGTAGACGCCATGGTGAAGAAACACGGTTACTGCTCGGTGGTGGTGTCCGAAGGCGTGAAAGGGGAAGACGGCAAGTTCCTCTCCGACCAGGGGCTGCGCGACGCCTTTGGACACGCCCAGCTGGGCGGCGCCGCACCGGTCGTGGCCAACATGGTAAAAGAGGCTCTGGGCTATAAATTCCACTGGGCGGTAGCGGATTACCTGCAGCGCGCAGCGCGCCATATCGCCTCCAAGACCGACGTGGAGCAGGCCTATGCGCTCGGCAAAGCCGCAGTGGAGCTGGCACTCAAGGGCAATAATGCGGTGATGCCGACGATAGACCGCGTCTCCGACAAACCCTACAAGTGGAAGATCGGCATGGCCCAGCTCAAGAACGTGGCCAACGTCGAAAAAATGATGCCGCGCAATTTCATCACCGCCGATGGTTTCGGCATCACCGACAAGTGTCGCGCCTACCTGACCCCGCTGATCAAGGGCGAGGACTACCCGCCTTACAAGGACGGCTTGCCGCAATATGTGCGACTGAAGAATGTCGCGGTCGCTAAAAAGCTGCGCGAGTTCAAGCTTTAACCATTAGAGAAAAATGCGATTCACCGGTTTGCAACTTTAACTCAAGGAGGAATTGATCATGTCAGGTGGCTTAGGATTTGCACTGTTATGCGCAATTGCGGCGCTTCTATATGGGGCGATTTCAATCAAATGGATTCTAGGCAAGCCCACCGGCAATGATCGCATGCGCGAAATTGCTGCCGCTATTCAGGAAGGTGCATCCGCTTACCTGAACCGACAATACACCACCATCGCCATAGTCGGGGCCATCCTGTTCGTGGTCATCCTGTTCGTGCTGAAATGGCCAACCGCCATCGGCTTCGCCATCGGTGCCTTGCTGTCAGGACTTACCGGCTACATCGGCATGAACGTATCGGTACGCGCCAACGTGCGCACCGCCGAAGCCGCCAAGGATGGTCTGAATGCCGCGCTGAATGTGGCGTTCAAGGGCGGTGCCATCACCGGCATGCTGGTGGTTGGCCTGGGGTTGCTGGGGGTGGCCGGCTATTACGCTTTTCTCACCCTGGTGCTGCACGCCACTTCCGGCGAGGCAACCCACGCCCTGGTCGGCCTGGCCTTCGGCGGTTCGCTGATTTCCATCTTCGCGCGTCTAGGCGGCGGCATCTTTACCAAGGGTGCTGACGTCGGCGCCGACCTGGTGGGCAAGGTCGAAGCCGGCATCCCGGAGGACGACCCGCGCAATCCTGCGGTCATTGCCGACAACGTGGGCGACAACGTGGGCGACTGCGCAGGTATGGCCGCCGACCTGTTCGAGACCTATGCAGTGACCATCATTGCCACCATGCTGCTGGGCGGCATGCTGATAGCCAACGGCGGAATAAATTCTGTGCTCTATCCACTGGTGCTGGGTGGGTTTTCCATCATCGCATCCATTGTCGGTACTTTTTTCGTCAAGGCCTACGAGGGCGGCAAGATCATGAACGCGCTGTATCGCGGCCTGACCGTCTCGGCCGCGCTGGCTGCGATTGCCTTCTATCCGATCACTTCCTGGATGATGGGCGGCAATGGCGTTTACTCGGTCAACGCATTGTATGGTTCCGCAATGGTGGGCCTGGTATTGACCGCTTTGCTGGTGATGATCACCGAGTACTACACCGCCACTGAGTATGGGCCGGTGCGGCACATCGCCCAGGCTTCCACCACCGGCCACGGCACCAACGTGATTGCCGGCCTCGGCGTGTCGATGCGCTCCACTGCCCTGCCTGTAGTGGCCGTGTGCCTGGCAATCTGGACTGCATACCATTTTGCCAACCTGTATGGCATCGCGATTGCTGCGACATCGATGCTGTCGATGACCGGCATTATCGTGGCACTGGATGCCTATGGCCCGATTACCGACAATGCCGGCGGTATCGCCGAAATGGCCGGCCTGCCGGACAACATCCGCAACATCACCGACCCGCTCGACGCCGTAGGCAATACCACCAAGGCCGTCACCAAAGGCTACGCCATCGGCTCTGCCGGCCTGGCGGCACTGGTGCTGTTTGCCGACTACACCAATGCGCTGTCAGCCACCCACGGCGGGCTAACCTTCGACCTGTCCAACCACATGGTGATCATCGGCCTGTTCATCGGCGGCATGGTGCCCTATCTGTTTGGCGCCATGGGCATGGAGGCGGTCGGGCGGGCGGCAGGCTCGGTGGTGGTGGAAGTGCGCCGCCAGTTCAAGGAAATTCCGGGCATCATGGAAGGCACGGGCAAGCCGGAATATGGCACCTGCGTCGACATGCTGACCAAAGCCGCAATCAAGGAAATGATCATCCCCTCATTGCTGCCTGTGGCCGTGCCGGTGATAGTCGGCTTGACTCTGGGCGCACAGGCACTGGGCGGCGTGCTGATCGGCACCATCGTGACCGGCCTGTTTGTGGCGATTTCCATGACCACGGGCGGCGGCGCCTGGGATAACGCCAAGAAATACATCGAGGAAGGCAACTTCGGCGGCAAGGGTTCCGATGCGCACAAAGCCGCCGTAACCGGCGACACAGTGGGCGACCCCTACAAGGACACCGCCGGGCCCGCAGTCAACCCGCTGATCAAGATTATCAACATCGTCGCACTGATGATCGTGCCGCTGCTTTAGTTCGAGCAGACTGCATACGCAGCCGAGGGCAAAATATTAAGCCCACACTCATTCGACTGTGGGCTTTCGCCTGGTTCAACCCCAAAACAGCGGCTTGACCTAAAGATTAGCGACCGTTGTGCTGCACTAATCCGAGGTCTAGCGGCAATGGATTAAGCGTGCCAATGATCCGTTTCCATGTCGCGCAATGCAATTCCCAGGCACATATCCAGAACGTATTGATCCCAGAACATATTGATCCCATAACATATTGATCTTGGATCGCTAACCCAATCAAGCGCAGTTAATTACTCTATAAATTGCGATATGTGTCTCACACACAATCGCGCGCAGCGGGGGTTTATTTTTTATTTTAAAAAAAATCACACCAATCCATAAAGTCTGTTATACAATCCCGCCTGCTTAAAAAATGGCAAACTGGTCGAAAGGCCAGGACGCAAAATTTCCGGTCTAAGGTGCTTCGGCGCTAGGGCAGCGGGATCGCAAGATGGCAAGATGGATATAACGCGTAAACCGCCGTCTGTTCGTTCTGTAGCGCTCCCCTTTCCCTGAAGACCCAGTTGCTCTGATTGCGTCGTACCTGCCAGCACATATCTGCATTTCCAATGTAGGCAAGGCAGTTTGCTGTTTGCATTTAACACGTTAAAACCTTACTGTTGGATCGGTTATTTTATGGGAGTTGTCATGGTGAAATCATCTTCGCACCAACCAGTTGCTGAGCCTGCCTCGATGAGGGTGAGACTGTGCTGAAGCTGCTGGTACAGGGCTTCACCCAGCCGGAGCGACAATTGCTGCAGGCTATCGTGCAGTTGTCGCAACGGCGGCAGCCTAGCATTGACCTGCTCAGTGCTGCCGACGGGGAAAATGCAGATATCGTGATGATCGATGCCGCTGACACCCAGGCAAAAAAGTGGGCAAGCAACCAGCCTTGGCTGAAAAGCAAGGCGGTTATCTGGGTTGATGCGCCTGATGCTCCAGGTTGTATCGTAGTGAAGCGGCCGGTGCAGTGGGCGGCTTTGCCGGTATTGTTGGCGCGTGCGATGGAAGGCGGGGCAATGAAAACGCAGGGTGAACCGGCAGCGGCATCCGGGAATCGCTCAGTGCTGGTTGTCGACGACAGTATCGCAGTGCGTGCCCAGCTGCGCTCACTACTCGAACAGCGCGGCCTGAAGGTAACTGCCGTGGACAGCGCGGAAGCCGCCATAAAAGCCGCTGCTGCCACCTACGCCTGCATCCTGATGGACGTGCTCATGCCTGGCATCGACGGATACGAAGCCTGCCGTCAAATTAAAGCGAATGTTAACGGCGGCAAAAGCCCGGTCATCATGCTGACCAGCAAGTCTTCACCCTTCGATCGCATCAGGGGGAAAATGGCGGGTTGCGATGCCTACCTTACCAAGCCGATCGAACCTGATTTGTTGTTTGAAGTAGTCTCTCGTTACGTTGCAAAACCTGCAGATAGTGGCGCAGCGCCACAACGAGTGGCGGCGCCAAAATTCGCTAATAATTTATTCACCCAATAGTTTTAATTATTAACCCAGTAGTTTTAATTCAACCACCTGAAAGGAAATACACCATGGCACATACCATTTTGATCGTAGAAGACAACCAGGCTGATCGCAGCAGGCTCGAGAAGCTGTTAAGCGACGCCGGCTATCTGGTCAGCTCCGCCGAGAACGGCACCCAGGCACTCGCAGCCGTAAAGAGCAGCAAGCCCGATGCGATATTTATGGACGTCAATATGCCGGGAATGGATGGCTTCGCCGCTGCCCGCGCGTTGCGTGACGACTCAAAAACCAAGGACATTCCAGTCGTACTGGTTACTGCCAAGGATCAGAAAGCCGATAAAGCCTGGGGTCAGATGCTAGGCGCCAAAGGCTATATCACCAAGCCTTACACCGATGAGCAGATACTGGCGCAAGCCCGCGCGCTCTAGGCTGTTCGCATTCATTTAAATCATCATGTCCCGAAAAGAACTGATTGTTGACGCCCTCCAATTTGGCGGGCGTCGCCTTGAGCAGATCAAGGGCTGAGGCAATGGCTATGGAAGATACCCACGCGAGCGATGATGTGTTGTTCGCACAGGCAACAGAGCTTGCGATGACCCCCACTCGGGCACTGACTGCCGGGTTCGATGTTGATACCAGCGTTGATGTTGGCCGGTCAGGATCCAGGACGGGAAAAGCTGCTAGCGTGTCTCAACTGGTTAGCGGTGAATCCCGACAGGGATTCCGCATTGGCGAATTGCGCTTGATGATTCGCTATGAGGATAGCAGCGAACTGTCGGAAATGTCCGTCATCCATCGTCTGCCCAGCGCGCCGGACTGGTTCTGCGGCATCGCCAACTTGCATGGCAAGTTGATACCGGTGTTTGATCTGGCGCGCTACATCGGGGTCGATCCTGACCCGGGTGCCAAGCGCATGCTGTTGGTGCTTTCGCGCGGGGTTGACGCGACCGGCGTGGTGATCGATGGTCTGCCGGAGCGGCTGCGCTGGTCTGATGACGAACGCAACGATGCCGGTGCTGCGCCGAAACGGCTGGTGCCGCACCTGCGCGGTGCCAGCTACATTGGCGGGCAGCTGTGGTTTGATCTCGACACCCACTCCCTGCTCGGCGAAATCGAGCAATCCCTTGGATTGTCGCAATGAACGCGATGCTTATGTGGCATGGCTGCGGTCCCCGTTCCAATTTTTTTACCTGGAGTTAACTTATGATGAAATTGAACCTTTCCCGCTGGTTGCTCGATATCAAGATCGGCCCTCGCCTGGCGCTAAGCTACACCGCGATCTTGCTGTTGATGATCGCGACGCTCACGTACACCGGTAACGCGATGTACCAGGCCGACAAGCTCACCTCGGCGATGTTCGAGGACGACATTACGAAGCTGGGTATCGAGAGCGACATGTCCAGTGCGGTGCATATCGTTTCGCGCGTGATGCGCTCGGTCATGCTGCTGCAGCAAACCGAACCGGCTGCTGCGGCAAGGGAAAAGGAGAAGCTCCTGGCGGCGCGTAAGCAATACGACAAGGCGTACGAGTTGGCGCTGTCCCTCCCCTCCACCGAGGCAGGCAAGAAACTGCTGCAGGAAATCGACGAACACAAGATCCATGCGCGTGAATTGAACAACAAGGTTCTCGCGCTGGCCGAGCAGGGCAAGCTCGAAGAGGCTACCGACGTGATGATCAGGCAGGCGCGCCCGGTGGTGGAAGAGTGGCAGGGTTTGCTGGGCGACTATGCGGATCTGCAGAAGGAAAAGGCCGAGAAAGCCAGGGAGGAGATTGCGCAGTCGTTCAAGGAAACGGTCACATTCTCGATCGCGCTGTCTATGCTTCTCATCGTGCTGGCCGCGGGCGCGGGTTTCTTTATCACGCGCAGTATCACCACGCCGCTGAACACCCTGCAGAAGGCCATCGATAATATTCGCCAAGGCGGAAGCCTGGGCGCTCTGGCGCAAATCAACACGCGCGACGAGATGAACGACATGGGCTTTGCCGTTAACCAGTTGCTGCAGGATCAGATCTCGGCGCGTGAAAAGGCCGACCAGGACAGGGAAAAAGCCGACCAGGACAGGGAAAAAGCCGAGACTGAAAACGAAACCCTGAACAACTCGGTGATCGCGCTGCTGCAAGCAGTGGACACCTTGTCGAGGAAGGATCTGACCGTGCGTGCGCCGGTATCGCGAGACATTATCGGCACCGTGTCGGACGCGATTAACCAGTTGACTGAGGAAACCTCGAAAGTTCTGAACGGCGTGAACCGGATTGCAGGTGAAGTGGCGCAAGCCTCCGGCAAGGTGCGGTCACAGGGTGAACTGGTGTCATTGACCGCTGCGGACGAACGCGAAAACGTTGTAGATATGGTCAAGTCACTCGGCGAGGCGACGCAATCGATGAACCAGGTTGCCGTGCTGGCCGACCAATCCAACCGCTCTGCCGAGCGCGCGACGCAGGCTACCAACACCGCGCTGTTGACGGTAAACAATACCGTCAAGGGCATGGAGTCGATCCGCGAGACCATTGCCGAAACCGAGAAACGCATTAAACGCCTGGGCGAACGTTCGCAGGAAATTTCCGGCATCGTTAACCTGATCAACACTATTTCTGAACGTACCCACGTGCTGGCGCTGAATGCGTCCATGCAGGCGGCGGTTGCCGGTGAAGCGGGTCGCGGTTTCGCGGTGGTGGCCGAAGAGGTGCAGCGTCTTGCGGAAAGCTCGCGTAACGCGACGCAGCAGATCAGCACGCTGGTTAACAACATCCAGCTCGAAACGAATGAGACGATCTCGACCGTGAACCGCACCATTAGCCAGGTGGTGCAGGGCTCCGAGCAGGCGCAGAAAGCCGGAGAGCAGATGCGTCTTACCCAGGAAATCACCGGCGAGCTGGTGGATCAGGTGCGTCGCATTACCGAGGCTTCCGGACAACAGCAGGTCATGTCAGATCAGCTGCTGAAATCGGTTCAACGTCTGGGCCAGAGTAACGAGCACACCGCGCAACAGATTGAAACACAGAGCAAGGAAACCATGACACTGATGGATTCTGCGCAACAGCTGATCGAGTCCGTTGGCGTGTTCAAACTCCCGGCACTTGCCTGAGAGACCCGATCCGCAGCCCAATAGCGACAACAAGCCAAGTCCACATGAAACTTAAAGACCTTATTGAAGCATTCGCCAGCGAGATTGAGCTGGCTCGGGCGCGGCTGGAACATGATCTGGACGAGCTGGCCACGCTAGATCTCGAGGCTCCGGCCTTTATGGACGCGCTCGAACAATACAGCGGCCAGGCTCAGCGTATGGGGGAGGCAGCCGAACTGGCTGGCTTCCCCGGGCTGCAACTGGTATGCGGCCATGTGGTGGAGAACAGCCTGATGCTGGCGGCTCAGTCGCGCGAGGAGCGTGCTCCGCTGCTCGCTTTCCTGCGCGCCTGGCCGCCTTTGATCGTGCACTACCTGCGCAACTTGAGCGACCCGTCAACGGCTGCCGGGCTGATAGATCATTTGCGCAGTGCGCCCTATCCGATGGAGGCCGAGCAGGCCATGAAGGTCATGCACATGTTGGGCGCGATGCCGCTGCAGGTGGGGTTGCCCGGCGATGGCGAAGGGCAGCCGCATCGCCCGGTACTCGCCACTCCCGAAGATGTCGCACTGGTGATGCCCGCCGACGTGGATCAGAACTTTCTGGAAGGCTTTTTCCAGGAAGCGCCCGATCAGGCGCGCTATCTGGTCAAGCTGGCGCGCAATATGGTCGCGGGTGAAGGCGACAGCTCGGATATCATCGCCGCCAAGCGCGTGGCACACACGCTGAAAGGCTCGGGATCAACGATCGGGTTGCGCGGGATTGCTGCGCTGGGCCACCACCTGGAGGACATCCTGGATTTCTTCGAGGCCGAGGGGGCGCAGGTGACCAATCAGGTCGCCAATGCCCTGCTCGACGCAGCCTATTGCCTCGAGCAGATGATCGGTTATGTGACGGGCACCGACGATTACCCGCAGCAGGCGCAGGGGGTGCTGCAAACCGTACTCGATTTGGCAAACCGTATCGACGGTGGCGAGTCGCTGGAATTGCCCAGCGTGCGTGTCGCTTCGGCAATGCCGGCAAGGCTGGAAGCCGCCCCTGCCCTTGCACCCGCAAACTCCGCAACAGTGCCTGCCAATTTAGAACCCTACCTGCCCGGCCGTGCTGCACCGCGCAGCGACGGCGCCGCCGCCGCTGCGCCTGAGACGGCGCTGCGTGTCAGTCTGCAGCGCATCGAGGAATTATTTCTTGTTTCCGGCGAGATATCGGTGAACAGTTCCGCGATGGAGGCGCGCATTAATGCGCTGGTCGAAAGTTCGCGCGAGTTGCTGGCACAGAACCTGCGCGTGCAGAAGCGCCTGTTCGAACTGGAAACCGTGGTCGAAGTGCGCACGCTGACCATGATGCGCTCGCGCAGTCTGCGCACCGATGACGCAGAGTTCGACCCGCTGGAAATGGACAAGTACAACGAGCTGCACAGCACTTCCCATGCACTGGCCGAAGAGGCCGCCGACGCGCGCACCATGGCGTTGCGGGTGGAGGAAGGCATCGCGCAGATTTCCACCCAGCAAACACACCAGCAGCGTTTGAGCGATGACTTGCAGCATCTGGTAATCGGCACGCGCATGACAGAGGTCGGCGTGCTTGAGTCGCGGCTGCAGCGCAACGTGCGCTCAACCTGCCAGGTCACCGGCAAAGAGGCCGTGCTGGTGCTGGAGGGTGGCGATACCCTGATCGACAGCGATTTGCTGAACAAGCTGGCCGAGCCGCTGTTGCACCTGCTGCGCAATGCGGTCGACCATGGCCTGGAAGCACCGGGCGAGCGTGCGGCTGTCGGCAAACCAAGAACCGGCCGCATCGTGCTGAGCTTCGCGCGTCAGGGGCAGCAGGTCGTGCTGCGCTGCCATGACGACGGCTGCGGATTGGATCTTTCGACGATCCAGCAGCGTGCGGTTGAGCGCGGTCTGCTCGCGGCAGAGCAGGCGTTAAGTGACACTGAAATCGCGCGCCTGATCCTGCTGCCGGGGTTTTCGACCCGCCACGCCGTCAGCGAGGTTTCGGGTCGCGGCATCGGCCTTGACGTGGTGCGCGAGTGGGTCAGCACCATGAACGGATCGATCCAGATATTCTCCAAGCCGGGCAATGGCTGCACCTTCGAGCTGCGTTTCGCAGCCTCGCTGTCGACCATGCAGTCGCTGATCGTGGAGGTTGCCGGTGAACGTTTCGCGCTGCCTTCGGTGCAGATCGAGCAGGCGGTTGCACGCGGTGTGGGTGAGTTTGAACTGCTTGGCGGACAGCTCGTGTACCGCTTTAACAAGCGCTCTTATCCGGCAATGCGTCTGGCCGACATGACCGGGCTGCCGGATGCGGCCAAGCCGCTTGAAGACTATTCTGCGGTGATTGTGAAACTCGACAACAAGACTCAGGCGCTGGCCGTTGACCGCCTGCTGGATGCGCGCGAATTGCTGGTCAATAACCCGGGACGTTATGCCCGCCACTTGCGCGGTGTGGCCGGATTGTCCATCCTCGGCGACGGCGCCATCGCGGTGAACCTCGACCTTGCCCAGTTGCTTGCCGGAGATACGCGCACCACAAAAGCGAGTGGTGCTGCCAGACGAGTGGATAAGCAGAGTGAGTTGCCGCGCGTGCTGATTGTTGACGACTCGCTGTCTGTGCGCAACTCGCTGCTGCAGCTCATGCAGGATGCCGGTTATCGCGCCGAAACTGCGCGTGACGGTATCGACGCAATCGATACCCTGAGCACCTTCAAGCCCGACTTCGTATTGACGGATCTGGAGATGCCCAACATGAACGGCGTCGAACTGACCTATCACATCCGTGAGCGTGAAGACCTGAATGGCTTGCCCATCATCATGATCACCTCGCGCTCACAGGAAAAGCACCGCCGCATGGCGGAGCAGGCCGGCGTCAATGCCTACATTACCAAGCCCTATAATGAAGGCGATTTACTGCAGACAATCCGCAGCACGATCACTCATTGAACCCGGGCTATGGAACGAAAACCATGACTGCGAACCTCATGTCCAGCCCGAAAGCGACTGTGCGAGGCAATTACGTGTTGCTGAGCGCCGATTCGCTGCACCTGCTGTTGCCACAGCACGAAGTCGGCGCGGCAGAATATCTGGCAGGCGAACTCGCAGCCAGCGAGGAACCCGGGCTGCTGAAGCTTCGGGGCGAGGAAAGCCCGCGTCGCTTCGCTGTGCTGTCGGCGCAGATGACGCTGCTGCCGCATTGCCCTCCGGACCGCTTCCTGTTTGCGCCGCTCGGGGATGAAAATGATGATCTGGGCTGGTGCTGGAACGAGCTGCAAATATTGATCGATGTCGAGCTGCAACCTCAGCCGGTACCGGCGGTGCTGCTCACTCCCAATGCTCCGGTTGTTCAATACGTCGAGTTTGAAGGCAAGCTTGCCTACCTGTGCAGCGCACGGCAGTTGCACACATTCGCGCTAGCAGCGAGGAGCTGAGTGATGAACGTGGAAATGGAAACGTACCTCAACGCCGCCGCCTCGGCAGAGCCTGCGTTCAGTGCCGCAGAAGCAGCAGAATCCGGCCCGCAAGTGGCAGCGCGCCTGATCGAGTACGCGCGGGGCCGCTATATTGCATTGCCGCCACACACCACCTATGCCTTGCTCGAACATCCTGAAGTCGTGGGGGTGCCGGGAGCAGCCCATTACGCGTGCGGCTTGCTGACTTGGCAAAATATGCGCCTGCCGCTGATCGATCTCCATGCCCTGCTGCATGCCGACACTGAGCCAAGCATCGCACCACGCTACGCCTTGATCGTCGCCTACCAGAGTGCGGCGCGCGGGCCACTAGCATACGGTGCGATCGGATTGGCTGCACTGCCGCAGACCATCGCCATTGGCGACGAGGCGCAATGTGCACTGCCCGGGGATTCCAAGCTATGGCCGCTGCTTGCGCTGTCCTGCTTCCAGCACGAAGGGCAAGCGGTGCCTATCCTCGATACCGCGCGTTTATTCGCCGCCCATCACTAGCCCAGTGAACAGATGGCTTGTTTGGCATGGTTTGGCTAGAATGCACAATCCAATCGGGTAAAAAATTTAAAATTTCATCGCTGAACAAGGGGGAAGGTAGATCATGCTGAGTAAATTTTTGTTATCTGCAATGCTCGTGGTTTCAACACTAATGGTTGCGCAAACTTCTTTCGCCGCAGATGAATGCCAGAACGACAAATATTGTAAAGATGGTGAAATTTGTATTTATGCATTAAAACCGCATTTATGCAAACCGCCACAGGATGTGGGCGCGCCCTGCAAACGAAATGCAGTATGTAAATCCAAACAATGCGACATTCCTAGCGGAAAAGAGCTCGGCGTTTGCAAGTAAACGCACTGTAAAAACGTCCTGCATCATGGGACGTTTTTTTGTTGGTTATGTTTAATAAAATAAACTTAAAAACCGCACTTCAAGCCACAGAGAACTCAGAGAGCGCGCAGAGCTCAAAGCGCTTCGCTTGCTACACATTGGACGAGTCACCCACCCGAGGTGGGTTATTGCTTCCTCTCT
>JANYJE010000044.1 GCA_025408405.1 Nitrosomonadales bacterium | reverse complement strand
GTGGTCCAGAAGTCGCCTTCCAGCCATTGCGGGCAAGCTCACGTGTAATACATGAACGAGGCCGGTTCAAGCTCTCGGCACTTGCCCCTGGTTTAAATCCTTGCTGGAGCTGGGTTTGAATCAAGACTCTGTCATCCAAGGTGAGGTGTTTGTATTTTTCCGCCATCCAACATTCTTTCATGAAAAAATGTTGCACTTGGTTTTCGCGCCCGCCCTGTTTTGATAAACAGCAATCTGGGTGCGTATATGCAGTCGAGCCCACCGTTAACGACGTGAGCTCGATTCCATGAGTATTCAAAGGCTGCAGCCCTCTGGATAGAGAAGCCGCGTGGCCCGATGGCGTTATCAGTTGCGCGTGTAAATAATTTGCTTGGCACCATTGTCGCAGTTACCTACGATTTTGCCGCTGCCCGCTTGAGGGGCGGCAACACCTGACGCTGCTGCGGGCGCATTTTTTGCGTTGTCCACGGCAACAATTTCAAGAGAGTAAGAAGTAACGCCCTTGGCCTGAAGTTTTGCGTCGATCTGGGCTTTCGCATCTTCGCATGAGGCCATGGCCTGGATGGAAAATAAAGACAAGCAAGCTAGAAGTGCATATTTGATCATGAAAAGCTCCTTTTTCGATTGAGATGGAAACTGCAAGCTACAAAATTGAACCCGGTCAGCGGCGCATGCCAGATTCAGTTTGGTTCATTTCATCGGCGCTATTATAGCGCCGCAAGTGTGCCTAGCAAGTGAGTTTTCAGCAACCCCATATTTTGTTCAATTTGTGTGCCCGGAAAATAAGTGCGCGCTGCATTGCATCCCGCTGATGACTGCCCCTTCCAGCGTGGCCGGATAGTCGTTTGCGGTGAAATCGCCCGCCAGCAGCACATTAGGCAAGGGGGTGGTGTGGGCAGGGCGATGCAGGTTGACCTCGCAGGCGAAGGTCGCGCGTTTTTCTGCGATGACCTTGTGCCAAAGCGGTAGTGTGTCTATTCCAAGATGCTCGCGCAGTTCCTGCACGACCTTTTGCGCCAGCTGCTCATGCGACAACTCCTGATGCAATCCTTCGGCGCTGATGACGGCAGCAATCAGCCCGGGTTGTGCGGCAATCTGTCCCTTGTCGAACAGCCACTGTGTGTAGCAGCGATCCAGGCCGAGCATGGGTTGGGCTAACTTCACATGCGCGGGATATTGCAGATATACGGTATAGATGGGCTGGTAGCGAATAGCTGTGATCTGTTTGGCAACGCCTGCCAGTTCTGGCACGGCGCGAAACAGGCGAGCGCTGCTGGCGGGGGAGGCGGCACAGATGACGTGGCTGTAACTCGCGCTTCCCTGTGTGGTGAGCAATTCGACCTCATCGCCGTGCGGAATGATGGCCTCCACCGCGCACGAGGTGAGTACTGTGTCGCCGCGTTGGGCGAGGTATTGTGCCGCTCGCTGCGGAAACAGCGCCGTGAAGTTCAGTCGCGGCAACAGCATGTCGCTGTCGGCGCGCGAACCGTTCAGGCTGTCGCGCAGCACGTTCAACAGCACCTGTGCCGAGGCCATGTGTATGGGGGTGTTGAGCGCTGAAATGCAGATCGGTTCCCACAGCAGGCGGATCAGTTCCTCATCCTGCCCGTGTGCGCGCAACAGCTCATGGGCGCTGATGTCGTGCGCCAGCCTGAATCCCTTAAAACGCATGGCGAGCATGAAGCGTGCGGCGCGCAGGCATGCCGAAAATGACAGACCTTTGGCGCCGAGCAGGCCAACCAGCAGATGCAGCGGGGCAGGCAGGCGCGGCGCCTTTAACTCGAAACGCGGGTGCAGGGTGAGTTGCAGCGGCAGGCGCAGAAAATCCTGCTCGATGTTGCCGCCGGTCTTTTCGATCAGATGCAGAGTGTGGCGATAACAGCCGAGCAGGATGTGCTGGCCGTTGTCCAGCATCAAATTATTTTCATGCAAGGGGCGATTGCTCTTCCTCCCATCGGGGGGAAGCTGGAAGGGGGGCGCGGCCTCGTTGTCAGCGTGCGGGTGTTGATTGGAATACGGTACGCCGCGTGCGCGCCCGCCCAGCTGCCTGGAACTTTCCAGTACCGTCACTTTTACACCGCGTGCGGCCAGAGTGACGGCGGCCGCCATGCCGGCATAGCCGCCACCGATGACGGCTACATTCAGTTCTTTAGCCACGTTTTAAAGGCCAGCCACAATTTGCGCAGCGGGGTGAGGGACACGCGCTCCTGCAATACATGGCAGCCAGAGGCTGCGACCTCATCCAGCGTGGCGCGATAAATGGCAGCCATGATCAGGCCGGTGCGCTGGGCCTTGCGGTCAGCTTCCGGCAGCTGCGCCAGTGCTTGTTGATAGTAGTGCTGTGCGCGTTCGATCTGGAACTGCATCAGTTTCTGGAAGCCTTTTGTTTCGCGTGCGTCGAAAATATCTTGCGTGCTCACGCCGAATTGCTGCAGTTCATCCAGCGGCAGATAGATGCGCCCCCGTCTGGCGTCCTCGCCCACGTCGCGAATAATGTTGGTGAGCTGGAAGGCGATGCCCAGATCGTGGGCGTATTTGAGTGTTTTGCGGTCGCTGTAGCCAAAAATTTCTGCCGCGAGCAAACCGACCACCGAGGCGACGCGGTAACAATAAAGTTGCAGCGACTTGAAATCGGCGTAGTGCTGATGCTGCAAATCCATCTCCATGCCGTCTATGATCTCAAGCAGATGTTCCTGCGCCAGGTTGAATTGCCTGACGATGGGTGCCAGTGCCTGGGCAACAGGGTGCTGCGGCTTGCCAGTGTAGATGGCGGCAACCTCCATGCGCCACCAGGCCAATGCGGTGCGTGCCACGTTCTCGTCCGAGCATTCATCCACCACGTCGTCGACTTCGCGGCAGAAGGCGTACAGCGCGGTGATGGCACGGCGCTTTTCCGGCGGCAGGAACATGAAGCTGTAGTAGAAGCTGGAGCCGCTGGCGGCGGTCTTTTCCTGGCAGTATTGGTCTGGAGTCATTGAATATCAGGCTGTCGTAATCGTGAAGTAGGTCTTTTCATTGCTATTCATTTGTCGGCACTTGTGCTGCATGCGGACGGATCGAGTGGTTGATAGAGCTGGCAACTTCGTACCCAAAGGCGACATTGCGCCTGCGCGAATGCAGTCATTATTGTAGGCAAGGCTTTCAGCTTTTGCTCACCCCGACTTGGTTAAAATCCGAAGTCCTTTAAGTTTTCCAATGGAGCTTTCGGTAGCTTCTTTCGTACGGTAGTAACTTTGCCATCGTCACTGTTAGTCTGGATTTGTACGTATGTGAGAAAATTTGTGCTCGTTTTTAAGGATATCTTCGGGCCGGGCGAATCTTCATGGAGAGGCGACTCGAAATCATCCTCTTCGCCAATCTTGAGGAATTCGCCCCCAATGTATTTGAACTGAATCTCAGTAGAGTCTGAGTCAGTCAACGTGTTATTGAACCGCAAGATATAAAACGATCCCCGTTTGATCAGCAGTTCAGGTGCATGTTGAAGTGGCTTAAACTTTTTGGATTGAGCCCAAGATGTGAACTGGCCGTTTGTTTGGCCCTGTAGGACTCCAATAACGAAGTCATTTGATTCCTTTAGATAGGCTGCGTAAACGACGTCATCTATTCCGTCAGCGTTGAGGTCTCCCTTCTCTAACTCCAGAGAAGGGGTGTTGGCATTCGGGTAGATCGCCGTAATTGCAGAACATATATCGGTCGCAGTTCCCACGACATGCCCGGAGCAACTAAGACTTTCGGCACTGGCATTTGTGTTCAAGAGAATTGCAAGAATGAACAACAAGAGCTGCTTCACTGTAATTTCCTCAAGGGTCAACAAGCGGCCATCACCTAAGACTAAGTGAATTTGACGCGTTTTGTGAAAATGTCCGTTCGTGGGGCCAATCCGCCACACAATTTATTTTGTATATGTCATGCCAGCTTCTGCTATCCATCGCATAGCGGCCATTGATGGAAAGCATACACGTAACATTGGAGAACACCAAAATCAAAATGGAGCGCTCTTCGCCAGCATGATAACCCAGTCATGCAGGCGCAACACCGGGCGTCGACCGAACATGTCGAAATTGACCGCGCGCAATTTCTGGATAATGCGGTTGCCGCCTGCGATGATGAGCCGCATCTCCAGCCCGATGCGCCCCCTCAGGATGGTGCCTAGCGGCGCGCCGTGCTGCATCATGTCGCTGGCGCGGTCGAGCTGGAAACGCATCAGGTCGCGCCACTCCTTGCCTGGGCGGCCTTGCGCGATGTGCGCTTCGGTGACGCCGAAGCGTGCCATGTCATCCTGCGGCAAATAGATGCGCCCGATTGCATAATCTTTTTTTACATCCTGCCAGAAGTTGATGAGTTGCAGGCTGGTGCAGATCGAGTCGGAATAGCCCAGATTGGTGGGCGTGGCTTCGTCGTACAGGTGCAGCAACAAACGGCCCACCGGGTTGGCGGAGCGGCGGCAGTAATCCAGCACCTCGTCGAAATTCGCGTAGCGCTTTTTCACTACGTCTTGCGAGAAGGCATCCAGCAGGTCATGCAACAGCGGCAGCGGCAGCCGGTATTGCTGCACGATCTCGGCCAGGTCGCGGAACAGCTGCGTTTGCGGGACCTCGTTGCGCTCTATGCGTTTCAGCTCATGGCGGAACTCATCCAGCCTGACCAAGCGCTCCGCATCGGGCAGTTCACCTTCATCGGCGAAATCATCCGCCTGGCGTGCAAAGTGGTAGATGATTTCCACTGGCCTGCGCAGGTGTTTGGGCAGCAGGATGGAAGCGACCGGAAAATTTTCGTAGTGATCGACTGCCATGCGGATTAAACGAGGTCGTTGCGGTGCAGCAGGAATACGAACTCGTCACCCGCGCTCACCTCCAGCCAGGTGAACGGCAGGTCAGGGTAAGCGGCTTCGAGCGCGTCGCGGTTGTGCCCGATTTCCACGATCAGGATGCCGTGTGGTGTGAGGTGTGCGGCCGCCTGTTTGAGTATTTCGCGCGTGGCGTCGAGCCCGTCCGTGCCGCTGCCCAGCGCCAGCTGGGGCTCGTGCAGGTATTCCGCAGGAAGTGCTGCAACCGAAGGTGCATCCACATAAGGGGGATTGCTGATGATGATGTCGTATTGCCTGCCGTTCAGTTCGCTGAACAGGTCAGACTGGAGCAGATGTACGCGCTCCGATAACTCGTAATCGGCTACGTTGCGCTGTGCCACCTGTAGCGCATCGGCGGACAGATCCACGGCGTCCACCATGGCGTTGGGGAAGGCGTGCGCAGCCAGGATTGCCAGGCAGCCGCTGCCGGTGCACATATCCAGCACTGCAGTCGTGTTTCCGGCCTCGGCCACCCACGGGTACAGGCGTTCGCGCAACAGCTCGGCAATAAACGAGCGCGGCACAATCACGCGTTCATCCACGTAAAAATTGAATTCGCCCAGCCAGGCTTCATGCGTCAGATAAGCCGCAGGCACCTTGTGTTCGACGCGGCGTTTCAAGAGGGCCAGAAGTGCTGATTTTTCCTGCGCGGTGAGGCGCGCATCGAGAAAGGGCTCCAGCGTATCCAGCGGCAGATGCAGGGTGTGCAGGATCAGGTAAACCGCCTCGTCATAAGCGCTGGCTGAGCCATGGCCGAAGGTGAGTTTGCTTTCGCCAAATGCGCTTACCGCAAAGCGCAGCCAGTCGCGCACACTGTGCAGCTCGGCGGTGTCGGAAAAGTTGTGCAGGGCGCTCATGCCGCTTTCACCAGCAGGTTTTCCAGGGACAACCTATAGATGTCGGAGAGGTGATCGAGATCGGCCACCGCCACACATTCGTTTAGCTTGTGGATGGTGGCATTGAGCGGCCCCAGCTCGAGCACCTGCGGGCAGATGTCGGCGATGAAGCGCCCGTCCGAGGTGCCGCCCGTGGTGGAAAGCTCGGTGTCGATGCCGGTCACGGTCTTGATCGCGGTGCTTACCGCATCCACCAAATTGCCGCGCGGGGTGAGGTAAGGTTTGCCGGAGAGAGACCACAGCAGGTCGTATTGCAGCCCATGTTTGTCCAGAATGGCGTGCACCCTGGCGCGCAGAGAATCCACCGTACTGGCGGTAGAAAAGCGGAAATTGAATTCGATCTCGACTGTGCCGGGCACCACGTTGCTGGCACCGGTGCCGCCGTGAATGTTGGAAATCTGCCAGGAGGTGGGGGGGAAATATTCGTTGCCCTTGTCCCACTCCGTGCTGGCCAGCTCGGCGATGGCCGGGGCGGCCAGATGGATCGGGTTCTTGACCAGATGCGGGTAAGCAATGTGGCCTTGCACGCCCTTGACGGTGAGCGTGCCGGAGAGTGAGCCGCGACGGCCATTCTTGATGGTGTCCCCGGTTTTGCTGACGGCGGTGGGTTCGCCCACGATGCAGTAATCCATTTTTTCGCCGCGTGCCTGCAAGGCTTCCACCACGCGCACCGTGCCATCCAGCGCCACACCTTCCTCGTCCGAGGTAAGCAGCAGCGCGATGGAGCCTTGATGCCCGGGATGATGCTCGACGAATTTCTCAATCGCCGTGACAAAGGCGGCCAGCGAGCCTTTCATGTCTGCGGCGCCGCGTCCATACAGCATGCCGTCGCGCACGGTGGGGGTGAAGGGGGCGCTGTGCCATTTTTCTACCGGCCCGCTAGGCACTACGTCGGTATGGCCGGCGAAACACAGCAGCGGGCCGCTGCTGCCGCGACGTGCCCACAGGTTGTCCACTTCGCCGCAGCGCAGCAGTTCCAGCTTGAAGCCGATTTTTTCCAGGCGTTGCCCGATGATTTGCATGCAGCCTTCATCATGCGGGGTTAGCGAGCGGCGGGCGATGAGTTGTTGCGCGAGTTGCAGAGTGTCGGACATAGGGTTGCAATAACAATCAGAGGTTGAAAATCTCGCCGTAAGCGGCCGCGTCAAAGCCGACATGCAGCAGCCGTCCGTCCTGTTCCAGCAGTGGGCGCTTGATGATGCTGGGTTTGTCCAGCATCAGTTGCAGGGCTGCGGCATTGCCGGTGATGGCCAGTTTTTGTTGTTCGGACAAGCCACGCCAGGTCAGGCCGCTGCGATTGATCAGCTTTTCCCATGCTGATTGTTGCAGCCAGCGCTGTGCCAATTCAGCGCTGAGGCCGTGCTTTTTGAAATCGTGAAATTCCACGGCAATATCGTGTTGTGTAAGCCAGTCGCGTGCTTTCTTTACCGTATTGCAGTTGGCGATGCCGTACAGCTTCATGCTTTGTGATCGTTCGCATCGAGATTGAGGGTGATGCTGCCAAAATCGGCTGCCTTTGCGGCCAGTGTGGCAGTCTGCCCGGCATGCGGAGCATTGGGATCGTATGCCTTCATCTTGCTGGTCTGCGAGAAATCGATCAGCGAGGACAGGTTGCTGGCAGAGTCGGCATTGCGCATGGCTTCTTCGCGCGTGATGTCGCCGTTCTTGAACAGCTTGTACAGTGCCTGCTCGAAGGTTTGCGAGCCGGGCGAGACGCTCTGGTTGATGGCATCCTTGATACCGTCGATTTGATCACTCTTGATCAGGTCGGCGATAAAGGCGGTATTGATCATCACCTCCACCGCAGGCATCAACCTGCCCTTGGCGTTGCGCAGCAGGCGCTGTGAAATGACGGCGCGCAAACACATCGACAGGTCGGATAACACGCTTTGGCGCGCATCGTAAGGGAAGAAATTCACGATACGGTTAAGCGCGTGATAGCTGTTGTTGGCATGCAGTGTGGACAGGCACAGGTGGCCGGTCTGGGCAAAGATCAGCGCATGCTTGAGCGTGTCGCGGTCGCGGATTTCACCGATCATCAGCACGTCAGGCGCCTCGCGCATCGCGCTGGTCAGGGCATTTTCATAGGACTCTGTGTCGTCACCGATTTCGCGCTGGTTCACGATGCATTTGTCGTGGTGGAACAGATACTCGATCGGGTCTTCTATGGTCAGAATGTGGCCGTTCGTGGTCGTATTGCGGTGTTCGAGCATGGACGCCAGGGTGGTGGATTTGCCCGATCCTGTTGCGCCTACCATCAGCACCAGCCCGCGCTTAGCCATGACCAGTTCCTTGAGTATCGTAGGCAAGTTCAGGTCTTCGACTTCAAGCACTTTGCCAAGCACGTAACGAATCACAATGGCGATGCTGCCGCGCTGGCGGAATACGTTGACACGGAAATTGCCCACCTGCGGCACACGGAAGGAAAAGTTCATTTCCATGTGCTTCTCAAACGTGACAATTTGCGCGGGCGTCATCATCTCGTAAGCGATTTGCTTGGTGGCTACAGGGTCCATCTTCTGAGCATTCACCGGCATGGTCACGCCGTCGATCTTGATGCTGATAGGGGCGCCCACCGAAATGAACAGGTCGGAGGCCTGCTTTTCCGCAGCGAGTTGCAGCAATGGCGTAATGATCATCTGGTCACCTCAATAATTAAACAGAACCCGGGATTGAGGATCCAGGATCTGAAAACCAAAACGTCCGGTTTTTCTCAATCCTCAATCCTCGTTCCTCGATCCTGAATTTAGATTCCGCGCAGCAGTTCGTTGATACCCACTTTGCCGAGTGTTTTGGCATCCACTTTTTTCACGATCACGGCACAATACAGGCTGTATTTTCCATCCTTGGAGGGCAGGTTGCCGCTGACCACGACCGAGCCGGCAGGAACGCGGCCATAGTGCACTTCGCCGGTTTCCCTGTCGTAAATCTTGGTGCTTTGCCCGATGTACACGCCCATAGAGATTACCGCACCTTCTTCCACGATCACGCCCTCGACGATTTCCGAGCGCGCGCCGATAAAGCAGTTGTCTTCGATAATGGTCGGATTGGCCTGCACCGGCTCCAGCACGCCGCCTATGCCCACGCCGCCGGAGAGATGCACGTTCTTGCCGATCTGCGCACAGGAGCCGACAGTAGCCCAGGTGTCGACCATGGTGCCCTCATCCACATAGGCGCCGATGTTGACGTAAGAGGGCATCAGCACCACGTTCTTGGCGATGAACGAGCCTTTGCGTGCGGCGGCAGGAGGCACCACGCGGAAACCGCCTTCGCGGAAATCCTTGGAGTTGTAGTCGGCGAATTTCGACGGCACCTTGTCGTAGTAATTGGTGAAGCCGCCCTTGATAAAGGCGTTGTCCTCGATACGGAACGACAGCAGCACGGCCTTTTTCAGCCATTGGTGGGTAAGCCACTGGCCGTCGATTTTTTCGGCGACACGCAGTTTGCCCTGGTCGATATATTCCATCACGGTGTTGATGGCTTCCTTGAGCTGGGCATCCACGTTGCGTGGGGTGATGTCGGCACGGCGTTCAAAGGCGTCGTCGATGATTTTTTGCAGTTGTGGCATGAGTTTTCCTGATCTTAGGTTGGTTAGTTATGCTGGTTTAATTTTGGGTGAATTCGGCGATGCGGCGCGCGGCTTCGAGTGTTTCAGCCAGCGATGCCACCAGCGCAATGCGCACAAAATTTTCGCCCGGATTGACGCCACGCGCTTCGCGTGCGAGGAAACTGCCGGGCAACACGGTGACATTATAGTCGCGATGCAGCTGTTGCGCGAAGCTGGTGTCGGCGATAGGTACACGCAGCCAAAGGTAAAAGCCTGCATCCGGCAGCGTGACCGGCAGCACCGGCTTGAGTATTGCCATGGTCTTGCCGAATTTTTCCGCATACAGGCGGCGATTCTCCGCGACATGCGCCTCGTCCTGCCAGGCGGCAGTGCTGGCAGCCTGCACTGCCGGGTTCATGGCACAGCCGTGGTAGGTGCGATACAGTGTGAATTTTTCCAGCACCCTGGCATCTCCGGCCACAAAGCCCGAGCGCAGGCCGGGGACATTGGAGCGCTTGGACAGGCTGGAGAATATCACCAGGTTGCGGTAATCGCTGCGCCCCAGCTGTTGTGCCGCTTGCAGCGCACCCAGGGGCGCCGTGTCGAAATAGATTTCCGAATAACACTCATCCGCTGCAATCACAAAACCGTAGCGGTCGGACATTTCAAACAGGGTCTTCCATTCAGACAATGACATTACGTGGCCATTGGGGTTGCCGGGTGAGCACACATATATAAGCTGCGTGCGCTGCCAGGTCGCCGCGTCTATCTGCGCAAAATTAAGCGCGTAATCGTCTTGCGGCAGGGTATTGAAGAAACAGGGTGTCGCGCCCGCCAGCAAGGCGGCACCTTCATAAATCTGGTAGAAGGGATTGGGGCAGACCACCACAGGATAGTCGCGGCTGCGGTCTATCACCGCCTGGGCAAAGGCAAACAACGCTTCGCGGCTGCCGTTCACCGGTAGCACCTGAGTCTTGGCATCCAGCGCGGGCAGGCTATAGCGGCGCTGCAGCCAGGCGGCAATGCTCATACGCAGCGCGTCGCTGCCCACGGTTGTGGGATAATTCGCAAGGCCTGCGAGGTTGGCACTCAAGGCATCGCAGATAAATTGCGGCGTAGCGTGCTTGGGTTCGCCGATATGTAGAGCAACCGGCGTGTAGGCCGCATTGGGCGTTACACCCTTGAACAGCGCGGCGAGCTTCTGGAATGGATAGGGGTGCAGTTGGTCGAGCAGCGGATTCATGTTTTCTATGTTGAAGCGGGACGGTGCGGGATTATAAATGAAGCGCCGCATGAGCGCATGAACGCGCGTAACGAGGCTGATTGTTAATGAGTAGAGATGTCGAAAATAAACCAAGTATGGCTCAGGCCTGCTGGAGCGGGCACTATACGCTTGCTCAAGCGGGTGAACATTTTGGTGTGAGTTACGCCACCGTGAGCAGGGCGGTGAAACAGGCGGAAAAAATAGGAAATATTAATGTCAAATGTAAGGCCTGACCCCGGGTTGCACGGGTTGCAAAAAATAACCGCCATCACCGGGCTGCTCAGCGGCGCTGCGGTATGGGGCTTGATCTGGTATCCGTTTCGGGTGCTGGAGCAGGCGGGTATTTCCGGCACACTCGCCACTTTCCTGGCTTATTCCATTGCGCTGATTGTCGGCCTGCTGGTGTCCGGCCCCGTCTGGCGCGAGCTGCGCGTGGCCGGCAGGTGGGGCTTGCTGTTGACCATCAGCTCGGGCTGGACCAACTTCGGCTATGTGCTGGCTATTCTCGACGGCGAGGTGATGCGCGTGCTGCTGCTGTTCTACCTGGCACCGCTATGGACGGTGATTTTTGCACGCTGGTTGCTGGGTGAAAAATTGAACCGTTACGGTTACTCGGTCATTCTCCTGTCCCTGGCCGGAGCTCTGGTAATGCTGTGGCAGCCCAGCCTGGGGCTGCCGTTGCCGCAGTGCCGCGCCGAATGGATAGGCCTGTCGGCGGGCATGAGCTTTGCGCTGGCGAATGTACTGGTGCGCCACACGCAGCACTTGAGCGTCAATTTCAAATCGGCCACCGTCTGGTTTGGCACCTCGGTACTGACCGGAATGTTTCTGCTGTTTCACGGCAACCTTGTAACGCAGGTGCAAGGTATATCCCTGGACACGTGGTGGCTGGTGGCTCTCATCGGGCTGATCATTTGCGCCACCAGTTTCGCCGTACAATACGGGCTGACTTACACGCCGGCCAACCAGGCCATCGTGCTGTTCCTGTCCGAGCTGGTATTTGCCGCGATAGCCGCATATCTGCTGGCCGGCGAGAAGATGGACACGAGAGAAATGATAGGTGCCGTGTTGATCGTGTCGGCCAGCCTGTTGTCTGGCAGAATTCATATCGAACCAAAAATCCCGAATCCAATTCACGAGAATCCAGCATGAAAAATCCCAGCATGAAAAATCAGGCCACTATCGGCACGCCCTTGAGCCCTTCCGCTACCCGTGTCATGCTGCTGGGCAGCGGCGAACTGGGCAAGGAAGTCATCATCGCCTTGCAGCGTCTGGGTGTGGAAACCATTGCGGTGGATCGCTACGCGGACGCGCCCGGTCATCAGGTGGCGCATCGTGCGCACGTCATCAACATGGCGGATGGCGCAGCATTGCGCGCCCTGGTAGAAATGGAAAAACCGGATTTCATCGTGCCCGAGATCGAAGCCATCGCCACCGATATGCTGGTGGAGATGGAGCGCGACGGGCTGGCACGAGTAATCCCTACCGCACGCGCCACCCAGCTCACCATGAACCGCGAAGGCATCCGCCGCCTGGCTGCAGAGACATTGGGCCTGCCGACTTCACCATATAAATTTGCCAGCTCTCTGCAGGAAATGCACGCAGCGATTGGGGGCATAGGCTATCCGTGCATCATCAAGCCGGTGATGTCTTCTTCCGGCAAGGGCCAATCCAAAGTGGACAGCGCCGCAGAGGTGGAAGCCGCGTGGGACTATGCCGCCAGCGGCAGCCGGGTGAACCAGGGACGGGTCATTGTAGAAGGCATGATTTTCTTCGATTATGAAATCACCCAGCTTACCGTGCGCGCCATGGGCACGGATGGAAATATTGAAACGCATTTCTGTGACCCTATAGGGCACGTGCAGGTGCACGGCGACTATGTGGAAAGCTGGCAGCCGCAGGCCATGAGTCCGCTGGCTTTGCAGCGTTCGCGCGCGATTGCCAAGAGTGTGACGGATAATCTGGGCGGGCTGGGTCTGTTCGGCGTGGAGCTGTTCGTCAAGGGCGACGAGGTATGGTTCAGCGAAGTCAGCCCGCGTCCGCATGACACCGGCATGGTGACCATGTGCAGCCAGGTGCAGAACGAATTCGAGTTGCATGCGCGCGCCATCCTCGGCCTGCCCGTCGACACCGCCCTGCGCGCGCCGGGAGCCAGTGCGGTGATCTACGGCCAGCTGGAAGAAAAAGGCATCGCCTTTACTGGCGTGTCCGAGGCATTGCGTGTGCCGCAAAGCGACATCAGGCTGTTCGGCAAGCCGGAATCCTTCACGCGCCGCCGCATGGGCGTGGCGCTGGCCACAGGCCGTGACACCGATGAAGCCAGGATTCGCGCCAAGCTGGCAGCCAGCAAAGTGGTGCCGGTCAAGGGAGCTTGAAGATGGCGCGTATCACCGGCCTGCTGCACGCCACCTTTGTGGTGGCAGACTTGGCCAGGGCGCGCAACTTCTATGAGGCCATCCTGGGATTGACTGTCAACCCTGCGCGCCCGGAGATGGGTATCCTTGGTGTGTGGTATGACGTCGGCCCGCACCAGCAAATCCACCTCATGCAACTGCCCAGCCCGGAGCTTGGTTTGCAACGGCCAGAACATGGTGGCCGCGACCGCCACATCGCGCTGGCAGTGAGCGATGTGGCGGATCTGATACAAAAACTGGAAGGGTCAGGTATTGCCTATACCCTGAGCAAATCGGGACGCCGTGCCGTGTTTTGTCGCGATCCGGACGGCAATGCGCTGGAGTTTGTCGAGTGAGGGGCAGACAGGCTCAACCTGACCCCAATTCGAATCTGAATCAGACACTGCAGCCAGATATGGCGGTGATGAATTTGCTATTATGGCCGCCAAGCAAGTTTGATTTAAGCGGAATATAATATCTGCGAATGTTAATTCAACATAGCGAAGCCATGAACCGACGATGCTTCCTTCTTAATGTAGCTTCTCTGTCCGCCATTGCCGCGGCTCCATGGCTGGTCAGTTGCACACGCTCGCGGCCATTAGTGGTCGGTATTCACCCTTGGATAGGATACGAAACTCTTCATATTGCTCGTGAGTTTAAATGGTTGCCGGCCGAGGTGCAGTTCCATGAGGGCAAGGCCGCCAGTGATTCGCTGGCGGCCTTGCACGCCGGAGAGATTGATGCTGCCTGCCTGACACTGGACGAAACCTTGCTGGCCCGTGCGACCGGCGTACCATTGACCATTGCATTAGTCTTCGATGTGTCTGCGGGTGCCGACGTTGTTCTCGCCCGCCCTGCTATCAGGAATCTCGCCGGGCTGGCTGGCAAGCGCCTGGGCGTCGAGCTGAATGCTTTAGGTTCCATCATCCTCAGCAAGGTTTTGGCGGCAGCAAAACTTTCGGAATCCGACCTGACGCTTGTCAATCTGCCTGTGGATCGACAATTGGCCGCTTGGCATAAAAATGAAGTGGATGCTGTTATCACCTATGAACCTAACGCCACGTTCTTGCTGCGCGAAGGTGCGCAGCGGTTGTTTGATAGCCGGCAGATGCCGGACACCATTTTCGACGTGCTTGCCGTGCGCACTGATCGTATCCGGAGCTTCCGTGCCACCCTGGAAGCACTAGTGCTCGGCCATTTTCATGGCCTGAGGCATCTGATGATCAACCGGGAGGATGCAATCTATCGGATTGCATCCTCCCAAGGGATCACCCCTAATGAAGTGCAGCAGGCTTTGGCAGGCGTGGTATTACCATCCCTTGCGGCAAACCGTGAATATCTCGCTATTCGCGATGGGCGGCTAATTCAAGCGGCCAAGACTATGTCCACCCTGATGGTTCAGCACGGATTAATGAAGCAGGAAGACACACTCGATGGTCTGCTTACACCCGTTTTTCTGCCTCACGATGAAGGTTGATATGAAACGATGGGTGACTGCTTGGCTGCTGTTCTTGCTTGCTGTTTGGACTTTGCCGGCATGGACAGCAACGCCCATCCATTTCGGCGTGCTCGCTGTCCAATCGAAAGACCTGACCCTGGCGGAATGGCAGCCACTAGGTGCTTATCTTGAAAGAGAACTCAGCCTGCCTGTCGAAGTAACGGCCTATACCTTGCAGGAAATGGACACTGCCGTAGCACTGAACGCAGTAGATGTGGTGCTAACCAATCCGGGGCATTACATTCTACTGCAACAACGAAACAGTTTGTCGGCGCCGCTTGTTACCCAGATCACCCAGCAAGGTGAGAATGAGCTCAGGGGCTTTGGTGGTGTAATCTTTACCCGCGCCGATGCATCTGATATCAACGCGCTTGCCGACTTGGTCGATAAGCGCATAGCCACTCTGTATAAGTATTGGTTTGGCGGCTATCAGATGCAAGTATTTGAAATGGTGGAAGCTGGCCTGCCGATGCCTGAAGAGGACAAGCTTATCACCACCGGCAAGTCTCAGGATCGTGTCGTCGAAGAGGTGCTGGCTGGCCGTGCTGATGTGGGTTTTGTGCGTACGGGCGTGCTCGAAGCCCTGGTGCGCCAAGGCAAGCTTGACCTTGGTATGATCAAGATCATTAACCGGCAAAATCTTCCGTCCTTTCCCTATGTGAGTTCCACACGGCTCTACCCAGAATGGCCGGTTGGAATCATGCCACATGTTGATGACCATACTGCCCGTCACTTAACCTCAACACTCCTGATGCTGCAGCCTAACACTTACGCTGCGCGTGCAGCACGTATTCACGGCTTCTCCGTGCCGGCTGACTACAACAGTGTCGAGGAGACGTTGCGGAGGCTGCGCATGCCGCCATATGAAGCCGTGCCAGAAATTACACTTCATGACCTGTGGAAGAAATACGCCGGTTGGATTACGCTACTGGGCGTAATCGTACTATTGCTCGCGAGCATTGTGGTGCTGTTTTTTGTTATGAATCGGCGCGAAAGGCGAACACAGGTGCAACTGCAGGCCAGCCTTGTTTTGCTCGCCAGGCTTAACCGCGCCTTATCTACAATAAAAGCCTGCAACGAATCCTTGATTCGTGCAACCACGGAAACAGAACTGCTCAACGAAATCTGCCAGCTGTTGATTGACAAGGGTGGCTACTGCTTTTCCTCGGTGGGTTACGCCGAAAAAGGCCTGGGAAAACTGATCTCCATAGTTGCCCATGCGGGAGATGGGGACGAGTATGTGAATAGCGAATTGCTAACCTGGGCTACTACTGTGCGCGGATTAGGGCCTGCCGGCACGACCATTCGCACTGGAAAACCTGCCATCTGTAAAGACATTGCCCACGATCCCAATTTTATTCCCTGGCGCGATGAAGCCCTGAAACATGGCTTTGCATCCTCGATTGCGTTGCCTTTGATGATCGCTGACGCGGAGCCCTTTGGGGTGTTGAATATTTACAGTGAGTCTGTCGATGCTTTTGATGAACAGGACATTCCTCTGCTGGTCGAATTGTCCGGGGATCTGGCATACGGCATCACTGCACTGCACACAAGCGCAGAGCGTGATCGCATTGCGCTTGCGTTTCAGCACCATGAAAGAACATTGCTTAAAAGTCTGGAGGATTCCATTCAGGCCATTGCTGCTACTGTGGAAACGCGTGACCCTTATACGGCCGGACATCAGCAGCGCGTAGCCCAGCTGGCCATTGCCATAGCCAGGCAGACGGGGTTGTCCGAGGACAGTATCCATGGCTTGAAGCTGGCCGCCACCATTCACGATCTCGGAAAAATCGGCTTACCCGCTGAAATTCTCAGTATGCCGCGTCGCCTTACTGCAATCGAGTTCGAGCTGGTCAAGACCCACCCGCAGAATGGTTATGAAATCATCAAGGATGTGGAATATCCCTGGCCTATCGCAACAATAGTGCTGCAACACCATGAACGACTGGATGGATCCGGTTATCCGCGTGGGTTGAAAGGCAATGAAATCCTCGCTGAGGCGAAAATCCTGGCAGTGGCTGACGTGGTGGAAGCGATGTTTTCTCACCGTCCTTACCGGCCCGGGCTGGGAATTGACGCGGCATTGGAGGAAATAACCAAACATCGCGGTGTGTTCTATGATGCCGACGCGGTCGATGCCTGCATTAAATTGTTCAAGGAAGACGGGTTTGATTTGAACCTGCATGGTTAACCCAAAGATGAAGGCAGTCTTGATCTTTATCCCGCGAATGACTCCCGTCTTGCTTCTTCTTTCACTCCAACCCGGTCATATCTATGAAGACCCCAAAAAGAATCCAGCCGCTCGTCGATGAGGGGCTGGTGGACGAGGTAATGCGCCAGCTCATGAGCGGCAAAGAGGCAACCGTCTACGTGGTCAGATGCGGCGGCGAGATTCGTTGTGCCAAGGTATACAAGGAGGCGCATAAGCGCAGCTTCAAGCAGGCCGTCGCCTACCAGGAAGGACGCACGGTGAAGGGCAGCCGGGAAGCGCGCGCGATGGAGAAGGGCACCCGCTACGGGCGCCGAGTGCAGGAGGAAGTCTGGCAAAACGCCGAGGTCGATGCGCTGTACCGCTTGGGTGCCGCAGGTGTACGCGTGCCCAAGGCGTACGGCTGTTTTGAAGGCGTGCTGCTGATGGAATTGGTGACCGATGCCCAAGGCCATGCCGCACCACGGCTCAACGATGTGGAATTTACCGAAGAACTGGCGCTGGAGCATCATGCCAAGCTGCTGCAGCAGGTGGTGCTGATGCTGTGCGCCGGGGTCATCCATGGTGATCTGTCTGAATATAATGTCCTGGTTGACCACGCCGGCCCCGTCATTATCGATTTGCCGCAGGCGGTGGATGCGGCAGGCAACAACAGCGCGGCCGAAATGCTGGAACGAGATGTCGCCAACCTGAGAACATTTTTCAGCAGCTTCGCCCCCCAGCTTGCAGCCACCCAGTATGGCCGCGAGATCTGGGCTCTGTATCAGGCCGGGCTGCTCAGGCCTGATACGCGGCTCACCGGCCATGTCGAGGAAAACAAACGGCCGGCTGACGTGGGCGCTGTCATGCGCGAGATCGAGCTGGCACGCAAGGAAGAAGAGATGCGCCTGCTTTATCTGCAACAGCGGTAAGGCCTGTGCAGGCCTTTTCTATCTCCCTCTTGAAATCCATCATAGTGTCCCCACCTAGCAACACGTCCATTTTGTAAACCTACGGAGTAAAACAATGAGCAATACGGCAAACACCAATCGCGAGACCATGGGCTTTCAGGCCGAGGTGAAGCAGCTTCTGCAATTGATGATTCATTCCCTGTATTCGAACCGCGAGATTTTCCTGCGCGAACTGATTTCGAATGCGGCGGACGCCAGCGACAAATTGCGCTTCGAAGCGCTGCATAACGCGGCTTTGTTCGAGAATGATTCCGAACTGAACATTCGCGTGGCTTACGACAAGGCAGCACGCACGCTGACCATCAGCGACAACGGCATCGGCATGAGCCGCGACGAGGTGATCAACAACCTGGGCACCATTGCCAAGTCCGGCACACGCGAATTTTTTACCCGTCTCTCCGGTGACCAGCAGAAGGATGCGAATCTGATCGGCCAGTTCGGTGTGGGCTTTTATTCGGCATTTATCGTCGCCGACAAGGTTAGCGTGGTGACGCGTCGCGCCGGTGAGAAGAACGATCAGGGCGTGAGCTGGGAATCCGATGGCGGCGGTGAGTTCGTCATCGAGATGGTGGAGAAGGCGACGCGCGGCACCAGCATCACCCTGCATCTGCGCGCAGACCAGGACGACCTGCTCAGCGGTGCCAAGTTGCGCTCCATCATCCACAAGTATTCCGATCACATCGTGCAGCCTATCGTGATGAAGCAGGAAGAGTGGAAAGACGGTGCGCAGGTGGTGCTGGACGAAGACGAAACCGTGAACCAGGCGTATGCCTTGTGGGCGCGCGCCAAGAACGAAATATCTGACGACGAGTACAAGCAGTTTTACAAGCATGTAGGCCATGATTTCGAAGATCCTCTGGCATGGACGCATGCGCGCGTCGAAGGGCGCCAGGAGTACACGCAGCTGCTGTATGTGCCCGGCCGTGCGCCGTTCGACATGTTCGACCGCGAAGCCAGCCACGGCGTAAAGCTGTATGTGCGTCGCGTGTTCATCATGGACGATGCCGCCCAGCTGATGCCGCATTACCTGCGCTTTATCCGTGGCGTGGTCGATTCCAGCGACTTGCCGCTCAACGTGTCGCGCGAGATCTTGCAGGAGTCGAAAGACATCGAGGCGATTCGTGCCGGCTGCACCAAGAAGGTGTTGGGCATGCTGGAAGACATGGCTAGTAACGATCGTGAAAAATACACCAAATTCTGGGCTGAGTTCGGCCGCGTGCTGAAGGAGGGCATCGGCGAAGACCATGCCAACAAGGAGAAGATCGCAGGACTCTTGCGCCTGGCTTCCACCCATGCCGACACCGCAGAGGAAAGCGTTTCCCTGGCCGATTACATCGGCCGCATGAAAGAAGGCCAGGAGAAGATTTACTACATCACTGCAGAGTCTTTCAACGCCGCCAAGAACAGCCCGCATCTGGAAGTGTTCCGCAAGAAAGGCATCGAAGTGCTGCTGCTGACCGATCGCGTGGACGAGTGGGTGGTGAGCAACCTGTTTGAGTTCCAGGGCAAGCAGATTGTGTCTGTGGCCAAGGGCGGGCTGGATCTCGGCCAGCTTGAGGACGAGGCCGAGAAGAAGGAGCAGGAGAAGGATGCCGACGAGTTCAAGGCGCTGACCGACCGGATCAAGACCAGCCTCAGCGGGCGTGTGAAGGAAGTGCGCGTGACCCATCGCCTCACCGAGTCACCGGCCTGTCTGGTGGCGGATGAACACGACATGAGCAGCAGTCTGGCACGCCTGCTGAAGGCCTCAGGCCAGAAGGCGCCGCTAGCGCAGCCGATACTCGAGATCAACCCCAGGCATCCGGTGGTGTTGCGTTTGAAGGTGGAAGAGAAACGCTTCGACGACTGGGCATCGGTGCTGTTTGACCAGGCCATGCTGGCGGAAGGCGGGCAGCTGGATGACCCGGCCAGCTTCGTCAAGCGCGTGAACCAGCTGATGCTGGAGATGAGCGGGAGTTAGCAAGGGTATCCAACTGCAACTGTTTGGATAAGGCAGCTAGATTTATGGCTGCCTTTTTTATGTCGAATGCCACCTGAGAAATTCCTCCGGCGGCATCGGGCGGGCGATGCCGTAGCCTTGCCCGATCTCACAGCCCATCTCCAGCAGGGCCTGATAAATATCCTCGGTTTCTATGCCTTCGGCCACAATCTCGCGTTCGAAGGCATGGGCCAGCGCGATGATGCCTTGTACGATGGCGCGATCGCCCTTGTCCTCCAGCATGTCGCGCACGAAAGACTGATCTATCTTGAGCGTATTCACCGGCAGGTTACTCAGATACGACAGGGATGAATATCCGGTGCCGAAATCGTCCAGCGCAAAACTCACCCCGATGGAACGGCATGCTTCAATGATCGCGGTGGTGTTGGATACATCTTCAAGGGCTGCGGTCTCCAGTATCTCGATTTGGAGACTGCCAGCGGGCAAATCCGGATAAGCGGCCATGCGCTGGCGTAATTTTTCAGGGAATTCCGCAGATTGCAAATGGAACGCGGAAATGTTGATGCTCAATTCCAGAGCCAGCCCGGACTGATGCCACGATCTGAGTTGCTCGAGGGCCGCAGCGATAACCCATTCGCCCATGCCGATTTCCAGCTCGGTGCCATACACGACCTGCAGGAACTCTCCCGGAGAAAGCAGGCCGCGCTCCGGATGGCGCCAGCGGATCAGCGCTTCCGCGCCGACCAGTCGACGGGAATGCATTTCCACCTTGGGCTGGTAGTGTAATTCGAACTGGCCGTGGCTTAGGCCATAGATGATCTGTCCCAGGAGGGCCTGATGGGCACGGGTGCGCTGGTCGTGCGCGGGGTCGTAGAGATAATAGCGGTTTTTGCCCGCCTGCTTGGCCGAATACATGGCCTGATCGGCATGGCGCAACAGGGCATCAACATCTTCATCTTCATTGTCCCCCAGATAGAGTGCCACGCCAATGCTGGCGCTGAGAGTGAAAGATCTGCCGCCGACCTGTATCGGCTGGGATATCACTTCCAGCAGGCGCGCCAGGCTGTGGGTGCATTCCTCCCGCTGCTCTATGCCCACCAGCAGGATCACGAATTCGTCGCCGCCCAGACGGGCGACAGTGTCGCCGCCGCGTATGGTGTGCTCTATACGCTTTGCAATCTCGACGAGTATTTTGTCACCGGCCTCATGCCCCATCATGTCATTGATCAGTTTGAAACCGTCCAGATCGAGATAGCAGACAGCCAGCAAAGAGCGATTACGCTTGGAGTGCGCCAGCGCCTGTTTCATACGGTCAGCCAGCAACACCCGGTTCGGGATTCCGGTCAGTGCGTCGTAGTGGGCGGTGCGTTCCAGCTGTTTTTCGTGCTGCTTGAACAGGGTGATGTCGGAAAAAATTCCGACGTAGTTGCTTATTTGCCCTTGTTTATTGACGACTGTGGAAATGGTCAGCGCCTCCGGATAGGCCTCTCCATTTTTCCTGCGGTTCCATATTTCCCCGACCCAATGCCCGGTAGAATTGATCGACGCCCACATCATCGTGTAGAACTCGCCCCCGTGGTGAGTGGACTTGAGTAGGTTCGGATTCCGTCCCAGCACCTCCTCGCGCGGGTAGCCGGTAATCTGGGTGAAGGCCTTGTTGACTTCAACGATGTTTCTGTCGGCATCGGTGATCATGATTCCCTCAAGTGTGCTTTCAAACACCTGTGCAGCAAGGCGCATGCGTTCCTCCGCCTGCTTGCGTATCCGGATGCCTTGCTCCATGGATAGCGCCCGATGCACTGCAGGCGCCAGCCGCGCCAGCCGGTCTTTCAGCACATAATCCTTGGCGCCTGCATGGATCAGCTCCACCGCTTCGATATCGGGAAGCGCGCCGGTGACCATGATCACCGGCACTTCCGGATAATCGCTTTGCACTATTTGCAGTGCAGACATGCCGTCGAAACTGGGCAGCTTGTAATCGGACAAAATAATATCGGGATGGAATTCATCGAGCGCGCGAATGAACGCTTCCCGCGTGTCTACACGCTGTGCGGTGAAAGCAATACCGGCCTTGTGCAACTCACGTTCTATAAGCTGTGCATCGCTGGGTGTGTCTTCCAGCATCAGGATATGTAACTCTTTTTTCGTGACAGCTTGTTCCATGATTACTTTACTTGTTCCATGTTTATTTTACCGTTAGCGGCGGATGATTCACCAGCAGCCAGTAGAGTCCCAGCTCGGCTACCGTCCTGGCGAATTCATCGAATTCCACCGGCTTGCTGATATAACTGTTGACGCCGAGTTGGTAGCTCCCCACCACATCGCGGTCTTCCTTGGACGAGGTCAGCA